>JAKLLB010000001.1 GCA_023150345.1 Aquabacterium sp.
CTGGTGTACTTCGACCTGGACCACTTCAAGCAGGTGAACGACACCTATGGCCACAGCGCTGGCGACCATGTGCTCAAGGAGTGCGCGCAGCTGGTCAAGACCTTGGTTCGGCGCGAGGACGTGTTCGGGCGCCTGGGCGGCGAGGAGTTCGCGGTGGTGCTGCCCAACTCCCGGCTGGACGAGGCCACCGAACTGGGTGAACGCATCCGCGCGTCGATCGAGGGCCACGGATTCCGTCTCGAGGTGGACAGCCGCAGCGGCCGCCGCGGCATGGACCACCGCCAGACGGTTTCGGTCGGCGTTGCCGAGCTCGGTGAGGCCATGACCGACCCCCGCGAACTGCTCGACGCCGCCGATCGCGCGCTCTACCGTGCCAAGCACGGCGGGCGCAACCGCGTCAGCGTCTGAGCCGGCGCCGCGACCGCGTGCGCCCGCGAACCGGTCAGCCCTTTTCGGCCTCGCCCACAGATGACGACAGCAGCGGCAGGCTGCCGTCGGTGCCGCCCAGCAGCCCGGCGCGGCTGTAGATGCCCAGCTTCTCGCGCGTGTCCTGGATGTCCAGGTTGCGCATGGTGAGCTGGCCCACGCGGTCGGCTGGCGTGAACGCGCCTTCCACCTTCTCCATCGACAGCCGCTCGGGGGCGTAGGTGAGGTTGGGGCTGGTGGTGTCAAGGACGGTGTAGTCATTGCCGCGGCGCAGCTCCAGCGTCACCTCGCCGGTGATGGCGCGCGCCACCCAGCGTTGTGCCGTTTCGCGCAGCATCATCGCCTGCGGGTCGAACCAGCGGCCCTGGTAGAGCAGCCGGCCCAGGCGGCGGCCGTTGGTGCGGTACTGCTCGATGGTGTCTTCGTTGTGGATGCCGGTCACCAGCCGCTCATAGGCGATGTGCAGCAGCGCCATGCCCGGGGCCTCGTAAATGCCGCGGCTCTTGGCCTCGATGATGCGGTTCTCGATCTGGTCGCACATGCCCAGGCCGTGTCGTCCGCCGATGCGGTTGGCCTCCTCGAACAGCGCCACCGCGCTGGCATGGGTCATGCCGTTGAGCGCCACCGGCTGGCCTTCCTCGAAGCGAACCGTCACCGTCTCGGGCTTGACGGCCACATCCTCGCGCCAGAAGGCCACGCCCATGATGGGTTTGACGATGTGCATGCCCGCGTTCAGGAACTCGAGATCCTTGGCTTCGTGGGTGGCGCCCAGCATGTTGCTGTCGGTGGAGTAGGCCTTCTCGACACTCATCTTGTAGTCGAAGCCGTTGGCAATGAGGTACTCGCTCATCTCCTTGCGACCGCCGAGCTCGTCGATGAAGCGCTGGTCGAGCCAGGGCTTGTAGATGCGCAGCGCCGGGTTGGCCAGCAGCCCGTAGCGGTAGAAGCGCTCGATGTCGTTGCCCTTGTAGGTGCTGCCGTCGCCCCAGATGTGGACGCTGTCCTCCTTCATCGCCACCACCAGCGCCGTGCCGGTGACGGCGCGGCCCAGCGGCGTGGTGTTGAAGTAGGTGGCGCCGCCGGTGGAGATGTGGAAGGCGCTGCACTGGATGGCGGCAATGCCCTCGGCCACCAGCTGTGCGCGGCAGTCGACCAGGCGCGCGATCTCTGCGCCGTAGGCCCGGGCCTTGCGAGGAATGTCGTCGTAGTCGCTCTCGTCGGGCTGGCCCAGGTGCGCGGTGTAGGCACAAGGGATCGCGCCCTTGGAGCGGATCCAGTGCACGGCGGCACTGGTGTCCAGGCCGCCGGAGAAGGCGATGCCGACGCGCTCGCCGACGGGAAGCTGTTGGAGGATGGTGGCGGCCAAGGGGTGACTCCTGCAAGGAACCCGGAATTATCGCCGCGCCGGCCGCGGCCACAGGCCCAGCACCAGCGAGGTGCCCAGCACGATCACCGCGCAGCCGGCCAGCATCGCCAAGTTCACCGTCTCGCCCAGCAGCCACCAGCCCCACAGCACGGCGAAGGCCGGGATCAGGAAGGTGACCGATGCCGCGTTGGTCGGCCCTGTGTGGGCAATCAGCCGGAAGTACAGGATGTAGGCCACGCCCGAGCACAGCACGGCCAGTGCGAGCGCCACGCCCCAGTGCACCGGCGCGGGCATCGCCTGCGGCCAGGCCAGTGCCGCCATCGGCGCCAGCAGCACCGCCGCGCCGAGCTGGCTGCCGGTGGCCAGCGCCATCGAGGGCACGCCGGCCAGGTGGCGCTTGGCGAAGCTGGCCGAAAAGCCGTACAGCAGGGTGGCCGCCAGGCAGGCCGCGATCGCCCCCGCCACGCCGGCGTCGGCCGTGGCGGCGACGCCAGTGGCCGATGCGGCGGCGGCCTTGTGCAGCGCCAGCCCCACGACACCGGCAAAGCCCAAGGTCAGGCCCAGCGCCCGGGTGCGCGTCATCGGCTCGCGCAGCCACAACGAGGCGATCAGCGCGCTGAACAGCGGCGTGGCGGCGTTGAAGATCGACGCCAGCCCGGCGGTGATCGACAGGCTGGCATAGCCGAACGCGACGAAGGGCAGCGCGGAGTTGGTGAGCCCGACCAGCGCGATCGGCCGCCAGTGCCGCCGCAGCGCGGGCCACTCGCCGCGCAACGCCAGCAGCGGCAGCAGCACCAGCGCGGCGCCGAGCACGCGCACCGCGGCCAGCGGCACCGCGCCGAAGGCGGGTGCGGCGATGCGCATGAACAGGAACGAGGCGCCCCAGATCGCGGCCAGCAGCGTGAGTTCCAGCAGGTCGCGCGGCTTCATCGGTAGGCCACGCCTTCGAGGTCCAGCAGCGCACGCTTGCGATCGAGGCCGCCGTCGTAGCCGGTGAGGGTGCCGTCGCGGCCGAGGATGCGGTGGCAGGGCACCAGCACCGACACCGGATTGCGGCCCACTGCCGCGCCCACCGCGCGCACCGCCGTGGGACGGCCGATGCGCTCGGCGACGCGGCCATACGTGCTGGTGCGGCCTGCGGGAACCTCCAGCAGCGCCCGCCACACGGCCTGCTGGAACGGCGTGCCGTGCAGGTCGAACGGCAGCGCATCGGCCGCCGGCATCCGGCCTTCGAAGTACGCGTCCATCACGGCGGCCACGCGCTGCAGCAGCGGATGGTCGGGCCGCTCGGGCACGCCCAGCACGCCGGGGTGGTGCACCTGGCCGTCGAACCAGAGGCCGGCCAGCCCGCGGGCGGTGACGGCCGCCGTCAGCGGCCCCAGCGGTGAATCCAGGCGGGCCTGGGCGATCAAGTTGTGCGAGGGCATGGTTCAGCTCCGGGAAGGGGTGGATTCGGGCGGCGCCGCGGGGGGCAGCCACAGCCGCATCACGGCGTAGGCGCGCCAGGGGCGCCAGGGCTCTGCGCGCGCCGTTGCCTCGCGCGGGTCGCGGGTGTCCAGGGCTTGCAGCACGCCGATGTCCGAGGCTGGCCAGGCGTCGGGCCAGGCCAGCGCGCGCATCGCGATCAGCTGGGCGCTCCAGTCGCCGATGCCGGGGAGCGCCTGCAGCGCCGCCAGCGTGGAGTCCAACGGGGCCGCCCGGTGCAGCGCCAGACGGCCGGCTTCGACCTCGGTGGCCAGCGCCTGCAGCGCCCGCACGCGCTGGCACACGATGCCCAGCTCGCCGATCTGCGCCGGCGTGGCCTCGGCCAGCGTGCGCGCGGTGGGGAACAGGCGGTTCAGGCCGGGCCAGGGTGTCTCGATCGGTGCGCCGAAGCGCGCGACGAGCCGGTGCGTGAGCGTGCGCGCCGCCGACACCGTCACTTGCTGGCCCAGAATCACACGCACGGCGATCTCGAAGCCGTCCAGCCCGCTGGGCACGCGAACGCCGGGCTCCTGCCGGCCCGGGACGGTGGCGAGTGCCGCGTCGATCAGCGCCGGCTCGGCATCGAGATCGAGGCACTGGCGCACACGCTGCACCACGGAGCCCCAGGCCGGCACCAAGCTGGGCGATACCTGTACCCGCACCTCATGGCGAGCCGGCTCGAACTGCATCCCCACCCAGCCGCCCAGCAGCTGGCCGCGGTGCGGCACTTGCAGCGTGCGGCGCAGCAGCAGGCTGTCCACCACCTCGACGCCCACGATCGCGCGCTGCGCGAAGAAGCCGAGCACGCCTTGAACGTCGTACGGCGGGCGCCAGGCCAGTCGCAGCGCGGTGGGCGCATGGGCCTGGGCCGGCGTGGCGTGCTCGCTGTCATTGGTGCCGGCGTCGTCGCGGTCGCGGCGCAGCGCGCTCGGGCTCATGCGGTAGCGCTCGGCAAAGGCGGCGTTGAAGCGGCGCACGCTGGCGAAGCCCACCGCGAGCGCCACCTGCGTGATGGGCAGCGCGGTGTCGGTCAGCAGGTGCTTGGCCAGCAGCAGGCGCTGGGTGGTGAGGTAGTCGATCGGCGTCACGCCGTGCGCCTGGCCGAAGATGCGTCGCAGGTGCCGGTCGGTCACGCCCAGCCGCGCGGCGATGTCCGACAACGGTGGGTCCAGCCCCTCGTGCGCGGCCTGCTCGAGCAGCCGTGCCGCCTGCTGCGCCAGCACGCTGGACGAATCGGTGAGCGACAGCCCCGGCGCCAACTCGGGCCGGCAGCGCAGGCAGGGCCGGAAGCCCTGCGATTCGGCCAGCGCCGCGCTCGGGAAGAAGCGGCAGTTCTCGCGCCGCGGTGTGCGGACCCGACACACCGGGCGGCAGTAGATGCCGGTGGAGGTGACGCCGACGAACAGCCGGCCATCGAAGCGCGCATCGCGCGTACTCAGGGCCCGCCAGGCGGCTTCTTCATGGAGCGTCATGACAGCATGATAGGCTGGTGCCGTGGACAAACTGGCCGTTTTCGGACCTGTGAATCAAGCCGGGGCAGGCCGGGTTTCAACGGGGTGACGAAACCCGCGCCCGGGCCCGATGGGTGCAGCCCGCTCCTTAGAATCGCGCCCAGTCCAGACAGCCGGAACGCCACGACCCATGCAAGTACAAGCCTCGGCCTTCAAGGCCTACGACATCCGCGGCATCGTGGGCCTTGGCCTCGACGAAACCTTCGCCGAGCACCTGGGTCGCGCCTTCGGCAGCGAGGCACGGGCGGCCGGCGAGAAAGCCGTGGTCGTCGGCCGCGACGGCCGGCTGTCCGGGCCCGGGCTGGTGCAGGCGCTGATTCGTGGGCTGATGTCCACCGGCCTGGACGTGGTCGACCTGGGACCGGTGACCACGCCCATGCTGTACTACGTGGCCGCCACGCGTGCCCGCCACGGCTGCCGCAGCGGCATCCAGGTCACCGGCAGCCACAACCCGAAGGACTACAACGGCTTCAAGATGGTGCTGGCCGGCCAGGCCATCTCGTGCGCGACGCCCGGTTGGCCCGGCCCATGAAGGTGGTGGTCGACTGCGGCAACGGCATACCGGGTGCATCGGCGCCGGCCATCCTGCGCGCGCTGGGCTGCGAGGTGATCGACCTGTATTCGCGCGTCGACGGCGACTTTCCGAACCACCACCCTGATCCGAGCAAGCCCGAGAACCTGGCCGACCTGATCAAGGTGGTCAGGGCGACCGAGGCCGAGCTGGGCATGGCCTTCGACGGCGACGGCGACCGGCTCGGCCTGGTCACCCGCGACGGGCACATCATCTACCCGGACCGGCAGTTGATGCTGCTGGTTCGAGACGTGCTCGCGCGCAACCCCGGCGCCACCATCATCTACGACGTGAAGTGCAGCCAGCGGCTGGCGCCGGTCATCCGCGAGGCCGGCGGCGTGCCGATGATGTACAAGACCGGCCACTCATTGATCAAGGCCAAGCTCAAGGAGATCGGTGGGCCGATTGCAGGCGAAATGAGCGGCCACATCTTCATCGCCGAGCGCTGGTACGGCTTCGACGATGCCATGTACACGGCTGCGCGCATGCTCGAGATCCTGTCGCGCCACGCCGACCCGAGCGCCGTGCTCGATGCCCTGCCCACCGCCCACAGCACGCCGGAGTTGAACGTGCCGTGCGCCGAGGGCGAGCCGCATCGGGTGGTGCAGGCGCTGCAGCAGCAGGCCACCTTCCCCGGCGCACGCGAGATCATCACCATCGATGGCCTGCGCGCCGAGTACGACGACGGCTTCGGCCTGGTGCGGGCCTCCAACACGACGCCGGTGCTGGTGCTGCGCTTCGAGGGCCATACGCCCCAGGCGTTGCAGCGCATCGAGCACGACTTCATGGCCGCGTTGCGCAGCGTGAAGCCCGATGCGCAGGTGACCCAGTCTGCACACTGAGCCCTCTGAGCTCGAACCACCGATGACGCCGCTCGGGCAGCGCCTGGCGCGCGCGATGTACGCACTGCTGCTGCGCCTGGCGCTGCCGTTGTATCTGGCCCGGCTGTGGCGGCGCGGTGCGCGCGAGCCGGAGTACCGCCGCGCCTGGGGCGAGCGGCTGGGGTGGTACGGCGCTCGCGTGGCGCCCGGCGCGCTGTGGGTGCACGCGGTGTCGCTGGGCGAGACCCGCGCGGCTGCAGCCCTGGTGGATGCACTGCGCGAGCGCGAGCCTGGGCTGCGCCTTCTGCTCACCCATGGCACCGCGACCGGCCGGCAGGCCGGGCGGGCGCTGCTGCGCGACGGTGACCTGCAGGCCTGGCTGCCCTACGACACCCCGGGTGCGGCGCGCCGCTTCCTGCGGCACTACCGGCCGCGGGTGGGCGTGCTGATGGAAACCGAGCTGTGGCCGGCGCTGATGCGTGAAGCCGAACGCGTGGGCGTGCCGATGGTGCTGGCCAATGCACGGTTGAGCGAGCGCAGCGCACGGCGGGGACGACGCCTTGCGGCGCTGCTGCACCCGGCTGCGCGCCGCCTGACCCTGGTGCTGGCGCAGACGGCCGACGATGGCCAGCGTCTGCTGGACGCGGGCGCGCCGCAGGTGCGGGTAGACGGCAATATCAAGTACGACATGGCGCCGGCGCCGCAACTGTTGGCGCGTGGCCGACTGTGGCGCGAGCAACTGGGCCGAGCGGTCGTGCTGGCAGCCAGCACCCGCGAAGGCGAGGAAGGTCCGATGCTGAGGGCCTGGCTCACGCTGCCGCTGCCGCGACCCCTGCTGCTCCTGGTGCCGCGGCATCCGCAGCGCTTCGACGAGGTGGCGGCGCTGGTTGCAGGGGCGGGGCTGGCGCTGCTACGCCGATCGACCTGGACCGATGTGCCCGCGGCCGCCGCTGCACAGGCCGACGTCTGGCTGGGCGACAGCATGGGCGAGATGCCGCTGTACTACGCCTGCGCCGACGTGGCGCTGCTGGGCGGCAGCTATGCGCCGCTGGGCGGGCAGAACCTCATCGAGGCCGCGGCCTGCGGCTGCCCGGTGGTGATGGGGCCGCACACCTTCAACTTTGCCCATGCGGCCAGCATGGCGCTGGCAGCGCAGGCCGCGATCCGGGCGGATGACATCGACGAGGGCGTGCGCGTGGCCGCGTCGCTGGCCCGCGACCCGGACCGGGCAGCGTGGTCAGAGCGCTCGCTGGCCTACGCGGCCGAGCATCGCGGCGCGGCGCAGCGCATGGCCGAGCAGGTGCTGGCCCTTGGCCGCGCAATGCGCGTCGACAACGATTAGCGCGCCAGCAGCGCGTCCACCGCGTTGACGTCTTGCGGCTGCAGCTGGCCGGCGGCCTGGCGCAGCTTCAGACCCGTCATGATGGTGTCGTAACGCGCCTTGGCCAGGTCGCGCTGCGTGCTGTAGAGCTGGGTGGTGGCGTTGAGCACGTCGAGGTTGACGCGCACACCCACCTTGTAGCCCAGCTGCGTGGCTTCGAGCGCGAGCTTCGACGATGCCTCGGCGGCCTCGAGCGCCTTGACCTGGGCCTGCAGCGACTGCACGCCGAAGTAGGCCTGACGCGTGCCCTGCGCCACGCCGCGGCGGGCGGCCTCGACGTCGTTGCGGGACTTCTCTTCCAGGACGACGGTTTCCTTGATGCGGTTCTGGATGGAATTGCCGGCGAACAGCGTGTAGTTCATCTGCACGCCGAGCGTGGCGTTCTTGGTGGTTCCGGCCTTGCCGCCGGCATAGGTGATGCCGGTACCCGTGCTGTGGCTGCCCGAGAGCGTACCGATGAGGTCGACCGTGGGCAGATTGCCGGCACGGGCCTTTTCGGTTTCGAGCTGGGCGACTTCCAGCCCCAGGCGGGCCTTGCGGATGCTCGGGTGGCCGCCGTCGGCCAGGGTCACCCATTCCTCGGCACTGGCGGGCATGACGGTGGGCAGTTGCACGGGCAGCGCCAGCGTCTTGGGCGTTACGTCGGTCTTGCCGATGAGCTGGTCGAGTGCGATGCGCTTGGTGCGCAGGTCGTTGTCGGCGGCGATTTCCTGCGCGGTGGCCAGATCGAACTTGGCCTGGGCCTCGCGGGTATCGGTGATGGTGGCTGTGCCCACCTCGAAGTTGCGCTTGGCCGAAGCCAGTTGCTCGGCGATGGCCTTCTTGTTCGTGCGCGCCGTGCCCAGCGAGTCCTGCGCCGCCAGCACGTCGAAGTAGGCCTGCGACACGCGCACGATCAGGTCTTGTTCGGCGGCTTCGAGGTCGGCCTTGGCCACATCCAGCGACCGGCGCGCCTGCTCGATGGTGGCGGAATTGGACCGATTGAACAGCGGCTGCTTGGCCGACAGCTCGACCTTTTGGTTGTTCGTGGTGAGGGTCGGTCCGACCACCGGTTCGGTGCGCGTGGTGGTGGCCGTGCCGCCCAACGCAACGGCGGGCTGGCGCAGCGCGTCGGACTGCGCCGCCTTGTGCTGGGCCGAATCGGCCTGGGCGCGTGCTGCCAGGTAGGTGGCATCGTAGGCACGGGCAGCCTCGTAGAGCTCCTTCAGGCTCTGGGCCTGCGCGGCGGCGCCGGCCAGGCCAATGGCCAGGGCCACGGCCATGGGGCGCAGGGCCCGAGGGGGGCGCAGGTTCGCGCTTCGCGGCGGCAGACGGTGCATGGAGGAGCTTCCTTGTGAGTGGATGAGGGATGCGGGTCAACGGCCCGGCTGGCCCGGATTCGGCCCGTGCCGACGGTGGCCAGCGTTGTAGCGGCGAGCCGGTACCGCGGGCAAGCTGCGTGCGACACGCTGCTGCAGGGGGGCGTCGAATTGCCGCATCCGGGGGTCAGAACGTGAATCGGGTCGGCGGCGCAAAGCCGTCGAGCGCTGGTGCCACGGTGTCGAAGAGTTCCACAGTCGTGTATCCGCCGTGTGGCTGACGTGTGATGCGCACCGCCCGCATGACCGGCTCCTGCCCGACGATGGCCAACAGGCGACCGCCGGGGCGCAACTGCTCGAGCAGCGCCTGCGGCACCGAGGAAACGGAGCCGGACAGCACAATGGCGTCGAACGGCGCTTCGCCGGGCAGGCCCTGCGCGCCGTCGCCATCGCGAACGACGACGTTGGACGACAGCGCCCGGCGCAGGTTCTCGCGAGCCATGCGCGCCAGCACCGGCCGGTTTTCCATGGTGACGACCGACTGGGCGCGGTGACCCAGCAGCGCGGCCATGAAGCCCGAACCTGCACCGATCTCGAGCACGCGTTCGTGGCGTTGCACCTGCGCCTCCTGCAGCATGCGGGCCTCGACTCGCGGTGCCAGCATGCACTGGCCTTCTGGCAGGGGCACCTCGGTGTCGACGAAAGCCAGCGCGCGGTAGGCCGCAGGCACGAAATCTTCGCGCTTGACCATGGCCAGCAGCGACAGTACCCCGGCGTCGAGCACATCCCAGGGCCGGATCTGTTGCTCGATCATGTTGAATCGCGCTTGTTCCACGTTCATGTCGTTCTCTCGGGTCTGGACGTATCGGTGAAAGCCAGAATTCTATTTCGGGCTGGATGCCCCCTCGGGTGTACCTCCGGCCAGGGGTGTCGGCGCAGCCGACGGCCGCACCAGGCGGCGCGCCCACTGGCCCAGGTCATCGAGCCAGCAGTAGATCACCGGCACGACCACCAGCGTGAGCACGGACGACGTGATGACGCCGCCGATCACCGCCTGGCCCATCGGAGCGCGCTGCTCCGAGCCTTCGGACAGCGCGAATGCCAGCGGCAGCATGCCGAAGATCATCGCCAGCGTGGTCATCAGGATCGGGCGCAGGCGCACCTTGGCCGCGTGCAGCAGTGCGTCGTGCCGGCTCATGCCATCGGCGCGCGAGCGGATCGCGAAGTCGATCAGCAAGATGGCGTTCTTGGTCACCAGGCCCATCAGCATCACGATGCCGATGATCGAGAACATGTTCAACGTCGAGCGCCACACGAGCAGCGCCGCGACCACCCCGATCAAGGTGAGCGGCAGTGACGTCATCAGCGCCAGCGGCTGCAGAAAGCTGCGGAACTGCGAGGCCAGGATCATGTAGATGAACACAACCCCCAGAGCGAGCGCCGAGACCGCATAGACGAAGGACTCCTGCATGTCCTTGGTCGAGCCGCCGAAGCGGTAGGTGTAGCCCGGCGGCAGGGCCGTGGACTCGAGGACGCGGCGGATGTCGGCCGAGACCTCGCCGAGCGCGCGGCCCGAGGGGCTGGCCGTGATCTCGACTTCGCGGCTGAGGTCGCGCCGATTGACCTGGCTGGCCGTTGTGGACAGTTGCACCTCGGCCACCTGGGACAGGCGCACGATGCGAGGCGTGCCGTCGGCCTGAGTGCCGGTGGCAATGCCCAGGCGACCGAGTTGCGCCGGGTCGTCGCGCTCGTCGGGCGCCAGCCGCACTTTCACGTCATAGGACTGGTCGTCGGGTGCGCGCCAGTCGCCCACCGTCTGGCCTGCCACCAGCCCGCGCAGCACCTGCGTGATGCTGCCCACCGACAGGCCCAGGTCGGAGGCGGACTCGCGCCGAACCTGCACCGCCACTGTGGGCTTGGGTGCCTTCATGCTGGTGTCGAGATCGACCAGGCCGGGCACCCGCGCCAGCCGCGCGGTGAGCTCGGTGGTCAAGCGCTGCAGCGTGGGAATGTCGGGCCCCTGCATCGACACCGAGATGGGCTTCTGCCCGCCCACCGGGTCGAGCAGGCCGACATGGGTGACCGTGATGCCGGCCACCCGCGACAGCTGCTCCCGCAACGGCACCGACATCTGCTCGGCATTGCGCGTTCGCTCGCGCCGCTCGACCAGCCGCACGAAGACGCTGGCGTAGTTGCGCCCCTGCGCAGTGCCCGTGTTGATGGTGGTGACGGTGTAGCGCACCTCGGGCATCTCGCGCAGGATGGCGTCGACCTGGCGTGCACGCGCTTCGGTCACCTCCAACGGGGTGCCCACCGGCGTGTAGAAGTTGACCGACGTCTCCGAGAAGTCGGCCTTGGGCACGAACTCGGTGCCCAGCAATGGCACCAGCGCCAGACTGGCCACCAGTGTGGCCACGGCGCCCAGCAGCGTCAGGGCCTTGTGGCGCAGCGACCAGCCCAGCGCCGCCACGTAGCCATCGCCCAGGTGATGCGACAGGCGGTCTACCCAGTGGGTGAGCCGGCCGAGCGAGTGGTCGTACCAGGTTCGGGGCACGAACGGTTGGCCCTCGCGGTCGATGGCAGGGTCGTGCCACACCGAGCTGAGCATCGGGTCGAGCGTGAAGCTCACGAACATCGAGATCAGCACTGCCGCAACGATGGTGATGCCGAACTCGTGGAAGAACTTGCCGATGATGCCGCCCATGAAGCCGATGGGCAGGAACACGGCCACGATGGACAGCGTGGTGGCCAGGACCGCGAGTCCGATCTCCTGCGTGCCGTCCAGTGCCGCATCATGGGCGCTCTTGCCCATCTGCACATGGCGCACGATGTTCTCGCGCACCACGATCGCGTCGTCGATCAGCAGGCCCACGCACAAGCTCATGGCCATCAACGTGACCATGTTGATCGAGAACCCGAACGCATACATCACCAGCAGCGTGCCCACCAGCGAGATGGGCAACGTGAGACCGGTGATCACGGTGGAGCGCCAGCTGTTCAGGAACAGGAACACGATGCCGATGGTGAGCAGAGCACCTTCGAGCAGCGTCTGCCGCACGTTGGACACGGAGACCCGGATCGGGCGCGCGTTGTCGCGCAGTACCTCCACGGCCATGCCGCGCGGGAGCTGGGCCCGCATGGCGTCCGTCACCTGCTTGAGGCCTTCGACCACGTCGATCGTGTTCTCGCCTTGGCTCTTCTGCACATCCAGTGCCAGCACCCGCTGGCCGTTGTACAGCGCCAGCGACTCCAGCTCCTCCGGACCATCCACCACTTCGGCCACCTGGCCCAGGCGCACCGGCTGGCCGTTGCGCCGAGCCACGATCACCTGACGCAACTCGTCGGGTTGGCGCACGCGGCCCATGATCTGTACGGTGCGCTCGGCCTCGCGCGAGCGCAGGGCGCCGGCGGGCAGGTCCTGGTTCTCGGTGCGCACGGCGCCCATGACGGCGTCCACACCCACGCCGTAGGCCTCGAGGGACCGCGGCCGCAGGTAGACGTTGACCTCCCGCCTCACACCACCGATCAAGGTCACCGAGCCCACGCCGCGCACGTTCTCCAGCCGCTTCTTGAGAACCTGGTCCGCAAAGGTGGTGAGCTCCTGCACGCTGCGGCTGCCATCTGGCGACGTAAGCGCCAGCGTGAAGACAGGCCGACTGGAGGGGTCGAAGCGGGTGACCCTCGGCTCCTTCACTTCTTCGCGGAAGCCTGTCTTCACGATGGCCAGCTTCTCGCGCACGTCGTCGGCCGCCTTGCGGCCATTGATGTCGAGGTTGAACTGGATGATCACCACCGACGAGCCTTCGTAGCTGCGCGAATACAGCTGGCTGATGCCGGCGATGGTGTTCACCGACTCCTCGACCTTGCGGGTGACCTCGCTCTCGACGATCTCGGGCGAGGCGCCCGGGTATTCGACCACGACGACCACAGTGGGGAAGTCGATGTCGGGGAACTGGTCGACCTTCAGCCGCTGGTACGAGAAGAGGCCCAGGACGACGAAGGCGAGCATCACCATCACGGCCATCACCGGGTTGGCGATCGAGACACGGGTGAACCACATGGCGGCTGCGTCCCCGGCGTCTCTAGTGCGACTTGGATGCGGCCGGGGCCGCAAGCGTGGCTACCC
Organism: Aquabacterium sp.; assembly: GCA_023150345.1. Taxonomy (GTDB): domain Bacteria; phylum Pseudomonadota; class Gammaproteobacteria; order Burkholderiales; family Burkholderiaceae_C; genus Pseudaquabacterium. The sequence goes on from JAKLLB010000001.1 coordinate 12,965, forward strand.
GCAGGGCCGTGCCCTCGGGGACGCTGCCGGCGGATGCGGCCAGGATGCGCTCGCCCTCGGCAAGCCCGCCCAGCACCTCGACCATGGGCTGCGACGCCACCATGCCGCGGTTGCCCAGTTGCAGCGACCGTCGCTCGGCGCGGCCCTGCGCGAACACGATGGCGTAGGGCTTGGCCTGGTCGATGCGCACGGCCGAGGCGGGAATGGCGAGTGCCTGGCGGCGCTCGATGTCGATCCAGCCGCGGGCGAACAGGCCATGGCGCAGCGACGGATGCGGCTCGACCGCCAGGTATGTCGCCACGGTGCGCGAGCCGGCCAGGGCTGCCGGATTGAGTCGCACCACACGGGCCGCCAATGGCTCGCTGCTGCCCTCCAGCGTCAACCGGGCAATCGCGCCGGGGCGCACGCTGGCGGCCTCCTCGGGTGGCACGCCGGCCTCGAGTTCGATGCGCGTCAGGTCGACGATCTCGATGAGTCGCGCGTCGACCGCCACGCGCTCGCCGGGTTGAGCCAGTCGCTGGGAAACCTGCCCCGAGATCGGAGCGACCAGCGTGGTGTCGGCCAGCGCCTTGCGGGCCAGCTCCACGGCGGCCATCGCGGCCTGCAGGGTCGCCTGCGCGGCCGCCTCGTTCGATGCCGACGTCTCCAGTGCCGTGGCCGAAATGAACCCCTGCGCAACCAGGGCCTTGTTGTTGGTCAGCTGGCGCTGCGCGATTTCGGCCTGCGCCCGTGCTGCCGCTGCCTGCTGCTCGGCCTGCCGCAGGCGCCAGTCGAACTCGGTGGTATCGAGGCGGGCCACCATCTGGCCCGCGCGCACCGCATCGCCCTCGCGCACGTCGAGAGTGCGCACCTCTGCCGCGACCTTGGCCTTGACATAGGCTGTGTTGACCGCCTTCAAGCTGCCCGTAACCTCCAGGCCCCGGGCGAACTCGTGGCGCCCGACGGTGAGCACATCGAGAGGCGCGAGTTCGAGGGCCGGGCGAGGTGAGGAGGCGGCAGCAGCGGCTGCGGTTGCCGCGGCGCGGCGCGCGCCCGTCAGACGCAGGCCGACTGCCGCCAGAACAGCCAATGCAAGCAGGCCGATGGCCCAGGTTTTCCAGGATTTGGGCATGTCGAGTCAGGAGTCGGTTGAGGCAGGCGGCGCGCAGCGACTCAACGAACGGCGGGCGGCGCACGCAATCCGTCGAGCAGCAGGTCGAGGTGGTTGCGGATGAACGCATGCCCGTCGACCGGCAAGGTGCCGCCCAGGCATGCCGGCGGGCAGGCGCCCAGCGAATGTTTATGGATGCAGATCATGATGAGCGGCAACACCAGCGAGTGCACCGCGGAGTCGATATCGACATCGCGGAACTCGCCGCTGTCGATGCCACGCTTCACGATGGAGCCCAGGAGCTCGGTGGCCGGTTGAACCACCTCGCGCATGTAGTAGTCGGCGATGTCGGGGAAGTTGCGCACCTCGGTCATCACCAGCTTGAAGACGGCCGAGGCCTGGCTGTCGTAGATGGCCACCCACCACTGGACCAGGATGTCGCGCATGAGGTCGGTCGTGCTGCCGGAGAATCCGGCGGCACGCGCGGCTCCGTCGGCGATGCGCGACGACAGGCAATGGGCGATCACCGCCTTGAGCAGATCTTCCTTGCTGGGGAAGTAAAGGTACAGGGTGCCTTTGGACACGCCGGCGTGTGCCGCTACCTCCTCGGCGCGCGTGGCGGCGAAGCCCTTCTCGACGAACAGCGCCAGTGCAGCGTCCAGCAGTTCCTGCGGCCGGGCTTCCTTGCGACGGCGGCGTGCGCTCGTTTCGGCGGGGGTAGACATTGGTTACTGACCGGTTAGTCAGTAATATATCGCACGCATGCGAACGGGTCAACGCCTGCGGTTGTTGACCTCAACCCGGCCGTGCGCACCAGGCACAGGCGTAGCATCGGCTGCCGGGACGGACGCGAGGCGACGGGAGACGCGCATGCATGTGTCGACGCGAGAGGGACAGGCGCTGGCGCGGGTGTTCGCCTGCCTGGCAGAAGATCTGTCGGAGCGAGAGGTTCGCGAACGCGCCGGACTGGCGCTGCTCGACCTGCTGCGCGCCGATCACTTTGCATCCTACGTCTGGGACGGGCAACGAGGTGTCTTCGGCGGCGGCGTCTGGCTGAACATGGATTCGGCCAACCTCGCACACTACGAGAGCTGGTTCCAGTACCACGACCCGATCACCTTTTTGCTGCAAGCCCGGCGCCATGCCACTGCAGTCAGCGAGGTGTTGCCGCATCGCGAACTCGTGCGCACGTCCTTCTTTCAGGATTTCCTGGCCCGTGACGGGCTGCACTGGGGCATCAACCTGCATGCGTTCGATGGCAACCAGGCGTTGGGTGATCTGCGCATCTGGCGTGGTCGCCGTCGCAGCGAGTTCGAGCCGCGCGACAAGGCGTTGCTCGACCTGATCGAGCCCGCTTTCATTGCGGCGCTGCGGCGCACACGGCGCCAGGCGCCGGCGCCCGCGGCAGGCGAACCCGGCCAGGCGGTGTTCAGCCCACGTGAACGCCGCGTGGCACACCTGCTTGCGCAGGGTCGCACCGACAAGGAAATTGCGCGCGAGCTGGGCATCAGCGTCACCACCGTGCGGACCTACCTGCGGCGCATGGCCGAGAAAACCGGCGTCACGCGCAGGGCAGCGCTGGCGCGATGGGGTTGCGACGATGACGTGACCGGCCCTGCGTAGTCGCGTGCAGCGCGGGACGCACCCGCGCTGCCCCGCTCATCGCAATTCGGGGGCCGGCAGGCGTCCGAGCAGCTTCTCGATGGCCAGTCCGATCGCCACCAACCGGCGGTCGCTGTTGGCCGGGCCATCGAGCTCCATGCCGATGGGCAGCTTGCTCGCCGCGCCCGCTCCGATCGGGATCTGCAGACCGGGCAACCCGGCGTTGCTGCCAGGGTCGGTGTTCTGGATCAGCAGGATGAAGTTGGGCACGCTGCTCGACTCTGGGTTGGCCTGGAGCGCCACGACTGGCACGGTGGGAAACACCAGTGCGTCGAGCCGATGAGTGCGGAAAGTCGCCTTGTACAGCGCCTGCAATGCCGGGCGGGCCGTGGCCATGGCTGAGTCATATGCCGGCCGGGCGTCGACCACGGTGTTGTTCGGCCCGGGCAGTTTGCGCGGGATCACCAACCCCTGGTAGGTGCCCTTGACGTCGGGGCTGACGGCGCGCTCGGCCATCTGCTCGACCGTGAGGCCGGTGCCGGTGCGCTTGAGGTAGGCCGCCATGTCGTCGTAGGCCTCGTAGAGCGCCAGCGGGAAGCCGATCGCGCCGTTGAGTTCCATCAGCCGCGGCATGTCGACCTCGATCACCGTCACGCCTGCGGCTCTCAGCTTGGTCAGGGCAGCGTCGAAGGCCGCACGCGTGTCGGCATCCAGGTTGGCCAGCAGCGGCGCGGCCAGTCCCAGGCGCACCGTCTTGAGCGAAGCTGGCTTCGCGGCGGGGCCGCCGGCGATCACCCGGTCCAGCAACTCGACGTCGGCCATCGAAGCGGCCATCGGTCCGGCCGTGTCGCGGGTGTGCGAGATCGGCGCGATGCCGCCCTGAGGGTAGCGCCCGACCGTCGGTCGCAGGCTGGCGCAGCCGTTGAAGGCACACGGGATGCGCACCGAGCCGCCGGTGTCGGTGCCCAGACCCGCGGGCACCACTCGGGCGCCCACAGCAGTGCCTGTGCCCGAAGACGAGCCGCCGGCGATTCGGCTGCGGTCCCAGGCGTTGCGCACGCCGGGCTCGGACCCGGTTTGGCTCATCGGGTTCCAGCCGGTGACGCCAAAGGCCAACTCGTGCATGTTGGTCTTGCCAATGACGATGGCGCCGGCCGCGCGCAGGCGCGCGACCACGGGCGCGTCGGCCGCTGGCACATAGCCGGCCAGCGCCGGAGTGCCGGCGCTCGATGGCAGGCCAGCAACCTCGATGTTGTCCTTGACCACGATGGGCACGCCAGCCAGCGGGCGGCAGCGCGCGGTGCGATGGGCCGCGTCGAGCTTGCTCGCCGCCGCCTTGGCCCCGGCCTCATCGAGGTGGATGAATGCGTTCCAGGCCTTCAGTGCCTGGGCACGCGTGAGCGCTGCACCCACTTCGTCCGTACTGCGGGTCTGGCCGCTGCAGACACCGCGGGCCACTTGGGCGGCCGTGTGGTCAACCGGGGCAGCGGCAGCGGGCATTGCGGCGGCGACAGCGGCAACGGCCGCCAGGGCAGTGCGTGACGCTGCGCGCGGGGTAGGCAGGGCGAACATCGGGGGTGTCTCCTCGTGGCATGTTGTGGGTGTGCACTCCCATGCTGCCGCGAAGACGTGCCGCTGTCTGTCGTCGAGATCGATGACAGACACGGCGCACGAACTTGCTGCCAGGCGGTGGCCGATGACTGCCGCAGACGGACCTGCCATGGGCGCTGGCGCGGCGCAAGGCCTCACGCAGCGTCCGTGGCCATTCGTGCTCAGCGCAGCTCGTTGACTGCAGCCACGCCGGTGGCCGGGAAGTCGGTGAAGAAGCCGTCGATGCCCAGCTTCACGTAGTACTGCATCTCTGCCTTCGGGTCCTTGAAGCCGTACAGGCCGGCGTCGTTGCGGAACGTCCAGGTGTGCACCAGCAGCCCGCGGGCGTGCGCGGCTTCGATCACGCCGGTGCTGCCGTCCACCCGGCGGTCGCTGGCATTGAGCGTGGTGTCGCCGGTGCGCTCCACCTTGTCGGCTACGGTCTTCACGAGGTAGGGCTTCCAGGGGCCGATGGCATCTGCGTAAGTCTTCACGAAGTCCAGGCCGCTGGGCGTGAGCAGGTCGGAGAACAGGCGAGGATCACCGCTCTGCACGAAGTCGTAGGGTTGGCGGTAGGGCGCGACCAGCGACATCGACCCGTCGTCCTTCACGTCGTCGGCGTCGATCAACTGGACAAGGCGAATGTCGGTCTTCTTGTTCAGGTACTGGAGGTTGGCCACTTCGAACGACTGGATGAACACCGGCGCCTTGGTGCTGTTGCCGTAGGCCCCATGCAGCGCGGTGACCAGCTTGTCCTCGAACACGTAGGCGCCGAAGAGACCGGCGTGATAGGTCGAATGCTTCACCTCGGGGTAGATGCCGATCGTGCGACCGGTCTTGGCGCTCTGGTCCTTCGCCAGCGCGATCACCTCGTCCAGCGTGGGGATGGCGAACTGGCCGTCGTAGGCCGTCGAGCGACCCGCGCGCGATTGCTTGGCGCGCAGCGTCTTCAACTCGGCCAGAGTGAAGTCGCTGGCAAAGTAGGCCGTGGTGGGCACGCCATCGACCGGCCGCGTGGTCTTGCGTGTCGCGGGGAACTTCACCGCCACGTCGGTGGTGTCGTCAAGCATGGGCTCGTGGCGAGCCACCATCACGCCGTCCTGGGTCAGCACCAGGTCGGGCTCGATGTAGTTGGCGCCTTGCTCGATGGCCAACTGATACGCGGCCAGCGTGTGCTCGGGCCGCTCGCCGCTGGCGCCACGGTGACCCACCACCGCGGGGCCTCGCCGTTGAGGGTGTTGAAGGTGGCATCGTCGCCGCCACAGGCCTGCAGGAGCGTCAGCGCCGAAAGGGCCAGCGTCGATAGGAGCCGAAGGGATTGGGTGCGCATGGTGTAGGTGTGGTGTAGGTAGGAGGAGGCCTGCGCGCTCGACTCGCCGTTCGCGCTGGTGCCCGCAACCCTAGGCGGGCGCCGTGTCGGCGCGATGACAAGCGCGCAGGCGTGGCCTGCGTCGCCTGCCGTGTCACGGGCGCTGGTTATCATTCGCCGCTTTGACCATGCCCGGAGCACAGGTGGATCCAGCCGTTCTGCTCAAGGCCGCGATCATGGGATTGGTCGAGGGCCTCACCGAGTTCCTGCCGATCTCCTCGACTGGCCATCTGATCCTTGCCGGTACGTTGCTGGGTCTGACGGACGAGCGTGCCAAGGTGTTCGACATCGCCATTCAGACCGGCGCCATCCTGGCCGTGGTGATCGTCTACTGGCAACGACTGCGCGAGACGGCGGCGGCGCTGGGCCATGACGCGCGCGCGCGGCGATTCGTGTCCAACGTGCTGATCGGTTTTATCCCGGCGGTCGTGCTGGGCCTGCTGCTGGGCAAGGCGATCAAGGCGTACTTGTTCAACGCGCCGGTCGTGGCGACCACCTTCATCCTGGGCGGCTTCGTCATCCTCTGGGCCGAACGCCGGCCCGCGACGGCGACCCGGGTCCATGACGTGGATGCCATGACGGCACTCGATGCACTGAAGGTGGGAGTGGTGCAATGCCTGGCGATGGTGCCGGGCACCAGTCGCTCCGGCGCTACCATCATCGGCGGGATGCTGTTGGGCCTGTCGCGCAAGGCAGCCACCGACTTCAGCTTCTACCTGGCAATCCCCACGCTCATCGGCGCGGGTGCCTACAGCTTGTACAAGGAGCGCGCGCATCTCAGCGCGGCCGACTTGCCCGAGTTCGCTGTCGGGCTTCTGGTGTCCTTCATCAGTGCCTGGGCTTGTGTGCGCTGGCTGCTGCGCTACATCGCCACTCACACGTTCACGCCATTTGCGTGGTATCGAATCGCGTTCGGCGGGGTGGTGCTGCTGGACGCGGCGCGTAGCCATCGGCAGTGTTGGCCAGCAGCGGGCACGCGTTCAGCACCTGCAGCATCTGGTGCGCGTAGTCCTGCCAGTCGGTGGCGCAATGCAGGCGGGCGCCCGGCTGCAGGCGCGAGGCCAACAGCTGCGCGAACGGGGGCTGGATCAGTCGCCGCTTGTGGTGGCGCTTCTTGTGCCAGGGATCGGGAAAGAAGATGTGCGCGCCGGCCAGGCTGGCGGGGCCGATCATGTTGTGCAGCACCTCTACCGCATCGTGGGCAATGATGCGCACGTTGGTCAGTCGTTCATCGCCGATGCGCCGCAACAGCGCACCGACGCCAGCCTCGTGGACCTCGACGCCGAGGAAGTCAACATCGGGATGCGCGGCGGCGATTTCCGCCGTGGCATGACCCATGCCGAAGCCTATCTCCAGCACCACCGGCGCCACCCGTCCGAAGACCTCGGACATTTGCAGCGACTGCTCTGCGTAGGGCAGCACGTAGATGGGGCCCAACTCGGCCAGCGCGCGCTGCTGCCCTGTGCCCATGCGCCCACCGCGCTTGACGAAGCTGCGGACTGGCCGGCGATGCACCGGCGGGTCTGATGGGCGTGGGCCGGCGGGCGGCGCGGTGCAATCGGTCATCTCGAATCGTCGGGGAGCGGGATGGGTCAAGGCGGCAACGGTTGATCAGCACCCGCTGCGCAGCGTTGTTGCGCGGATCGAGGCCGCAGCGACACGCTAGGCTCGACGGTGGAGAGATTTTGCCGGAATCGCCCCCCATGCCCCTACGCGAGTGCTCGATTGCCGCTGTGCGTGCTGCGCCCTCTTGGCCGGCGCGACGGCGCCTGCTATTGGCGGGACTGGCCATCACGGCGGCACCCGCCGCGCTTGCCGCGGCGCCGGCACGAGCGCCCCGGGCTGCACCCTGGAGCGGACTACCCCCAGCCCTGCAGGCGGTCGTTTCCGGCGCAGGACTGCCAGCGTCCAGCATCGGGCTGCACGTGCACGAGGTCGAGGGCAAGAGCCCGCCGTTGGCTTCGCTGAACGCGGAGCAGCCGTACCAGCTGGCATCCACGGCCAAGGTGGTCACGGCTCTGGCCGCGCTCGATCTGCTCGGCCCACATTACCGGTGGCGTACCTACGCGTTCGTACGCGGGCAACTGTTGCAGGGACGCCTGCTCGGCGACCTGCTGATCGTGGGCGGCGGCGATGCCGGGCTGCGCAGCGCGGACGTTCGTGCCTGGTTCTCCCGCATGCAGGCGCAAGGGCTGCAGGAGGTGTGGGGTGACATCGTGCTGGATCGCTACGCCTTTCGGCTGCGCGAGGAAGACCATGCCCGCACCCCGCCTCCCGCGCCCGACCGACCGCATCATGTGCGACCGGACGCATTGACGCTCGACGAAGGCGTGCTGCAGCTCACGGTGCACAGCGGTGCACGCGGGCGACCGCAGGTCGGCCTGACGCCGCCTTTGGCCGGCCTGCCGGTGCGCAACGAGGTGCGCACGGGTGGCGGCTGTGCCGTGTGGGCCCAGGCCGCATCGGGGCCACAGGGACGCACCCAACTGGCCGTCCATGGCCAGTGGAGCGCCGGGTGCGGGACACGTGAGATCACGTTGGCTCCGCTGGCGCACGACGAGTTCACCGTGCGTGCCGTCGAGGGCCTGTGGCGCGAGGTGGGCGGGCGCTTGCGCGGTCGTGTGCTGGACAAGCGTCAGCCTGATCGCACCATGCTGATGCCCATGGGGCCGGACGGGCAACCCCAGCTGCCGTTCTCGGTGAACCTGTCGGAGCCCCTGCCGCAGATCATCCGCGAGATCAACAAGACCAGCGACAACATGGCGGCGCGCAACCTGATGCTCTCCCTGGTGCAGGGGTTTCCCATGCGCCCAGCCACGCTGGCCGAGGCGCGTGAGCGTGTGGCTGCCTGGCTGCGCATGCAGGGGCTGCAGGGCGATGACATCGCGCTGGAGAACGGCTCCGGGCTGTCGCGTGCCGAGCGCGGCAAGCCGCGCGCCATGGTGCAGTTGTTGCGTCGCGCCTGGGCCCATCGGCAAGCCCAGGCATTCATCGACTCGCTGCCTGTGGCCGGCGTGGACGGCACGCTCGCGCATCGCATGACTCAGGGCCGAGCCACCGGTGCTGCCTTCCTGAAGACGGGTACCCTGCTCGATACCCGCGCGCTGGCCGGCTATGTGCGCGCCACCAGCGGCCGAATGTACGCGGTGGCCGCGCTCGTCAACCACCCCGAAGCCCAGCGCGCAACGCCGACGCTGGATGCCGTCATCGAGTGGGTGGCCCGCCACGGCTGAAAACGACAAGGCCCGCACGAACGGCGGGCCTGGGCCGGGAAGCTGGAGCGGGTGAAGGGAATCGAACCCTCGTATGAAGCTTGGGAAGCTGCCGTTCTACCATTGAACTACACCCGCGCGAGGCGCAAGTGTAGCGCGGTCGTTGGGCCGGCGGGGCGTGCGCGGCCGGCGCATCGCGGCATCCGCGGGCGGTCGGCACGGTAGTTCCCTGTCTGGCGCCCGCCAGAGGGCTGGGGCATGATCGGCCGAGAATGAACGAGCCGATCCAGATGTTGTACCTGGGTGCCGACGTGCCCGACCTGGGCACATCGGCCTATGGTCCGTTCGTGGTGCATCCGGTCGAAGACCTGGCAAGGCTCGACGTCGCGCTGGCGCAGGCACCGTATGACGCCATCGTCGCCGCGTTCGATGATGCGCGTTCGCTGTACTCACTGGCGCTGTGGCCCGCGCTGCCGCGGGCGGTGCTCGATTGCGCCTTCGTGGCCGTCGCGCCCGAACCCGAAGTGGGCGATGTGTTGCGCCTGGTGCACTTGGGCGTGCAGGATGTGCTGCCACGCCGCGAGGCCGGTGCGGATGCGTTGGCGCGTTGTGTGCGACTGGCCCTGGAACGCAAGCGGGTCGAGCGGGCCGCACGGCGCGCCTATGCCACCGACCTGGCCACCGGCCTGCCCAATCATGCCCAACTGATGGAGCATCTGACGCACCTGCTGGCCCTGCGCGAGCGCGAGCCGGCGGCCATGGGCGTGCTGGCCGTGCGGCTGCAGGGGTTGGCCGGCATCGAGTCCCGACTGGGCGCCGAGGCTGCCAACGTGTTGCGCCGCAAGGCGGCCGTGCGCCTGCGCTCGGGGCTGCGCGCGAGCGACGTGGTGGCGTCGGTGGGCAGTGATTGCTTCGTCGTGATGCTGGCCTGGATCGACGAGCAGTCCGCTGCCGAGGGCGTGTCCGCCAAGCTCGCGCTGGCCTTGCAGCGGCCGTTCACGGTGGCAGGCGAAGAGCTGGGGCTCGGCGTGAGCATCGGCATCGGGCAATACCCGGCCCACGGCAAAGACGCCGACACGCTGTTGCGGCGCGCGTTGGCCCAGGCCGGTGGCGTGGCGGCCGTGGGTTCTGCCAACCGCGCTCGGCGCACCGAGCGCCACGGCCCCCCGGCCGCCAACGACGAGGGCTGAGGCCGCGTTCGGGCCCCAGGGCTGAAGGCGCTACTTCAGGATGTCGCCCAGGCAGAGATACTTGATTTCGACGTAGTCATCCATGCCCTGGTGTGCCCCTTCGCGGCCCAGGCCCGACTGCTTGACGCCGCCGAAGGGCACTTCCGCGGTGGAGATGAGCCCGGTGTTGATGCCCACCATGCCGTACTCCAGCGCCTCGCCGACGCGGAAGATGCGGCCGATGTCGCGGCTGTAGAAATAGCTGGCCAGGCCGAATTCGGTGGCGTTGGCCAGCTCGATCGCCTCAGCCTCGGTCTTGAAGCGGAACACGGGCGCCACCGGGCCAAAGGTCTCCTCGCGCGAGCACAGCATCTCGGGCGTGACGTTGGCCAGCACGGTGGGTGTGTAGAAGCGTTCGCCCAGGCGCTGGCCGCCCACCACCACGCGCGCGCCCTTGCTCACGGCGTCGGCCACATGGCTCTCCACCTTGGCGATGGCCTGGTCGTCGATCAGCGGGCCCTGGTTGACGCCGGTCTCGAAGCCGTTGCCCACCTTGATGCCCTGGGCCTTGGCGGCGAGCTTCTCGACAAAGGCGTCGTAGACGCCTTCCTGTACGTAGAAGCGGTTGGCGCACACGCAGGTCTGGCCGGCGTTGCGGTACTTGCTGACGGTGGCACCTTCGACGGCGCTGTCGATGTCGGCATCGTCGAAGACGATGAAGGGCGCATTGCCGCCGAGTTCGAGCGATACCTTCTTGATCGTCGGCGCGCATTGGCGCGCCAGGATGCGGCCCACCTCGGTGGAGCCGGTGAATGACAGGTGCCGCACCACGTCGCTCGAGCACAGCACCTTGCCGATCTCGATGGAACTGTCGCCATCGGCGGTGACGATGTTCAGCACACCCGATGGCATGCCGGCGCGCAACGCCAGCTCGGCCACGGCCAGGGCCGACAGCGGTGTCTGCTCGGCCGGCTTGATGACCACCGGACAACCTGCCGCCAGTGCGGGCGCCACCTTGCGGGTGATCATGCCGATGGGGAAGTTCCACGGCGTGATGGCCGCGCACACCCCGATGGGCTGCTTGATGACCAGGTAGCGCTTGTTGTTGTCGGTGGTGGGGATGGTCTCGCCATAGACCCGCTTGGCCTCCTCGGCGAACCACTCGATGAAGCTGGCGGCGTAGCCCACCTCGCCCTTGGCCTCGGGCAGCGGCTTGCCCTGCTCGGCAGTCATGATGCGCGCCAGATCGTCGGCATGCTGGTGCAGCAGATGGAACCACTTCATCAGGATCGCCGCACGCTCCTTGGCCGTCTTGCTGCGCCAGGGGCCCCAGGCACGCTCGGCAGCCACAATGGCGTTGTGGCAATCCACCGGCCCGAGGTTGGCCACCTCGGCCAGCTTCAGGCCTGTGGCCGGGTCGGTGACTGCAAAGCGCGCAGTGCCGGCCACCCACTCGCCGCCTATCAGAGCATCGGTCTTGAGCAGGCTCGGGTCGTTCAGATTCGCCAGCGGCGAGGTCTTCATGTCCATCGGGTTCTCCAGGAAATCGCTGACGTCAACTCTACCGGCTCACGCGACCATCGATGTCCGGCCGGGCCCGCTGGCGGCCCGGAGCGTTCGCGCAGTGGACAGGTGATCACAGACGCCGTCCGCGGATCCACTCCAACACCAGCATCAGCCCTGTGGTGAAGAGGGTCAGCAGAGTGGCCACCGCCGCGATGGTCGGGTTGATGTTCTCGCGTATGCCGGTGAACATCTGCCGCGGCAGCGTCACCTGTTCCGGTCCCGCGATGAACAGGGTGACGACGACCTCGTCGAAGGAGGTGGCGAAGGCGAACAGTGCGCCGGAGATCACTCCCGGCGCGATCACCGGCAGCGTGACGCGAAAGAACGTCTCGACCGGCGAGGCGCCCAGGCTGAGCGAGGCGCGCACCAGGTTGTGGTTGAAGCCCTGCAGTGTGGCCAGCACCGTGGTGACGACGAACGGTGCGCCCAGTGCCGCGTGCACCACGATCAGGCCGACATAGCTGTCGGACAGGCCGATGCGGGCGAAGAACAGGTAGCAGGCCACGCCGACGACGACGATGGGAACCACCATCGGCGCGATCAGCAGGCTCATCAACAGCCCCTTGCCCGGAAACTGCACGCGCGCCAGGCCCACAGCGGTGAGCGTGCCCAGCACGGTGGCAATGAGGGTGGCCGCCGGGGCGACGATGAAGCTGTTGCGGGCGGCACGGCCCCACTCCTCGGCAGCGAACAGGTTCTCGTACCACTGCAGCGACCAGCCCGGCATCGGGTAGGCGAGGAAGGAACTGGCCGAGAACGACAGCGGCACGATCACCAGGATGGGCAACAGCAGGAACACCAGCACCGCCACCCCCACGGCGCGCAGCGCCCACCAGCCGAGCTTGTCGGCCAGCGTGTAGTAGGCGGGAAAGGTGGGCAGCGCGGGCATGGCATCACCCCAGGCTGAGCTCGGCCTTGACCAGGCGGCGGTAAATGGCATACAGCAGCAGCGTGGCCACCAGCAGCACCGCGCCCAGCGCGCATGCCATGCCCCAGTTGATGTCGACGTTGGTGTACTGTGCGATGTAGTAGCTCAGCATCTGGTCGTCGGCGCCGCCCAGCAAGGCAGGCGTGACGTAGTAGCCGATGCTCAGGATGAAGACCAGCAGGGTGCCTGCGCCGATGCCGGCCCAGGTTTGCGGCACGTACACCCGAAAGAATGCGGCCAGCGGGGCGCTGCCCAGCGAGATGGCCGCGCGCAAGTAGGTGGGCGGTACCGACTTCATCACGCTGTAGAGCGGCAGGATCATGAACGGCAGCAGGATGTGCACCATCGCGATGATCACGCCCGTGCGGTTGAACAGCAGCGTGAGCGGCTCCTGGGTGACCGACAGCACCATCAGCGACTTGTTCACCAGTCCTTCGCGTTGCAGCAGCACGATCCATGCCGCCACCCGAACGAGAATGGACGTCCAGAATGGAACCAGCACCAGGATCATCAGCACGTTGGCGCGCCGCGCCGACAGCGTGGACAGCCAATAGGCCAGCGGATAGGCCAGCGCCAGGCAGCACAGCGTCACGACGAGGCTGATTTCGAACGTGCGCACGAGGATGCGTCCGAACACGCGTTGCTCGGGGTCGACCCGCTCGATCCCGCCTTCGGGTTTGCGCCGCAGGTCGACGGATGTGAGCAGATAGTCGGGAGTCCAGCGCGAAGCGTTCTTGGCGATCGCTTGCCAGTAGCGCAGTTCGCCCCAGCGCTCGTCGAGCTCGAGCAGCTTCTGGCGGGTTTGGTCCGGCGTAAGCCCGTCACCCAGCGGCAACGCGCGATAGGTGCCCATGACAAGCGAACGCGCGCCGGAGACCTCGGTATTCAGCCGTCTGGCCAGGGCACCGGCTTGCGAGCCCTCGGCCAGGGTGCTCAGGTCGCGCACCAGGGCATCGTAGGCCGCGGCAGGCGGGGGGCTGCGGCGATCCCAGCCTTCCAGCGCGGCCCCGGCGCGCGGCAGGCTCGCTGCGACCTCGGGATTCTCGATCGCACGCTGCAGCAGCGCGGCAATCGGCACGAGCAGGGTGAGCAGCAGGAACACCAGCAGGGGAAGTGTCAGTCCGATGGCCACCGCGCGGCGGCGCTGCTCGACACGGCGCAGCGATCGGCGCAGCTCGATGGATCCGAGCGTGGCGGTGGTCATCGGGCTCTCCTGAGGGGTCGGGATCAGGCGATCACTGCGCGGCCCAGGCGGCGAAGCGCTTCTCGAGCTCCTCGCCCTGGTCGGCCCAGAACTTGATGCCGAACTGCATCGAGTCCTTGGTGTTGGCCGGTGCCGTGGGCAGGTTGGCCAGCACCTTCGGGTCGAGCTTGCCGAGCGACTTCTGGTTGGTCGGGCCGTAGGCGATGTTGCGGGCGTACTCGGCCTGGGCGTCGGCGCTGCTGGCCAGGGCGATGAACTTGTAGGCCGCTTCCTTGTTGGGCGAGCCCTTGACGATGGTCCAGTAATCGAGGTCGTAGATGCCGCCGGTCCAGGTGATCTTGAGGTTCTTGCCCTCGCGGTTGGCGGCGTCGATGCGGCCGTTGTAGACCGTGCTCATCACCACGTCGCCGGCCACCAGGTACTGCGGCGGCTGCGCGCCGGCTTCCCACCACTGGATGTGCGGCTTGAGCTCGCCCAGCTTCTTGAACGCGCGGTCGGCGCCGGCCTTGGTACGCAGCGTGCCGTAGATGTCGGCCAGCGGCACGCCATCGGCCATCAACGCGAACTCGAGGTTGTAGCGGGCACCCTTGCGCATGCCGCGCTTGCCCGGGTACTTCTTCACGTCCCAGAAGTCGGCCCAGTTCTTGGGGCCATCCTTCAGCTTGTCGCCGTTGTAGGCCATCACGGTGGACCACACGAAGATGCCGATGCCGCACTCGGTGACGGCTGCGCGCAGATAGTCGGCGCGGTTGCCGATCTTGCTGTAATCGAGCTTCTCGAACAGGCCCTCGTCGCAGCCGCGGGCGACATCGGGCGACTCCACCTCGACGACGTCCCAGGTGATCTTCTTGGCCTCGACCATGGCCTTGATCTTGGCCTGCTCGCCGTTGTACTCGACGGGCACGACCTTGCCGGCACCGCTCTTGTCGTAGGGTTCGAAGAATGCCTTCTTCTGTGCGGCGCCGTTGGCGCCGCCGAAATTGACAACCGTGAGTTGCGCCTGCGCGCTGGCGACTGAACAGGCAGCGGCCAGCGCAGTGAGCACGAGGAAGGAGCGGATCGAGGGCATGGTGTCTCCTGACTTGATGGTGCGAGGGGCGGGGGGCGGGGGCGGACGAACGCGTGTGTCCATCAGGCGTACACGCGCAGGTACTGGGTGGGAAAGTGCAGCCAGACGGTCTGTCCGGCCACCGGTTGCTCCTGGGCGGCCAGCGACAACTTCACCGTTGCTTGCGCCTGGCCCGGCAGTGCGCACCGCAGCCGCAGGTGGTCGCCGAAGTAGATGACGTCGTTCACCGCGGCCTCGAGCACATTGCCCGACTGCGGCGGTGGAACGACGTGCGCTTCGATGCGTTCTGGCCGCACCGATGCCAGCACAGCCGCGCCTGGCAGGGCGCCGTTGACGTTGATGCCCGCGAGCCGCTCGCCCGATGGCAGCACCAGTTCGCAGCGGTTGCCCTGGGCAGCGCCCAGCGTGCCCGCCAGTTGGGTGCTGTCACCCACGAAGCCGGCCACGAAGCGGTTGGACGGTGTCTCGTAGAGCCGCTCGACGGTGTCGATCTGCTGGATGTCGCCCTCGTTGAAGACCGCCACGCGGTCGCTCATGGTCAGGGCCTCGCCTTGGTCGTGCGTCACATAGACGAAGGTGACGCCGAGCTGGCGATGCAACTCCTTGAGCTCGATCTGCATGTGCTCTCGCAGTTGCTTGTCCAGCGCACCCAGCGGCTCGTCCATCAGCACAAGTTGCGGCTCGAACACGAGCGCGCGCGCCAGTGCCACTCGCTGCTGCTGCCCGCCCGACAGTTGTGCCGGAAAGCGTTGGTCACGTCCGGTGAGTTGCACCATCGCCAGCGCCTTGGCGACGCGTTGCGCGATGTCGGCCTTGGGCACGCTGCGCACGGTCAGGGGATACGCCACGTTCTCGGCCACCGTCAGGTGCGGGAACAGTGCGTAATTCTGGAACACCATGCCGAAGTTGCGCTTGTGCGGGGGCGTGCGCGTGATCGGCGAGCCGTCGAGCAGGATTTCGCCGGCCGTGGGCGACTCGAATCCGGCGAGCATCATCAGGCAGGTGGTCTTGCCCGAACCCGACGGTCCGAGCAGCGACAGGAACTCGCCGCGTCGGATGTCGAGATCGAGCGAGCGCACGACCAGCGTCTGGCCATCGTAGGTCTTTTGCACGCCGCGGAACTGCACCAGCGTATCGGTGCCCTCCGGGGACGTGGCGGCCGGCGCTCCGGGAGGCGGCGTGACCACACGCAGGGGCGCAGCAGCGCGCTTCAGGGCTGGGGTCATGCAAGCCTCCGCACGTGGCGTTCGAACCGGTGGTACTGCTGCGGCGGCGCTCAGGCCAGCCGGTCGAAGCAGCTGGCGAGGATCGCCAGGCCCTCGTCGAGCAGCGCGTCCGAGGCCGTCAACGGCACCAGCACACGGATCACGTTGCCATGGGTGCCGCACGACAGCAGGATCAGCCCCGCCTCGGCGGCGGCCTTGACCACGGCCTGGGTGAGCGCAGCGTCGGGTACGGGGTGGGTGCCAGCGGCACCGGGCTTGAACAGCTCGACGGCCACCATGGCGCCCAGCCCCCGCACATCGCCGATGGCCGGATGGCGCTCGGCAATGGCGCGCAGGCCCTGCTGCAGGCGGGCGCCGACGTCGCGGCTGCGCGCGAGGAGACCGTCGCGCTCGAACGTCTCGATCACCGCCAGGGCCGCCGCGCAGCCCAGCGGGCTGCCCGCGTAGGTGCCACCCAGTCCCCCAGGGCCGGGGGCGTCCATCATCTCGGCGCGGCCGATGATGGCAGACAGCGGGTAGCCGCCGGCCAGCGACTTGGCCATGGTGATGATGTCCGGCGCGGCGCCGTCCCATTGCTCGCAGGCCAGCCAGGTGCCCGTGCGTCCGGCGCCGGTCTGCACCTCGTCGGCGATGAGCACGATGCCGTGGGCATCGCACAGCGCTCGCAGGCGCTGCACGAACTCGACAGGCGCGACATAGAAGCCGCCTTCGCCCTGCACCGGTTCGAGGATGATGGCCGCCACGCGGGCCGGCTCGACGTCGTACTTGAAGATGGACTCGATCGAGGCCATGGCATCGTCCACGCTCACGCCATGCAGCGCGCAAGGGTACTTGGCGTGATAGACCTCGGCCGGGAAGGGTCCGAAGCCGATCTTGTAGGGGGCCACCTTGCCGGTGAGCGCCATGCCCATCATCGTGCGGCCGTGGAAGCCTCCACCGAAGGCGATCACCGCCTGGCGCTTGGTGTAGGCCCGTGCCACCTTGATGGCGTTCTCCACCGCTTCGGCGCCGGTGGTCATGAAAAAGCTCTTCTTGCGCCAGGCGCCCGGCGCCATGGCGTTGAGCCGCTCGGCCAGCTCGAGGTAGGGCTCGTAGGCCAGGACCTGGAAGCAGGTGTGGGTGTAGCGCTCGAGCTGGGCCTGGACCGCAGCCGTTACCGCGGGGTGACGGTGCCCGGTGTTGAGCACCGCGATGCCGCCGGCGAAGTCGATGTAGCGGCGCCCCTCCACATCCCACACTTCGGCGTTCTCGGCGCGCACGACGAAGATCTCGTGCGCCTGACCCAGCCCTGCGGGCAGGGCGGCGCGGCGGCGGGCCATCAGGGTGGCGTTGGTGAGGTGGGCATCGCGTTGCATGGAGTCACCGGTCGTCGTTTCGAGTGCGCACTCTAGATCTCGAGGGGCGGCGCTACCATGTACAGCCGGCAGTTGCCGGGCGATCACTGTGCAGGCTCGCCGACCGGTACAGATCGGGCGCACGGCCGGCCGTGCGCCGCCAGGAACACACACTGCAACACCTGCCTCACCCAGCATGCTCACTCTCCAGCCCTCGTCCTCGGTGCCCCTGGTGGTGCAGATCGTCGACGGCCTGCGTCGGCTCATCGAGGAGGGGGCGCTGCGGGCGGGTACCAAGGTGCCGTCGATCCGCCAGTTCGCGCATGCCCATCAGGTGAGCGTGTTCACGGTGGTCGAGGCCTACGACCGGTTGGTGGCGCAGGGACTGCTGGTGTCGCGGCCGCACTCGGGCTTCTTTGTGCGCAAGCGTGCCGGCACAGCACCCAGCGTGGCAGTGCCGGTGAGCGCCACGGGCGGTACCGCGTTCGACGCCATGTGGTACTTGCGCAAGATCTTCGAGAACCGGCATCTGTCCATGAAGCCCGGATGCGGCTGGCTGCCGCACGACTGGTTGTTCGAGGAGGGGCTCAAGCGCAGCCTGCGTGCCCTGGCGGCCGATGAGGTGGACCTGGGTGGATACGGCGATCCCAAGGGCTTCGAGCCTCTGCGCCGCTTGATCTGCGACACCTTGGCCGAACAGGAAGTGGCTGCCACACCGGAGCAGGTGTTGCTCACGCAGGGCAGCAGCCAGGCGCTGGACCTTGCGGCCCGGCGCCTCGTGCGCCCGGGCGACGCCGTGCTGGTGGACGATCCCGGCTACGCCAACCTGCTCTTCGGCCTGCGTTTCCTGGGCGCGCGCCTGGTAGGCGCCCCGCGCACTCCTGTTGGCTGGGATCTGCCGCTGCTGGAAGCGCGTATCGCCGAGCACAAGCCGCGTGTGTTCTTTACCCAGCCGCGGCTGCAAAGCCCCACCGGCTCGGTGGCCCAGTTGGCTCAGCTGCACAGGGTCCTGCAACTGGCCGAGCGGTACGACATGCTGGTGGTCGAGAACGACATCTACGCCGATCTCGACCCCGACCCGCGCCCCTCGCTGGCCAGTCTCGACCAGCTCAACCGGGTCGTGCACATCAGCAGCTACTCCAAGACCATTTCACCGAACCTGCGCGTGGGTCACGTGGTGGCGCACCCCGACCTGGTGGAAGACCTGGCACAGTTGAAGATGATCGCCGGGCTGACATCCTCCGAGTTCGGCGAGCGGCTGGCCTACGGCGCGCTCACCGAGGGTCGCTGGCGCAAACACCTGAAGGCGCTGCGCGAGCGTCTGGCCCGCTCGCACGAGCAGGTCTCCCAACGCCTGCGCGCCCTCGGGATCGAGATCTTCGCCGAGCCCAAGGCCGGCATGTTCCTCTGGGCCCGGCATCCGGCGCTGCCGGATGCGGCGCAGGTGGCCAACGAAGCGGCCGAGGCCGACATCCTGCTGGGCCCAGGGCACCTGTTCAGCGCCGGTCTCGAGCCCGGTCCATGGCTGCGTTTCAACGTGGCGTGGTGCGGCGACGAGCGGGTGTTCGATTTCCTGGGGCGGCACAGCAGCCGGCCGGCGACCTGACGACGGCCTAGCGGGCCTTGCCGGCAGGGGGCAACGATAGAATCGCCCCCCTATGAAAGCCGCCGACATCCGCTCTACCTTCCTGAAGTTTTTCGAGTCCAAGGGTCATCAGGTCGTGGCCTCGTCGCCCGTGGTGCCCGGCGACGACCCGACGCTGTTGTTCACCAATGCCGGGATGAACCAGTTCAAGGATGTCTTCCTGGGCTTCGACAAGCGTCCCTATTCGCGTGCGGCCACGTCGCAGAAGTGCATACGCGCCGGCGGCAAGCACAACGACCTGGACAACGTGGGTTACACCGCACGGCACCACACGTTCTTCGAGATGCTGGGCAACTTCAGCTTCGGCGACTACTTCAAGCGCGATGCCCTGGCGTACGCCTGGGAGTTGCTGACCGTGCACTACAAGTTGCCGGCTGACAAGCTCTGGGCCACCGTCTATGCCGAGGACGATGAAGCCTATGACATCTGGGTCAAGGAAATCGGCCTGCCGCCCGAGCGTGTGGTTCGCATCGGGGACAACAAGGGCGGTCGCTACATGTCCGACAACTTCTGGATGATGGGCGACACCGGGCCCTGCGGCCCGTGTTCGGAGATCTTCTACGACCACGGTCCCGATGTGGCCGGCGGCCCCCCGGGCAGCGCCGAGCAGGATGGCGACCGCTACATCGAGATCTGGAACAACGTCTTCATGCAGTTCAACCGCACGGAAGACGGCGTGATGCACAGGCTGCCCAAGCCCAGTGTCGATACCGGCATGGGGCTGGAGCGCCTGGCCGCGGTGTTGCAGCATGTGCACTCGAACTACGAGATCGACCTGTTTCGCAACCTGCTGGCCGAGGCCAAGGCGGCAGTCGATCGCACCGGTGCGGGCGATTGCGATGCCGGCAGCCCGAGCCTGAAGGTCATCGCCGACCACATCCGGGCCTGCGCCTTCACCGTGGCCGACGGTGTCATCCCGGGCAACGAGGGCCGCGGCTACGTGCTGCGCCGCATCGCCCGCCGTGCCATCCGCCACGGCTACAAGCTGGGCGCGCGCAAGCCGTTCTTCCACACGCTGGTCGCGGCCCTCGATGCCGAGATGGGCGACGCATACCCCGAGCTTCGCCGTGCGACCACGCGCGTGACGGAGGTGCTCAAGGCCGAGGAGGAGCGCTTCTTCCAGACCATCCACCACGGCATGGAGATTCTCGAGTCGGCGCTGGCGGCCAATGCCCGTGCCGGCGTGGGGGTGATCGACGGCGAAACCGCCTTCAAGCTGCACGACACCTTCGGCTTTCCGGTCGACCTGACCGGCGACGTGTGCCGCGAGCGTGGCGTGGCGGTGGACGAAGCCGGCTTCCAGGCGGCGATGAACCGCCAGCGCGAGCAGGCCCGGGCCTCGGCCAAGTTCAAGATGGCCGCCGGGCTGGAGTACCGCGGCGCGGACACCACCTTCCACGGCTACGAGCATCTGGTGTGCGAGCACGCGAAAGTGGTGGCGTTGTATGTCGAGGGCACGGCGGTGAGCCGCGCCGTGGCCGGCGACGACGTCGTGATCGTGCTCGACCACACGCCGTTCTATGCCGAGAGCGGCGGCCAGGTGGGCGATCGCGGTGAACTGCGCAATGCGCGTGCCCGCGTGCTGGTGGAAGACACCGTCAAGGTGCAGGCCGCAGTGCATGGGCATCAGGGCCGCATCGTCGAGGGCGAGGTGGAGGTGGGCGATCCGTTCGTGGCGCGCGTGGATGCCGCGCTGCGCGCGCGCACCGTGCGCAACCACAGCGCCACGCACCTCATGCACAAGGCGCTGCGTGAGGTGCTGGGCGCGCATGTGCAGCAGAAGGGCTCGCTGGTCACCCCCGAGCGTACGCGCTTCGACTTTGCGCACAACGCCCCGATGACCGACGAGCAGATCCGCAAGGTCGAGGCACTGGTCAACGCCGAGGTGCTGGCCAACGCCCCGGCCAATGCCCAGGTGATGGCGCTCGAGCAGGCTCAGAACAGCGGCGCGATGATGCTGTTCGGCGAGAAGTACGGCGAGACGGTGCGCGTGCAGACCATCGGCTCGAGCAAGGAGCTGTGCGGTGGCACGCACGTCAAGGCCAGCGGCGACATCGGCCTGTTCAAGATCGTCGCCGAGGGTGGCGTGGCCGCCGGCGTGCGCCGCGTGGAGGCCGTGACCGGCGACAACGCGCTGGGCTACTTGCAGTCGCTCGAAGCCGGCATCGGCAGCGTGGCGGCCGCGCTCAAGGTCACGCCGGCCGAAGTGCCCGCGCGCGTTTCCGGTGTGCTCGAACAGGTGCGCGCGCTCGAGAAGGAGATCGCAGCGCTCAAGGGCAAGCTGGCGTCGGCACAGGGTGACGAGTTGCTGGCCCAAGCCGTCGACGTCAAGGGTATCCGGGTGCTGGCGGCCACGCTGCACGGCGCCGATGCCAAGACGTTGCGCGAGACGCTCGACAAGCTCAAGGACAAGCTCAAGACCGCAGCCATCGTGCTGGCCGCGGTCGATGGCGACAAGGTCCAGCTCGCCGCGGGCGTCACGGCCGACAGCACCGCCCGGGTCAAGGCCGGCGAGCTGGTGAACTTCGTCGCCCAGCAGGTGGGCGGAAAAGGCGGTGGCAAGCCGGACATGGCCATGGCCGGTGGCACCGATGCCTCGCGTCTGCCACAGGCACTGGCCTCGGTGGCCGGCTGGGTGAGCGAGCGTCTCTGAATGGCGACACGCGCGCCGGTCACCATCCGCCGGGCCACGCAGGCCGACGCCGGTGCCTATGCGCGCATCATGGGCGACCCACTGGTGATGCCGACGCTGCTGCAGCTGCCCTACACCAGCGATGAAGTCTGGCGCGCCCGCCTGGCTGAAGCACTGGCGCCCGGCAAGACCGATCTCCTGCTCGTGGCCGAGCGGCCCGATGCGCAGGGTGCGATGGAAGTCGTGGGTACCGCCGGGCTGCATCCGGCGGGGCCGGCGGTGCGACGCCGCCATGCCATGCATCTGGGCATCAGCGTGGCCGGGCACGCCCAGGGGCAGGGCGTAGGCAGTGCCTTGATGCAGGCGCTGTGCGATTACGCCGACCGCTGGGGCCACGTGCTGAGGCTGGAACTGACGGTGTTCGTCGACAACGACCGGGCGATTGCGCTCTACCAGCGTTTCGGTTTCCGGCACGAGGGCGTGCACCGCGGTTTCGCGCTGCGTGACGGCGCATATGTGGACGTGATCTCGATGGCTCGGCTGCACCCGGCACCGCCGCGTATCGAATCATCGGTTCCATGAGGGAACGCCGGCCGGTCCGCGCTGGCCTGCCCGCCGCCCGCATCTGGGCGACAGTGGCAGCGGCATGCCTTTGCACCTGCGCAGTGGGTGCATCCAATCGTGCCTCACTCGCGGCGAACGAGGTCGAGGTGCCCAGTCTTGAACGCGTCGGGGGTGCGCCGGTGTCACTACCGGGCTACTGGTTCCCGGCCCCGGGAGCCGCATCGGCCCCGGCCATGCTGCTGCTGCATGGGTGTGGGGGTGCGTTGGCGCCACGCGGGCAGGACCTGGCGGGCCGACGCCATGCGCCGCTGAGCCGGCGCATGCTCGACTATGCGGGGTGGCTCGGTGCGCGCGGCGTCCACGTGCTGGTCATCGACTCGCTCACCCCGCGCGGCGAACGGGAGTTGTGCACGCAACGGCTTGGGCAACGGCGCATCACGCAGGCACATCGGCGCCTCGACGCGCTGGGCGCCCTGCAGTGGATGGCCGCGCGGCCCGAAGTCGACGTCCGGCGCATCGGGCTGCTGGGTTGGTCGCATGGTGGCTCGGCTGTACTGGCGGCGACCGACGCGAACCATCCCGAGGTGGCCGCTTCGCCGGTGAGCCCGGCGCTGGCGGTGGCCTTCTATCCCGGTTGCACCCATGCGTTGGAGCACCAGTGGCGCCCCTCCGCGCCACTGATGATGCTGGTGGGCGATGCCGATGACTGGACGCCAGCAGGTCCCTGTCGAGCCCTTGCAGCGCGAGTCACCGAGCCGGCCACGCGCCTGGTGCGCTACCCCGGCGCTTACCATGGCTTTGACTCGGAGCGGCCTGTGCGCCTGCGTACCGACGTGCCCAACGGCGTGGACCCAGGCAAGGGCGTACATGTCGGCGGCGATCCGGCCGCGCGTGCCGATTCGCGGGAGCAGCTGCTGCACTTCATGCGCGAGCGGTTCGGTGCGCCTTGAGCCCGGCGAGAATCCAACGCCGGGCAGCGAACGTGGTGGGGTGGTCAACCGGCTCACACCCATTGTTTCGGCATCGCCGGCGCCATGGTGCGCATCAACGGCGACACTGGGGGTAGGTCATGAGCGACACCATGCAAAGCACCGAGGCCGACATCGAGGCCTTGGAACAACTGTGCGAGCAACTCAGCGGCTTCGGCGCCGATGTATCGCTGGAGTGGGTTGAC
The DNA here is from genome assembly GCA_023150345.1 of Aquabacterium sp. Lineage (GTDB taxonomy): Bacteria > Pseudomonadota > Gammaproteobacteria > Burkholderiales > Burkholderiaceae_C > Pseudaquabacterium. The sequence goes on from JAKLLB010000001.1 coordinate 36,339, forward strand.
GGCTTCATGACCGCTTTGCTGGCAAGCCGGCGAGCCATCATGCCCAGCGAATGGTTGCCCGCGATGTTCGGAGATGCGTTCGAGCGGGCGTTTGCCGACCCGCCCGCCGCCACTGCAGCCTTGTCGGCGTTGACGGCGCGTTGGAACGTGCTGGCGCGGCAGCTCGACCCTGCCGAGCTCATCGAGGAGCCTGACGGGACGCGGTTGGGCCCGCTCATGATCACGTATGACGATGAGGCGCGGCGCCAGGCGGTCGAGGCCGGCATCCTGACCCAGGAAGAAGCCGAGGTCGCGTTGCAGACAGGTGCGCTCTGGGCCGACGGGTTTCGATCGGCCATCGAGGCCTTTGCCGAGGACTGGCCGCAGCCCGACACCGATACGGAGGACGGCCGTTGGTACGACGACTGCCTGATGCGCGTGTTCGCGTTGATGCTGGAGAGCGCCGACCTCGCCGAGTATCTGCAGGTCAGCTATCCAGGCGAGGAACTCACGCGCGACCAACTCGTCGACGAGGCGTGCTTCGCGGTTCAGGACCTGCGCTTGTACTGGCTCGATCATCCGGCCAAGCCGCCGACGCGCCGAGTGGAGCCGACTCCCGGGCGCAATGACCCGTGCCCCTGCGGCAGCGGCCGCAAGTACAAGCGCTGCCACGGCGCCTAGGCGGTAATCGTCCAGCGGTGCTGGCACTGCCTGCATGCGACGTGCAGGCGAAGGGGCTCGGCAGCCGGGACGGGCTCATCGGTGGTGCTGGCGGGCTCGACGAGATGGAACCGCGCATAGGTGTGGCAGTGAGGGCAGTCGGCCTGGCTGGCGACGAACTCCGCATGGTTGAGCAGGTACAAGTAGCGCCGCATGGCCCACAGCGCAACCACCGCGCAGACCAACACCGCGAGGACGTCGACGAGGCGGTCGACCGCCGAGGCGGCCTGTCCAAAGGCCTCGATGGCTGCGAAGATGCCGACGCCGCACATGAACGTGAGCACCATGTGCGCGTGGCTGCTCAGCAACTCGCGCTCGTACCATTTGCGGAACAGGCGGCGGCGGATGGCGTCGTCCAGGCGCATGATCACTCCCGGCACAGGCTGTGCCTCGTAGTGTGCACCTGGCGCGCTTGGCCGCGCTGCCACAGGGGCATGCGGCAGACCCGCTGCAGGCTGCGCTACATTGCCCGCCATGTCGACATTGCAATCCCTGGCCGGGCGCCACATCGTGCTGGGCCTGAGTGGCGGAATCGCCTGCTTCAAATCTGCCGAGCTGGTGCGCGAGCTCGCCCGGGAAGGGGCCACCGTGCAGGTGGTGATGACCGAGGCGGCCACGCAGTTCATCACCCCGGTCACGATGCAGGCGCTGTCCGGTCGGCCCGTGGCGTTGAGCCAGTGGGATGCGCGCGAGCCCAACAACATGGCGCACATCAACCTGGGTCGTGGGGCCGATGCCATTCTGGTCGCACCGGCGTCGGCCGACTTCATCGCCCAGTTGGCCCAGGGCCGCGCTGGTGAGTTGCTGGCGCTGCTGTGCCTGGCGCGGCCGCGCAGCGGCGAGCGCGCCTGTCCGCTGCTGCTCGCGCCGGCGATGAACCGCGAGATGTGGTCGCATCCGGCCACGCAGCGAAACGCGGCTCTGGTGGTGGCCGACGGCGCCGTGCTGCTGGGCCCTGCAGCGGGTGAACAGGCCTGTGGCGAGGTCGGCGACGGCCGCATGCTCGAGCCCGAGGAATTGCGCGACGAGTTGATTGCGTGCTTCCAGCCCAAGGTGCTCGCCGGACGCCGAGTGCTCGTCACCGCGGGCCCCACCTTCGAGGCCATCGACCCGGTGCGGGGCATCACCAACCATTCCAGTGGCAAGATGGGCTTTGCGATGGCACGCGCGGCGCAGGAGGCCGGCGCACAGGTCACGCTGGTGGCGGGCCCGGTGCACCTGGCCACGCCGCGGCACGTTCAGCGCATCGACGTGCGCAGTGCGCAGCAGATGCACGATGCCGTGCTGCCGCGCGCCGCCGCGCACGACGTGTTCATTGCCACCGCGGCGGTGGCCGATTGGCGCCCGGCCGCCGAGGCGGGGCAAAAGATCAAGAAGGATGGCAGCGGCCGACCGCTCAGCCTGGCGTTGACGGAGAACCCCGACATCCTGGCTGCGGTGGCGCGCCTGCCGGATCGACCCTACTGCGTGGGGTTCGCGGCCGAGAGCGAAGACGTGGCCCGCCACGCCCGCGAGAAGCTGGTGCGCAAGAACGTGCCGCTCGTGGTGGGCAACGTGGGCCCGGCGACCTTCGGGCGCGACGAAAACACGCTGCTGCTGGTGGACGCCGAGGGCGAGCGCGAGCTCGCCACTGCGGACAAGCTCGCGCTGGCGCGCGAATTGATGCGTGAGATCGCCCAGCGCCTGCACCGCTGCGGAGCCGAACAGCCATGACGACCATCGAACTGAGGGTGCTCGACGAGCGGATGAGCGAGCACCTGCCGCACTACGCCACCCCCGGCAGCGCCGGGCTGGACCTGCGGGCGTGCCTGGACACCGCCCTGGTGCTCGAACCCGGCCAGGCCGCGCTGGTGCCGACGGGACTGGCCATCCACATCGGCAACCCGGGGCTGGCTGCGATGATCCTGCCGCGCTCGGGGCTGGGCCACAAGCACGGCATCGTGCTCGGCAATGGCACCGGGCTGATCGACAGCGACTACCAGGGGCCGCTGATGGTGAGCTGCTGGAACCGCGGCGGCACTGCCTTCACCATCCAGCCGATGGAGCGCATCGCGCAGATGGTGATCGTGCCCGTGGTGCAGGCCACCTTCAGGCGCGTCGAGGCATTCGAATCCTCGACGCGTGGTGAGGGCGGGTTCGGCTCGACCGGTCGGCACTGAGGTCTTGCGGCGGCGCAAGCGCGGCTCGGGGGACGCCCCGGCCGCAACGGAGGGTGCCATCAGGTACCGATACGGCCGCCGTCGTTCTTGGTGATGACGATGGTGGCCGAGCGCGGGCGCTTGCCGGCACCGTAGCCGGCGTTGGCAGGCCATTGGCTGGTGTACTTCGACGGGTCGGCCACGTTGGACATCGCCGTCGTCTCGCCCGGATGCTGGATGTTGATGAACAGCGCCTTGCCATCGGGCGTCTCGGCGATGCCGGTTATCTCGCAGCCCACGGGACCGACCAGGAAGCGCTTCAGCGTGTCGGCCGTCGGTGCCTTGCCGACGAAGGTATCCACTGCCAACGCGCCGCCCGTGGTGCGGCTGTAGCTCAGGGTCTTCTTGCTGCCATCGCCCACCTGGCCGGGCAGGGCGGCCAGCATCATGCAGTTGGTCACGTCGGTGTACGCACCGTCGTCGGTCTGGATCCAGCAAATGCCGGTCGAAGGCGCGAACGCCAGGCCGTCAGGGCTCGAGAAGTCCTGGTCCGCAGTCAGGCTGGACAGGTTGATGCCAGACGGCGACGCGCTGGACTCGGCACCGAACAGGTACACGTCCCAGGCGAAGGCCGTGCTGGCCGCACCCGTGGTGTCGCGCAGGCGCAGGATGTGCCCGTTGGGGTTGCCGACCTGGCTCGACGACGTGCCCTTGATGTCGGTGTACACGCGGGGGTTGGCGCTGTCGGGCGCAACCTGTGAGGAGCTCGACGGTTCCACCCGACGGTTGCTGTTGTTGGTCAGCGTGAAGTACACCTCGCCGGTACCCGGGTGCGTGGCGCACCACTCCGGGCGATCCATCTTGGTGGCGCCCACCGCGTCGGCCGCGACGCGCGCGTTCACCATCACGTCGGCCTGGTTGGCAAAGGCATAACCGGTATAGCCGGCGATGGCCGGGTTGGCGATCGACAGCTCGATCCATTGCCCGGTGCCGTCGGAGGCGAACTTGGCCACAAACAGCTTGCCGGCGTCGAGGTACTTGTCACCGGCGGCCATGCGGTTGGCCGGGCTGGCATCGGCCGCATCCCAGTTGGCCGCCGACACCCACTTGTAGATGTACTCGTTGCGGGCGTCGTCACCCATGTAAACAGCCAATGGCTGGCCTGCCACGGGCTTGGAGAATGCCGCGCTCTCGTGCGCAAAGCGGCCCAGCGCGGTGCGCTTGCGGGCCTTGCGCGACTTGTCGTAGGCGTCGACCTCGACGATGTAACCCATCGTGTTGGCGACGTTGCGGTAGTCGTCGCTGCCGTCGCTCGAGGTGCCGCTGCGGGCGTTGTTCCAGCGCCGGTACTTGTCCTCGGTGCCGCCGGTCTCCCAGCCGTGGCGCGATGCTGCTCCCTCTGCACGGCCATAGCGCTTGAGCGAGACCACGCTCTTGTCGTTGCCGCGCGCAGCGTCGTCACCCGTGGGCCGCGTGAAGTATCCGGCCCAGTTCTCCTCGCCGGTCAGCAGGGTGCCCCACGGCGTCTTGCCGGTGCCGCAGTTGTTGAGTGTGCCGCGCGTCAGCGTCCCGGTCGGCGAGTACTGGGTGATCATCAACGCGTCGCCTCGTGCCGGGCCGCCCAGCTCGATCTCGGTGTCTTGCGTGAGGCGGAAGTTGAAGGCCGAGTTCTGCACGTACTCCCACTTCCCGGTCGCGTTCTTGCGCACCTCGACGACGGACACACCGTGGATCGCGGTCTCCTTGTCGACCTCGGCGGCAGGGCGTGGCAGCGCCGAGGTGCCGCCATTGGCATGCAGGAAGAACGAACTGAGCTTCTCGTCGGTGGTCGCTTCGTGGTTGATGCCCAGCAGTCCACGGTCTGCAGCGGTGCTCAGGGCGGTGCCACTGGCGCTCAGGCCGAACCACTCCATGCCGTCGTGATGGTCACCGGCCCGGTTGGCGTAGTCGCTGTCGGTGCCATCGTTCTTGTAGGCGGCCGTGCCGGCGGTCAGTGGATCACCCAGCGCATAGATCACCGAGGCGGTATAGCCCGTCGGGACGACCACCGTGTCGGCCAGCGACTTCGCCACCGGCGCGAAACCCAGCAGCTTCTCGGTCGGTGTCGTCGGGGTCACCGGGGGATTGGTCGCGGCCTGGGCATCGTCGCTGCCCCCGCAAGCCGTCAGTGCCAGGCTGCCGAACAGAGCGGTCGCGGCCCCACCCACGCTGCCACGCAGCAGGCTGCGGCGCTGAACGCGCGCGTCGAGCACGCTGGCAAAGTGCGTGTTGGTGCTGGTGTTGGAGTCCTCGTCGTCGATGCGGGGCTGGCGGGCAGGCGGGCGCAGGAAATTCATGGTCCGGACAGGCGGTGGTTGAAGACCCCGCGAGCCTAGGGACGGCCGATGTCCACCCGGTGACGGCCGCGTGACGGCGCGATGACGGCACGGGTGCCGGCACTGCGCCGACGCGAAGGACTCAGTGCAGACGGCCGGCGGCTGCGGCCATCGGCGCCAACGCAAGGGTGTCGTCCGCGACGCTGCGGGCCGTGCGTTCGTCGTCGGTCGCCGAGCGCACCGACACCACCTTGACATCGAGCCGCAGGGCCATGCCGGCCAGCGGATGGTTGCCGTCGAGCACGACATGCGAGGGGTAGATCTCGGTGATCGTGTAGATGGCATCGGGCGGCATGCCGGTGGTTTGCGCGCCTTCGGGCAGGCCGTCGAACTGCATGCCCTCTTCTATGCCCTCAGGGAACAGCGCGCGGTCCTCGAAGCACACCAACTCGGCGTGGTAGTCGCCAAAGGCGTGCTCGGGCTCGAGGTGCAGGGCCGCTTCGAATCCGGCCTGCTGACCCTGGAGCGCCTCCTCGAGCTTGGGCAGCAGATCGTCGCCGCCGAAGTAGAACTCCATCGGCTCGTCGAGCTCGTCGATGGCCTGGCCTTGGGCGTCGGACAAAGTCCACAACAGGCTGACGACGCAGGGGTCGGTGATCAACATCGGGAGATGATCGCATATCCCGAGCACAATGGACGTGGCCACCGGTTGTCAGTGGTGGCAGGATATCGAAGATGACGCACACCGATACGCCATCGCCCGGCCCAACGGGGGGCGACGCCGCCGACGGTCGCGAACCCGCCTTGCTGCACGGACGCACCGAATGCCTGCACGCGCTGCGGCAGACGCTGTTGCAGTCGCTGGACGATGGCAGCCCGGACGTGTGGTGGCTCGATCCCGACTTCGTCGACTGGCCGCTGGACGACGGCGACGTGATCGATGCGCTGACACGCTGGGCTCGCCCGGCCGGCCGCAGCCTGCGCCTCATCGGCGGCCGTTTCGACGTCACAGCGCACAGGCATCCACGTTTCGCACGCTGGCGGCGCGACTGGTCGCATCGGTTCGAGGCCTGGACTCCGGTAGACCCGGCACAGATTGCAGACCTGCCGACCTTGCTCGTGTGCGCACGGGTCGGTGTCGAGATCCTCGATCGCATCCAATGGCGTGCACGCCTGCTCTCGCAGCCGCAGCAGGTCAAGCAGGCGCGGGAGCACTGCGAGATCCTGCGCCAGTACTGCGAGAGTGCCTGGCCGGCCACCACTCTCGGCCTTTGACGGGGTTGCCGTGGCAGTGCTCCCGGCCACAAACCGGCAATGTTGTGGGGGTACTTGGGGACTTCCCTGATCTGGTTATAATGTCGGGCTAGGCTCAAGGGAGGCTCGAGCTCGCTTGGCCTATCTCTTGCCGCTGGCATATCACAGGCATCCAGTCCGGTGACATGCATGTGCGGCGGGACGAGTCTGATCTGTTACCGGTAATTCGTCGACACCATCCTTTGAGGACACCAATGAACAAGTCGCTCCTGTTGGCTTCCCTGATCGCTGCTGCTGCCCTGACCGCCTGCGGCAAGTCCGAGCCCCCGGCTCCGGCTCCCGCCCCGGCCCCCGCCGCTGCTCCGGCGCCCGCTCCGGCTCCGGCTTCGGCCCCCGCTGACGCCGCTTCGGCTGCTCCGGCTGCCTCGGCCCCGGAAGCTGCTTCGGCCGCCAGCAAGTAAGCTGCCAGCCAGCACAACGAAAAGGCCGCCCCTCGGGGCGGCCTTTTTCATGGTGCTCTCTCGTCAGTGGGCGCGCCGCGTCGAGACGCGGCGCGGTCCCGCGCTACTTGAGTTCGTCGACCAGGCGCTCGACGATCTGGCGAGCGGCTTCGCCGTTGTCGGGCTCGCCCTGGTTGTTGAGTACGCTCACCACGGTCTTGCTGCCGGCAGTCTTGACCGACAAGCGGTAGCGCAGTACTGCCGACGCCGACTTGTCGCCCCCGAAGAGCTTGCTGAAGAAGCCGGGCTCATCCTGCCCCGCGGTCTTGGGGTCGACGTAGCGCACGAAATAGAGGCCGGCCGTGCGGTCGCGGTCTTCGACGGTGAATCCGCGTCGATCCAACGCCAGCCCGACGCGCCGCCAGGCGCGATCGAACGCCTCTTCAACTTCCATGGTGGCAGCAGCGCCACCGGTGACGGTGCGCGCGCGCGCTGGCAGGTCAGGCGCTGCGGCCACCACGCTGCGCGCAGTCTCGGGCTTGGCACCCAGGCGCACCATCAATCGGGTGAGCAGCTCGGCCTCGAGCTCGGGGTCGCTCGGGCGAGGCTGCCAGACGGTGTACTCCTTCTGGGTGTTGGTGTAGACCTCCACCATCCCGCGGTGCGTGATGAACACCTCGGTGCCCGCCGCTGTGCGCTCGACGCGCGTTCGGAACCGATCGCGTTCGGGCGTGGAGAACACGTTGTCGAAGATGCGGCCGATGGCGGCACGCATGAAGTCCTGCGGCAGCTTCGCGCGGTTCTCGGCCCAGTTGGTCTCCATCACGCCGACCTCCAGGCTGTCGGTGGCCAGACCGAACCCGAGTTCCTGCCAGAACGAGCGCAGAACGGGCCACAGCTTCTCAGGCGGCAGGTTGGTCGCCAACCACCGGTGATTGCCCTGGCGCTCGATGCGCAGTTCGCCCAAGGCATTCGGCGCTGCCACCGATGCGCCCGCCGTCGTTGCCGCGGCGCCTGCCTGCTGCTGTTGCAACGTGGTGGCGCTGACGACCCCGGACTGCGGCTGATACCGTGAATCGCGCGCGAGTTGGGTGAGGTCGGGCGGGACTTCAAGCGGGGCCGACTTCTGCGCTTGCGAGCGGTAGTCGAGGCGGTCGCCGCTGAGCGCGTTGTCGACGGTGGAGCATCCTGCGATCGACAGCAGTGCGGCCAGCGCGGTGACTCGGATCGGGGTGTCGACACGCACGCGATTCACGATGGGCACAGTATGGGTCTCCGTGGCGGCGCGGCCTCGTTGGGCCGGCGAGCCGGGTTGATCGGGGTGTGGGGCCAGTCGGCCGACAGGTGGCAGCGTCACTCAGGCCAGTCCGGCATCGGAAAGCGCGGCTTGAACCTGGGCCTGACCGGCTGGTGTAAGGGCGACGAGCGGCAGCCGCAGATGCGCCGTGCACAGACCCAGCCGCGACATGGCCCACTTTACCGGCGCCGGACTGGGCTCGCAGAACAACTGCTTGTGCAGCGACAACAGCCTCAGGTGCAGGTCGCGGGCGCGTGCCACCTGGCCCTCGATTGCGGCCATGCACAACTCGTGCATCAGTCGCGGTGCCACGTTCGCAGTGACGCTCACGTTGCCGTGCCCGCCCAGCAGCATCAGTGCCACGGCGGTGCCGTCATCGCCGGAGTAGATCGAAAACCCGGCCGGGGCATGCTTGATGAGGTGGGCCGCCCGCTCGATGTTGCCCGTGGCCTCCTTGATGCCGACGATGCCGGGCACCTGCGCCAGCCGCAGCGCGGTTTCGGGCAGCATGTCGGCCACCGTGCGGCCAGGCACGTTGTACAGCACCACCGGCAGGTCGACTGCCTCGGCAATGGCCTTGAAGTGCTGGTAGATGCCTTCCTGCGAGGGCTTGTTGTAGTACGGCACGACTTGCAGCGTGCAATCGGCACCGACCGACTTCGAATAGCGCGTCAGCTCGATGGCCTCGCGAGTGGAGTTGGCTCCGGCGCCGGCCATGATGGGCACCCGACCAGCGGCATGTTCGACCGCGACGCGGATGATCTCGCAGTGTTCGTCCACCGAAACCGTGGGCGATTCACCCGTGGTGCCGACCACGCCGATGCAGTCGGTGCCCTCGGCGATGTGCCAGTCGATCAAGCGCCGCAAGGTGGCGAAATCGACGCTGCCGTCTTCGTGCATCGGCGTGACGAGCGCGACGATGCTGCCTACGATGGGTTCCATTGGGTTTCCTCGTGTGCGCCCCTCGGCCTGCCGCCCCATGGCAGATCCGCCCGGTGTTGTCGAATCGAAGTACACCCGTCCGTGCGCGGCCGGCGTGGCGGTCCCGTGTACTCCCGAGCATCCTTCACCCCGGGCAGGGCGCTGGAAATCGGCCGATTTTATCCGTAGGAGCCGGCAGGGGCATGCAGCGGTGGCCCGGGCAACCGGTCGAGCGGGTCTGGAGCGGTAGCGACGATGCGCTGGACGTATCGAAGCGGTGCCTCGAGTACGCCGTCTTCGTAGGCCACGACCCGCAGCGCCTGGCACAGCTGCAGCAGTTCCCCGTGCTGCAACAGGAACTCCGGCCGCCTCGGGCGGCCGACGCTCTGTTGGCCCTGTGCGAATGTCTCGACCAGGAATACTCCGCAAGGCGCCAGTGCACGCAGCAGGTCGGGCCACAACGGCCGCCAGAGATAGTTCGTCACGATCACCCCATCGAACTGGCGACCCGGCAGCGGCCATGGCGCGCCTTCGAGATCGGCATGCACGCATTCGATCACGCTGCGCAGTCCCTCGAGGGCCTCGTGGTCGCGGTCGAGACCGGTCACGCGCATTCCGCGCGAGGCCAGCCAGCGTGCGTTGCGGCCTCGACCACAGGCCACGTCGAGCACGGTGGCACCCTCGGGCAGCAGGTGTGCCCACCGGCGCAACCAGGATGAAGGCGCATCCATGGTGTAGTGGTTGTTCAGAAGCAGGCCCACAACCGGTTGGCGAGGTCGACCATCAGGTGTGGATTCAGGTACGACAGGAAGACCGCACACAGTACGGCGCCAGCAAGCATCCACACGAACCATCGCCGGAGCTGGCGGAAGGACATGTTCGCACCGATCATGCCGCCTGCGCGACGATCTCTCGCCGCACAGCGGTTTCACGAACCGGCAGGCTGACCAGGGCGGCAAAGATGCCCAATGCGATGGCCAGCCACCACACCACCGTGTAGCTGCCGGTGAGGTCGTACAAGCGACCGCCCATCCATACGCCGAGGAACGAGCCCAGCTGGTGGCTGAAGAACACGAAGCCACTGAGCATCGACAGGTACCGAACGCCGAAAACCTGGGCCACGATCGCATTGGTGGGCGGCACCGTGGACAGCCACAGCAGGCCCATCGTGGCCGAGAAGATGTACACGCCCATGGGCGTGATGGGAAGCGCCAGGAACACGGCGATGGCCAGCGATCGCAGCGTGTAGATGGCGGCCAGGATGTATCGGCGTGCGATGTGCTGGCCCAGCACGCCGACGCCGTAGGTGCCGAACACGTTGAACAACCCGATCAGGGCCAGGGCCACGGTGGCGACCTCCGGCGCCATTCCGTGGTCCTTCAGGTAGGCGGGCATGTGCACGCCGATGAAGACGACCTGGAACCCACAGACGAAGTAGCCCGCGGTGAGCAACTGGAAGCCGCGATGGCCGAAGGCTTCGCGCACCGCATGGCCCACGCTCTGCGCCGGGCCGACGCCAGCGACGGTGTCTGGCGGCTCGCGCAGCCCGAACGCCAGCGGAGCGATGGCCAGCGCGGCGCAGGCCAAGACGAACAGCGCGTTCTGCCATCCCCATTGTGCGATGAGCCAGCTCTCGACAGGGACCATCAGGAACTGCCCGAATGACCCCGCAGCTGCCGCCACGCCCATGGCCCAGGATCGGCGCTGCGCACTGACACTGCGCCCGATGACGCCATAGATCACGGCGTACGTGGTGCCCGACTGGGCCAGGCCGATCACCAGGCCGGCGCTGCCGATGAAACCAGAGCCGGTGGTGGAGGCTGCCATCAGCGCCAGTCCGGCGGCATACAGCGCACTGCCGATCAGGAGCACCCGCCAGGCTCCCCAGCGATCCGCCAGCATGCCCGCCAGCGGCCCGGCGGCGCCCCATGCCAGGTTCTGCACCGCAATCGCAAAGGCGAAAGTCTCGCGGGTCCAGCCGCGGTCGGTGGTGATCGGGCCGAGCCAGAGCCCGAAACCGTGCCGGATACCCATCGACAAGGTGACGATGGCCGCGCCGCACAGCAGCACTTGGGTCACGCTCAGGGCGGGTCTGGTCTGCACAGTCATGCGCGCACTGTATAGGAACCGCCCTGGGTATGCAGGGCCGCCCGGTGCGGACCCGGCACTGACGGGGGCCTGTGCGGCTGCGCGGGCGCCCCTCCATAGAATGCCTGCCTATGGCAACCACTGCGAAGCAATCCCATTACGGCGAGGCGTCGATCCGCGTGCTCAAGGGCCTGGAGCCCGTCAAGCAACGCCCCGGCATGTACACACGCACCGAGACGCCGCTGCATGTCGTGCAGGAGGTGATCGACAACGCCGCCGACGAGGCACTGGCCGGACATGGGCGCCGCATCGCCGTCACCTTGCATGCCGATGGCTCGGTGTGCGTCGACGACGATGGGCGAGGCATTCCGTTCGGGCTGCACCCCGACGAGCAGGTGCCCGTGATCGAGATCGTCTACACGAGGCTGCACGCAGGCGGGAAGTTCGATAAGGGGGCCGGCGGGGCCTACAGCTTCTCGGGTGGCCTGCATGGCGTGGGCGTGAGCGTGACCAACGCGCTGGCTCGGCGGTTGCAGGTGTCCGTTTGGCGTGAGGGCCAATGCGCGAGCATCACGTTCTCAGGCGGCGACGTGGTCGAGCCGCTGGTGGTGCGCAAGGCTGTCGCAGGCGAACGACGGCAGGGAACCAGCGTACGGGTGTGGCCCGATTCGGCCTACTTCGACAGCATCGAGCTGCCGCGCCACGAACTGATCCACCTGCTGCGCAGCAAGGCCGTGCTGATGCCTGGTGTCACCGTCACGCTCACCATCGAGCGCGCGGGCCAGAAGGAGCCCGAGCAGCTCACCTGGCTGTACAAGGGAGGCCTGCGCGACTACCTGCTGCAGGGCCTGCCGGCCGAGCCCCTGATTCCACTGTTCGAGGGCGAGGCCTATGCGTCGGCGCAGGAGGCGGAGAACTTCGCCGAAGGCGAAGGCGTGGCCTGGTGCGTGGCATTCACCGATGACGGCAACCTGCTGCGCGAGAGCTACGTCAACCTCATCCCGACCGTGGCCGGCGGCACTCACGAGTCAGGACTCAAAGACGGGTTGTTCGGCGCCGTCAAGGGGTTCATCGAACTGCACGCGCTGTGCCCCAAGGGCGTGAAGCTGATGCCCGAAGACGTGTACTCGCGGGCGAGCTTCGTGCTGTCGGCCAAGGTGCTGGATCCGCAGTTCCAGGGCCAGACCAAGGAACGACTGAACAGCCGCGATGCGCTGCGCCTGGTGTCGTCGTTCACCCGGGCACCTTTGGAGCTGTGGCTGAACCAGCACGTCGAGCACGGTCGCCGGCTGGCGGAGCTGGTCATCCGCCAGGCGCAGACGCGCCAGCGCGCCAGTCAGAAGGTGGAGAAGCGCAAGGGCTCCGGCGTGGCCGTGCTGCCGGGCAAACTCACCGATTGCGAAAGCCGCGACCTTGCATTCAACGAAGTGTTCTTGGTCGAAGGCGACTCCGCCGGCGGGTCGGCCAAGATGGGGCGCGACAAGGAGACACAGGCCATCTTGCCGTTGCGTGGCAAGGTGCTCAACGCCTGGGAGGTCGAGCGTGACCGGCTTTTCGCGAACAACGAGATCCACGACATCTCGGTGGCCATCGGGGTGGATCCGCACGGGCCCATGGACGCGCCGGACCTCTCCGGTCTTCGTTACGGCAAGGTGTGCATCCTGAGCGACGCGGATGTGGACGGTTCGCACATCCAGGTCCTGCTGCTCACCCTGTTCTTCCGGCACTTTCCGAAGCTGGTCGAAGCCGGGCACGTGTTTGTTGCCAGGCCGCCGTTGTTTCGCGTCGACGCGCCGGCTCGCGGCAAGAAGCCCGCCACGCGCCTCTATGCCCTCGACGACGCCGAACTCGAGGCCATCCTCGACAAGTTGCACAAGGAAGGTGCGCGTGAAGGCTCGTGGACGATCAGCCGCTTCAAGGGCCTGGGCGAGATGAGCGCCGAGCACCTGTGGGAGACGACCCTCAATCCGGAGACGCGCCGCCTGCTGCCGGTGGCCTACGGCGCGACGGGCTTCGAAGAAACCGTGGCGTGCTTCTCTCGGCTGATGGGGAAGGGTGAAGCGGCTGCGCGGCGCGAACTGATGGAATTGCACGGCGATACGGTCGAAGTCGACGTGTGACGGGCTGCTCGGGCAGCATCGGGTACCCGGCATGCTGGTTTTCCCACCCCCTTGGTTGAAGGGATGCCCTTAGGCGGCGGGGCCTGGGAGACTCTCGACTTTCAACCTAGATGGTCGGAGTGTGTTCATGTCCAAGTCCAAGTCCAAGACTCTGATTGCGTCGGCCTGCGCGGCACTGGGGCTCGCCGGTGCGTTGCTGGCGGTGCCGATGGCCGCCCAGGCGCAAGACGCCCAGCGCGTGCGCATGATCGTGGCATACAAGGATGGCCAGGGTGATGCCATGCGGGCAGCGGTTGCCCGGCTCGGTGGCAAGGTGGTGGTCGATCTCGACGAGGTGAACGCGTTTGCCGTGGTTCTGCCGCGCAAGGCCGTGGCTGCGCTGCAGAAGGCCAAGGGGTTGGACTTCGCGGAGAACGACCACGTTCGCAAGGCGTTTGCCTCGGCGCGCGGGCGTGTCACCACGGCGGCAGGTGGCCAGGTCGTCCCCTATGGCATCTCGATGGTCCAAGCCGACCAGGTGTCCGATGCGTCGGCCTCTGCGCGCAAGCTGTGCATCGTCGACTCGGGCATCGACGGCAGCCATGAAGACCTCGTCGGCATCCCCATGGATGGCGCCAACCACACGGCTTCGGGCTCCTGGAACACCGACGAGAACTCACACGGCACGCACGTGGCAGGTACCGTGGCGGCCGTCAACAACGCCCTGGGCGTGATCGGGGTGATGCCCAACAAGCAGATCAGCTTGTACATCTCCAAGGTGTTCGACGCGGCGGGCAGTGCCTCCACCTCGACCATCATCAAGGGCATGCTGGCGTGCAACCGCGCTGGTGCCAACGTGGTGAGCATGTCGCTGGGCGGCTCGAATGCGAGCAAGCTCGAAGAGAAGGTCGTGAACTTCATGACCGGCCGCAACATTCTCATCATCGCCGCGGCGGGCAACGCGGGCACCACCGCTGTGTCCTATCCCGCAGGCTTCGCAAACGTGATGTCGGTCGCAGCGGTCGACTCCAGCGCCGCCTGGGCCAGCTTCTCGCAATTCAACCCCGACGTCGAGATCGCGGCGCCGGGCGTGGCGGTGCTGTCCACCGTTCCGATGGGCGCTGGGTCCGAAGCCACCACGGATGTCGGTGGCACCGCCTATCCGGTGATCGGCATGGCCGGCTCGCCGATGCTGAGCGCCAGCGGCGCCTTGGCTGATTTCGGGCTCGGCGACACGCCCGTGCCCGGCAGCATGACCGGCAAGGTCTGCCTCATCCAACGCGGCAACATCGCGTTCTCCGACAAGGTCTTGAACTGCCAGAACAGCGGCGGCGCGGCGGCGATCATCTACAACAACGTGGCCGGCCCGCTCAACGGCACGCTCAATGGAGTGGTCACGACCATCCCGTCGGTCGGCGCGTCGGATACCGACGGTGCAGCGATGATGGCGAAGCTGGGCCAGACGGCCAACGTGGCCGTCAGCCCGACGCACTACGCGCTGTTCAATGGCACATCGATGGCCACGCCGCACGCTTCGGCCGTCGCGGCGCTGGTGTGGAGCCGCCACACCAATTGCACGGCAGCGCAAATCCGCGACTCGTTGAACAAGAGCGCGATGGACCTCGGCGCGGCCGGACGTGACGACAAGTTCGGCTACGGCCTGGTGCAGGCCAAGGCTGCCGACGATCGGATCACCAGCCTGGGCTGCGGCAACTGATTCGGGGGGCTTCCACCGCAGCCGGCGCTCGTTGACACGGGCACCGGCTACCCATCAGAGCGGGCCGCCATTGCGCGGCCCGTTTTTCGTCCGGGCCTGCAGAACGGACCCGATGCGGATGTAGGCCATCCGGTTTCCACGTCGGCCGGCCGTGCACAATGCCTCCGCCATGACCGCCCCACCCACACGTCTGCGATTGCGGCCGACGATGCTCAGCGACCTCGACTATGTCGTCGGCGTCGAGGTCGATGCGCAAAATCTGCCGTTCATCACGCCCTGGGAGCGCACGCAGCACGAAGGGGCGGTGCGATTCCCGGACTTCCGTCATTTCATCGTCGAAGCCGCCGAGGACTACGAGCGCGCCGGGTTCATCATCGTCCAAGGCTGCCGCAACCCCCACCGCAGCGTGGAGCTCAAGCGTATCGTCCTGCAGCCCAAGGGCCTGGGGTACGGCCGGGCATGTTTACGCCTGCTCAAGCGCATGGCGTTCAGCGACATGGGCGCGCACCGCTTCTGGCTGGATGTGAAGCAGCTCAACAGCCGCGCGCTCGCGCTCTACGCCAGCGAAGGTTTCGTGGAAGAAGGCCGGCTTCGCGAGAGCGTGCGCGTCACGATCAACGGGGCCGACGGATACGATACGCTGATCGTGATGGCCATGCTCGACCGCGAGTACCACGCCCGGGTTGCACTCGGCCTGGAGAACTGATGCGCCTGCGGGCGCTGGTGGTGGCCGTGGCCCTGCTGTGCAGTGCCGCTGCGAGCCGTGCCGAACTGTGGGCCTGGGTCGATGGCCGCGGCGTCGCGCATGTCGCCGCGCGACCACTGGATGGGCGTTATCGGCCCGTGCTCGGGCCTCACCATGCGCCCACAGGGCGTGTAACCGGCAAGGCCGATGCAGCGGCAGGCTTGCTCACCTGGCTCGAGATCGCGCCGCAGGTGCGTGTGATGAGACCGTGGTTGAGAGAAGCAGCGCGCACGTATGGGGTGGATGTGGAGTTGCTGACGGCACTGATCGCAGTCGAGTCGGGTTTCGATGCTGGCGCGGTCTCGCCACGCGGCGCGATGGGCTTGATGCAACTGACGCTCGAGTCGGCCGGCCGGTATGCCGGAGCGACCAACGTTCAGCGCCCGCTGGACGAGCTGCTGCTCGAGCCGCGCGCCAACATCCACATCGGGGCCCGGATGCTGGCCGACCTGTTGCGTCGCTTCGGCCGTGTCGACCTGGCATTGGCGGCGTGGAACGCTGGTGAAGGCACCGTGCGCAGGCACGGCGGCGCCATGCCGCCCATTGCCGAGACGCGCGGCCATGTGCAACTCGTGCTCGAGCTCTACTGGGCGATGCTGCAGCGCAGCCAACGCGTCACGCGAATTCAACTGGCCGTGGCACCCATGACGCCGTGAGTGGACAATGCGGCGCAGTCGGCTTGAACTGGGGGACACATGCGTCGCAAACAGAAGGCTGGGTTCGCTGCCAGCGCGGTGTTTGGGGTCTTGGGGCTGCTCGTGGCCACTTCGGTTCGGGCGCAACCCGACTGGACCGCCTGCGCGGGCGAGGGCGACGTCTGTCGCTTTGCCGGCGAAGCCATGGTGCGCTACGGCACCGATGGCCGGTACGCCTTCCGGCTCGCCCGACAGCAGGTGGCCTGCACGAACGAGGAGTTCGGCGACCCGGCACCTGACCAGCGCAAGAGCTGCCAGTATTCGGCCACATGGCGCCAGGACAGCCGCTATCACGGCTGGCGCGATCACGGCAGGGTTGCCCAGGGCGGCTGGCGCTTCTGCGCCAGCGAGGGTGGCGACTGCTGGGTCGATGGTCAGGCGCGCGTTCGGTTTGGCGCGAACGGGCAGTACGAGGTACGCCGCGTGCAAGGCCGCGTCGATTGCACCACGCGTCGGTTCGGTGACCCCGCGCCCGGCGTGCCCAAGGTGTGCGAAGTGGAAGAGTCCGCGCACTGGGTGCTGTGTGCCAACGAGGGCGAAACCTGCCGGCCGCCCAAGGCGGCCAAGGTGCGATACGGCGCGAACGGACGTTACGCGGTACGTGAAGTGCGTGACAGCGTACGTTGCGTGAACGCCGTGTTCGGCGATCCGATGCCCGATGTGGCCAAGCAGTGCGACTACCTGCTCAACGATGGTCGTCCGGTAGGACCGCCGGTGGTGCCGTCCGGTCTGGTCTGGGACCACTGCGCCAACGAACGCGGGGCATGCAGCTTCCAGGGCCCGGGCATGGTGCGCTACGGCGCGCATGGGCGCTTTGTCTATCGCGAAGCCAGCAACGGCATCGCGTGCACGAACGAGGCCTTCGACACCGACCCCGCACCCGACGAGCCCAAGCGTTGCGAGCGCTTGCGCATGGGGCGGTAGGTCGCCAAGGCTCGCAGTCGGCGCGGCACAATGCGGGCCCCGGCGCCGGTGTGGCTGGCACCGGTGCTCCCCTTATCGCTTCTGACGCATGCCTGAACAGCTCTCCCTGATGCCGCCGGCGCCGCCGGCCGATGACGCCATCACGCTCGCGCAGTACGCCGAGCGCGCCTACCTGGAGTACGCGCTCAGTGTGGTGAAAGGCCGCGCGTTGCCAGATGTGTGCGACGGCGCGAAGCCGGTGCAGCGCCGCATCCTGTATGCCATGCAGCGCATGGGCTTGGTCCACGCGGGCGGGTCCGGCCCGAAACCGGTGAAAAGCGCGCGGGTCGTGGGCGATGTGCTGGGCAAGTACCACCCGCATGGTGACCAGGCCGCCTATGACGCCATGGTACGCATGGCGCAGGACTTCAGCCTGCGCTATCCGCTGGTCGATGGCCAGGGCAATTTCGGCAGCCGCGATGGCGATGGCGCTGCCGCCATGCGCTACACCGAGGCGCGCCTGACGCCGATCGCGCGGCTGCTGCTCGACGAGATCGACGAGGGCACCGTCGATTTCGTGCCCAACTACGACGGCAGCACCGAGGAACCGCGGCTGCTGCCGGCACGCCTGCCCTTCGTGCTGCTCAACGGCGCCTCGGGCATAGCGGTGGGTCTGGCCACCGAGATTCCCAGCCACAACCTGCGCGAGGTGGCCGCCGCCGCGGTCGCCCTGATCCGCGATGATCGGCTGTCCGATGACGATCTGCACGCGCTGCTTCCGGGCCCCGATTTCCCTGGCGGCGGCCAGATCATCTCCAGCGACTCCGAGATCCGGGACGCCTACGCGAGCGGGCGCGGCAGCCTGAAGGTGCGCGCGAGGTGGAAGATCGAAGATCTGGCCCGCGGACAGTGGCAGCTGGTGGTGACCGAACTGGCGCCAGGCACCAGCGCGCAGAAGGTTCTCGAGGAGATCGAGGAACTCACCAACCCCAAGGTCAAGTCGGGCAAGAAGTCGCTCACCGCCGAGCAGACCCAACTCAAGGCCGCGGTGCTGGCCGTACTTGACGCCGTGCGTGACGAGGCGGGCAAGGACGCCGCCGTTCGGCTGGTGTTCGAACCGCGCAGCCGCAGCGTCGAACCCCAGGACCTGGCGCGCACGCTGCTGGCCCACACCAGCCTGGAGACCAGCGCGCCGGTGAACCTCACCATGGTCGGCAGCGACGGCAGGCCGACTCAGAAGAGCCTGCGCCGGATCCTCACCGAGTGGGTGGCGTTTCGCCAGCTCACGGTGCAACGGCGCACCACGCATCGCCTGGGCAAGGTGCGCGATCGCATCCACGTGCTCGAAGGGCGGCAGCTGGTGCTGCTGAACATCGACGAGGTGATCCGCATCATCCGGCAGTCCGACGAGCCCAAGGCATCGCTGATCGCGCGCTTCGCGCTGAGCGACCGCCAGGCAGAAGACATCCTCGAGATCCGGTTGCGCCAATTGGCTCGGCTGGAGGCATTGAAGATCGAGCAGGAGCTGGCCGAGCTGCGCACCGAGCAAGACAAGCTGGCCGAGATCCTGGCCAGCCCGGCGGCGCTGCGCCGCACGCTCATCCGCGAGATCGAGGCCGATGCCAAGGCCCACGGCGATGCTCGCCGCACCTTGATCCAGGCCGACAAGCGCGTGGTGGCCGAAATCAAGGTGGTCGACGAACCGGTGACGGTGGTGGTCAGCCTCAAGGGTTGGGTGCGCGCGCTCAAGGGCCACGAACTCGATGCCGCCACGTTGGCGTTCAAGCCCGGCGATGGCCTTTACGGCACCTTTGCCTGCCGCAGCGTCGAGACCTTGCTGGTCTTCGGCAGTGCCGCCAAGGGCAGCGGGCGCGTCTACTCGGTTCCGGTGGCGTCGCTGCCAGGCGGTCGCGGTGACGGCCAGCCCATCACGAGCCTGATCGATCTGGAACCGGGCACACACCCCGTGCATTACTACGCCGGTCCCGCCGACGCCACGTTGTTGCTGGCCAATACGGGTGGATACGGCCTGTTGGCGCGTGCCGGTGACATGCAAGGTCGCCAGAAAGGGGGGAAGAGCTTCCTCACGTTGGGCGACAGCGACCGGGTACTGCCACCGGTGGCGCTCAGTCCGGCGCACCGGCAGGTGGCCTGCCTGGCGATGGATGGACGACTGTTGCTGTTCCCACTGGACGAGCTCAAGCTGCAGCCCAACGGCGGCAAGGGCCTGACGCTGATGGACGTCGACGAAAAGTCGCCGCTGGTCTCCGTCGCCACCTGTGCGGAGCAACTGCGCGTGATGGGCAGCGGCCGTGGCGGCAAGCCGCGCGAGGAGGAACTGCGTGGTGCCGGGCTGGCCGCGTACCACGGCCGCCGGGCCCGCAAAGGACGCAAGGTCGAGGGCTTGCTGAAGGTGTTGCGCGTCGTCGCCTGAAGCCCACGTCCCGGGTAAGCCTGCCCCGGACGCACACCTGCTGCAGGTTAGACTGGCCCGCGCAAGGTTGGGGCGCAATCTCGAGGGGCCCGGCTGGTCGGGGCCCGCCGCACATGCGGCATGCGCCTCGATTTGCGCCAGGAGACACCTGCCCGTGAACCCCACCGACGCGGCCGACCCGGCCTACTTCCACAAGGTCGTCGATTGCCAGTGGGCCTGCCCGGCCCATACCCCCGTACCCGAGTACATCCGTCTGATCGGCCAGGGTCGCTACGACCAGGCCTACATGGTCAACTGGGTTTCGAACGTCTTTCCCGGCGTGCTCGGTCGCACGTGCGACAGGCCCTGCGAGCCCGCCTGCCGGCGCAGCCGTGTGGAGGAGCGCAACCTGGCCAAGCCCGAGCCGGTGGCCATCTGCCGCCTCAAGCGGGTGGCGGCCGATTTCAAGGGCGACGAAGTGCGGGCGATGATCCCGCGGCCGCTGCCGCGCAACGGCAAGCGTGTGGCCTGCGTCGGCGCAGGCCCGGCCTCGCTCACGGTGGCGCGAGACCTCGCATCTCAGGGTTATGCGGTGACGGTGTACGACGGCGAGGCCAAGCCCGGCGGCTTCATCCGCAGCCAGATCCCGCGCTTTCGCCTGCCCGAGAGCGTGATCGACGAGGAATGCGGCTACATCCTGAACCTGGGCGTGGAGTTCCGCAGCGGTCAGCGCATCGAGTCGATGGCCGCGCTGCTGGCCCAGGACTGGGATGCGATTTTCGTGGGCAGCGGCGCTCCCCGCGGCCGCGATCTCGACCTTCCGGGTCGCCAGGAGGCCGCCGCCGACATCCACATCGGCATCGACTGGCTGGCCTCGGTGTCGTTCGGCCACATCGATCGTGTCAAGCGGCGCGTCATCGTGCTTGGCGGCGGCAATACCGCGATGGACTGCTGTCGTTCCGCCCGCCGGCTCGGGGCGGAGGAAGTCAAGGTCATCGTGCGCTCGGGCTTCGAGGAAATGAAAGCCTCGCCCTGGGAGAAGGAAGATGCCATGCATGAGGGCATCCCCATCCTGAACTACCACGTGCCCAAGGCCTATGTGGTCGAAGGCGGGCGACTGGTGGGCATGCGCTTCGAGCTCGTGCAGGCGACCTACGACGCCCAGGGACGGCGCAGCCTGGTGCCCACTGGCGCCGCGGACGTCACGGTGCCGTGCGACGAAGTGCTCGTCGCCGTGGGCCAGGAGAATGCCTTTCCCTGGATCGAGCGCGATTGCGGCATTTCATTCGACAAGTGGGGCCTGCCGGTTCTCGACGAGACCACCTTCCAATCCACGGTGCCGCGCGTGTTCTTCGGCGGCGACGCCGCGTTCGGGCCGAAGAACATCATCACCGCGGTGGCGCACGGCCACGAGGCGGCAGTGTCCATCGACCGCTACGTCCACGGCGAAGACGTGGCGAGGCGGCCGCCGCCGCACGTGAACCTGATGTCGCAGAAGATGGGCATCCACGAGTGGAGCTATGACAATGCGCCCACCAATGACGCCCGCCACAAGGTGCCCTGGGCGAAAGCGGAGCAGGCGCTGTCGAGCATCCGGGTCGAGGTCGAACTGGGTTTCGATCCGGCCGTCGCCTGGCAGGAAGCCCAGCGCTGCCTGAACTGCGACGTGCAGACGGTGTTCACCGACAAGCTGTGCATCGAGTGCGATGGCTGTGTCGACATTTGCCCGATGGACTGCATCAGCTTCACCGCAAACGGCGATGAGGCCGATCTG
Source organism: Aquabacterium sp. (assembly GCA_023150345.1). Lineage (GTDB taxonomy): Bacteria > Pseudomonadota > Gammaproteobacteria > Burkholderiales > Burkholderiaceae_C > Pseudaquabacterium. Next base: position 57,837 of record JAKLLB010000001.1, read on the forward strand.
CGCACGCGCCTGAAGGCGCCCGCTCTGCACGCGCAGCAGGCGCTGTATGTGAGCGGCGCGCTCAAGACACAGCGCGTGATGGTCAAGGACGAGGACGTCTGCCTGCACTGCGGGCTGTGTGCCGAGCGTTGCCCCACTGGCGCCTGGGACATGCAGAAGTTCCTCCTGCTCACCACCAAGGCGGGCCCCGCCTGTCGCGACAGCCGGCCCAGCCCCAGCCGCCAAGGAGTGGCCGCATGAAGCGCATCGAAGCGGTCAACGACTTCGTCATCAAGTTCTCCAACGTCAACGGCTCGGGTTCGGCATCGGCCAACGAACTGTTCGCCAAGGCCATCCTGCGCATGGGCGTGCCGGTCAGCCCGCGCAACATCTTTCCCAGCAATATCCAGGGCCTGCCCACCTGGTACGAGGTGCGGGTGAGCGAGCGCGGCTGGCTTGGGCGCCGGGGCGGCGTCGACATGATGGTCGCGATGAATCCGCAAACCTGGACCCAGGACGTGCGTGAGCTCGAGACGGGTGGCTACCTGTTCTACGACAGCACGCGGCCGATGCCGCCCACGGCGTTTCGTGACGACGTGAACGTCATCCCGATGCCGGTTACCGCGATCTGCAACGCCACCTATGAGGACCCGAGGCAGCGCACGCTGTTCAAGAACATCATGGTGCTGGGCGCGCTGTCGGTGCTGATGGATGTCGACCCCGCGGTGATCGAGCGCCTGCTGGGCGAGCAGTACAAGGGCAAGGAGCGGCTGCTCGAATCGAACATCCGGGCCTTGCAGTCGGGGCGCAGCTTCGCGAAGGACCACCTGCGCCCGCCGGCAGTACCGGCCATGGGTTTGAAGGTGCGCGCGACCGATCGGGTCGGGCAGCGCATCTTCGTCGACGGCAATACGGCTGCGGCGCTGGGCTGCGTGTACGGCGGTGCCTCGGTGTGCGCCTGGTACCCGATCACGCCATCGTCTTCGGTGGCCGAGATGTTCGAGAAGTTCTGCCGCCAGTATCGCGTCGATCCTCAGACTGGCGAGAACCGCTTTGCCATCGTGCAGGCCGAAGACGAGATCGCCTCGATCGGCATGATCACCGGGGCTGGCTGGAACGGCGCGCGCGCCTTCACCGCCACGTCGGGGCCCGGCGTGTCGCTGATGACCGAGTTCATCGGCCTGGCCTACTTTGCCGAGATTCCGCTGACCATCATCAATGTGCAGCGCGGTGGCCCCTCCACCGGCATGCCCACGCGCACGCAGCAGGCGGACCTGCTCAGCACCGCTTACGCGTCGCATGGCGATACCAAGCACGTGATGCTGCTGCCCCAGGACCCGGCCGAGTGCTTCGAGATGAGCGCTGCGGCACTCGACCTGGCCGACCGCCTGCAGACGCCGATTTTCGTGATGACCGACCTGGACATCGGCATGAACCAGCGCCTGTGCGAGCCCTTCGCCTGGAGCGACGATCGCAGCTACGACCGCGGCAAGGTGATGACCGCCGCCGAGCTCGAGGCCGGCAAGGACTTCGGTCGCTACAAGGATGTCGATGGTGACGGCATCCCGTGGCGCACCCTGCCGGGCACGCATCCGAGCAAGGGCGCGTACTTCACCCGAGGCACCACGCGCGACCCCTACGCGCGCTATTCCGAGGCCGGTCCCGATTACATCTACAACGTGCAACGGCTGCTGCGCAAGTTCGCTACCGCTGCCGATCTGGTGCCACAGCCGGTGTTGCATCCCGCCCAGAAGAAGAGCCGCTTGGGCGTGCTGTACTTCGGTTCCACCGCCCCGTCGATGGACGAGGCGCTGGACTCGTTGGCCAACGAGGGCATCCACCTCGATGCCATGCGGCTGCGGGCCTATCCCTTCCCCGCCAGCGTGCGCGAATTCATCGACTCGCACGACCATGTCTTCGTGGTGGAGCAAAACCGCGATGCCCAGATGCGCACGTTGCTGATCAACGAACTCGAGATCGATCCGTCCGCCCTGATCTCGGTGCTGCATTACGACGGCACCCCGATCACGGCGCGCTTCGTCGAGCAGGCCATCACCAAGCATGTGCATGCGCTGGCCGTGGCCCCGCGCCGCGAGCGGGCCTGAGCGTGCCGGAGAAATCGCCATGACCTACATCGCAAAACCCACGCTGCACCATCCCACGCTCACCCGCAACCAGGTGGGCTACACGCGGCGCGACTACGAAGGCAAGGTGTCGACGCTGTGCGCCGGCTGCGGGCACGACAGCATCTCCGCGGCCATCGTGCAGGCCTGCTGGGAGCTCGACATCGAGCCGCACCGGGTGGCCAAGCTGTCTGGCATCGGCTGCAGCTCCAAGACACCCGACTATTTCCTTGGCGCCAGCCATGGCTTCAACACCGTGCATGGGCGCATGCCGAGCGTGCTCACCGGTGCGTACCTGGCCAACCGCGAATTGCTGTACCTGGGGGTCTCCGGCGACGGCGATTCCGCATCGATCGGCCTGGGCCAGTTCGCGCATGCCATGCGGCGCGGCGTGCGCATGGTCTACATCGTCGAGAACAACGGCGTCTACGGCCTCACCAAGGGCCAGTTCTCGGCCACCGCCGATCGCGGCAGCAAGAGCAAGAAGGGCGCGGTCAACAACGACTCGCCGGTCGACCTGATCGCGCTGGCACTGCAGCTGGGTGCCACCTACGTCGGGCGCGGCTTCTCCGGTGACAAGGAGCAACTCGTGCCGCTCATCAAGGGCGCCATCACCCACGGTGGTGCGGCCTTCCTCGATGTCATCAGCCCCTGCGTCACCTTCAACAACCACCCCGGCAGCAAGCTGCATGCCGACTACGACCCGACCGACCGCGTGCGTGCGGCGGCGCAGGTGCAGGCCCTGCAGGCGCAGGGCGAGGTGGTGACCGGCTTGCTCTACGTGGAACCGCAGGCGCACGACCTGCACCATGCCATGAACACGATGGCCGGGGCGCTCAACCGGCTGGGCGAGTCCGAACTGTGCCCCGGCACGGCGGTGCTCGAGCGCATCAACCAGGGACTGCGGTAGCGCGGCGAGTGCGACCTGTGCCAGTGAGCTGCCGCGTGATCGCCATCTTCACCAGTTGGCTGACCAGCGGCATGCGCTCGGACAGCTGAATGACCGCCTGGCGCGCCAGCTTGGGCAGGGCGCGCTCGTCGGTGAACAACGACACGATGGCGTTGGTGCCCAGGTAGACCGGCAGCGTGGTGCGCCGGTGCTCACGCTCGTAGGCCTGCAACGCGGGCAGGGCACCCAGGTCGAGGCCGCGGCCGTGGGCGCGGCCAAGCTCGCGCGCCAGCACTTCGACGCCGAAAAGCCCGAAGTTGTATCCGTGCGCGGTGACCGGGTGCATGCCGACGGCCGCGTCGCCCACCAGCGCGAAGCGCGGCGCCGCGAACCGGTGGGCATACACGCCCACCAGCGGGTAGTGATGGCGTGGTCCGGCCGCCCGCAAGCTTCCCAGGCGGCCCGCCACCTGGGCCTCGATGCGCGCGGCAAACGCCTCATCGTCCAGGGCCAGCCACTGCGCGGCAAGGCTGGAGTCCACCGTCACCACCGCCGAGGTGACATCGTCGTTGAGCGGCAGCAAGGCCAGCGTGTTGCCGTAGCGGAAGCACTCCCAGGCAATGCCGTGGTTGGGCAGGGTGTGGGCGACACGCCCGACCACCACGCTGCGGCCGAAGTCGTGCATCTGCGCCCCGATGCCCGCCAGACGCCGCGTCTGCGAGAAGCGGCTGTCGGCGGCCACGATCAGCGCAGCCGTGTACCGGTTGCCATCGGCCAGGGTGACGGTGGCCGACTCGGCATCGCGGGACAGGGCAGTCACGCGCGCGTTGCACAGCAGTTGCACGGCCGGCCGCTGCAGTGCCGCGGCCAACGCGGCGCGCCGGATCAGGTGGTTGGGTACCAGCCAGCCCAGGGCCTCGTCACCGGGGCCGAAGTGCAGGGTTGTCGGCGCATCGCCGTCGAGCACGCGCGCCTCGCGCAGCGGCGCAACGCCTGATTCCGGCAGCGCCTGCCAGATCCCAAGTGTCTGCATGACCCGGCGGGCGCGGTGGGTGAGGGCGATTTCGCGCCCATCCTCGGCGGGCTCGTCCAGCGCCGCGCGGTCTTGTTGCTCCAGCACCAGCGGCCGCAGGCCGGCGTCGGCGAGGGCAGCGGCCAGGGCCAGGCCGGCAGGGCCGGCACCGACGATGACGAGATCGGGGTTCGAGTTCATGGCGGAGGCTCGTGCGATTGGGCGCATTTTCCGGCAACCCATCCCACTTGGGGTCTGTGGGGTCGCCCCCGGCAACACTCGCGCGCGGTCAGTTGCTGGCGATGGCGCGGCGGCTGATCGACCAGACCATGACGCCGGCGAACTCGAGCATGAGAAAGAGGGCCAGGCTCCAGAACGCATAGGGCACGCCCAGCAGCGAGGTGGAGGCATCGGCACACGAGGCATAGGCCGCGAACAGGTCGGGCAGCATCCGGTCGAGTCCGGTGGCGGCCATCACCCGGTCGGCCAGCGTCTGGTTGCACGACGCAGACTGCGCCGCGACGAAGTGCTGCCACACGGCGGCAGCCATGCCCAGGTTCGAGACGCCGATGATGGCCCAGGCCGTGCCGACGCGGACAGCTCTGCCCGGCCAGGCGATGCCGACGGCGGCAAGCACGCCGACCACGATGAACAGCAGACGCTGCAGCACGCACCACGCGCAGGGCAGCATTTCGAGCACATGCTGCGTGTAGTAGGCCAGTCCCACACTGCCCCATGCCGCCAGCATCACCACGGCGAGCAGCGCCGTGGCGGCTCCTGGTTGCGACAATGCGCGGGGCAAGGGCAAAGGATCGACGGTCACTTCAGTTCGGCGATCAGTTCGATCTCGACGCATGCGCCCAGCGGGATCTGGGCAACGCCGAACGCGCTGCGTGCATGGGCGCCGGCCTCGCCGAACAACTCGCCCAGGAGCTCGGACGCGCCGTTGGTCACCAGGTGCTGCTCGGTAAAAGTGGGCGTGGAGTTCACCAGGCTCATCACCTTGACGATGCGGGCCACGTTCTCGAGACTGCCGGCTGCGGCCTGCAGCGTTCCGAGCAAATCGATTGCGACCGAGCGCGCCGCTGCCTTGCCCTCCTCGGTGGTCATGGTCAGGCCGAGCTGGCCGACCCAGGGCTTGCCGTCGCGCTTGGCGATATGGCCGGACAGAAACACCAGGGAGCCGGTGCGCACATAGGGCACATAGGCCGCGGCCGGAATCGCGACCGGTGGCAGCGTGATGCCCAGGCGCGCGAGCTTTTCGGTGACAGACATGGGGGGTCGCCAGGAATTGTGGCCGCATGGCCGGAAACGCATCCTACACTGGGCCGATGGCCGAAGTGCAAGCGCCATCCGGCAGCGGCGCGGGGTCGCAGCCGCCCATCCGCGAGCCGCAGGGCAGTGCTGATGCTGCGCGGACCTTCGACGGCAGCCGGTCCGATCCGACTGGCGCTTCGGCTGCCGGTGCGACGGGCTGGCAGTGGGCGGCTGCATCGTTGGCCTGGCTGGGCGGTGTGGCGCTGCAATTGCAGCAGGCCAGGCTGGTGGGCGATTCCCGCTGGCTGGCCTGGGCGTGCCTCGGGGCGGCCTTGTTGGCGTTCTGGGGCTGGCGACGCTGCGGCCGTGCCACCGTGGTGTCGGGACATGCGGCTGTACGGGCATGGGGCCTCGTCGGGCCCGCTCTTGCGTTGTGCGCAGGTTTGGCCGGTCTGGGCTGGGCCACCACAGAGTGGCGGGCCCAGCTGCGCCTGGCGGAGGCACTGCCCGTTGGCCTCGAGGGGCAGGATCTTGATGTCGTCGGTGTCGTCGATGCCATGCCCCGCGTCGGGACCATCGGCACCCGATTCCGTTTTCGTGTCGAACAGGCGCAGTGGCGTGGACGGCCGGCTCCGGTGCCGAGCCGGTTGCTGCTCAGTTGGTACGCGCCGCCCGCGGACCAACCGGGCGCGTCCGTTGCTGGCTCACGTGCGCGCGCGGCCGAATCCACGCCTGCGCTGCGAGCCGGTCAGCGCTGGAGCCTGACGGTACGCTTGAAGAGGCCTCATGGCATGCTCAACCCGGGCGGCTTCGATGGCGAGCTGTGGCTGTGGGAGCAGGGCGTTCGCGCGACAGGCTACGTGCGCGAGGGTCGGGCAGTTGCAGCACCGCCGGCACTGCTCGACGCACAGGCCGGGCATCCCGTCGAGCGGGTTCGAGGCTCGTTGCGCGATGCCATCGTCCATGCCGTCGATCCGCCCCGGGTGGCCGGGCTGATGGCGGCCCTGGTCGTTGGCGATCAGGCCGGACTGGAGCGCGAGGATTGGGAGGTCTTTCGCCTCACCGGCGTGGCGCACCTGGTCTCGATCAGCGGCGTGCATGTCACCATGTTCGCCTGGCTGGCTGGCGCAGGCGTCGGATGGGCCTGGCGGCGCAGCCACGGGCTGATGCACCGGCTGCCGGCGCCATTGGCAGCGCGCTGGGGCGGCCTCGCGGCGGCAGCGGCGTATGCGCTGTTGGCCGGGTGGGGGGTGCCGGCGGAGCGCACGCTGCTGATGCTGGCCATCGCCGTGGGGCTGCGCAGCCTGGGCCTGCGCTGGCCGTGGCTGCTGGTGTGCGCGGTCACCGCCGTGGCGGTGACCCTGCGCGACCCCTGGGCCCTGCTGCAGCCCGGCTTCTGGCTGTCGTTCGCAGCGGTGGCGCTGCTGATGCTGTCCGAGCCAGTCGAACGCCCGCCGGCACCCACGGGCTGGGCAGCAGCGCCGGCGACGCTGTTGCGCAGTCAGGTGGTGGCCACGGTGGGGCTGGCGCCGCTGTCGCTGGTGTTCTTCCAGCAGATTTCGCTGGTGGGCTTCCTGGCCAACCTGGTGTCGATACCGCTGGTCACACTGGTGCTCACGCCGCTGGCGCTCGCCGGCACCATGGTGCCGCTGTTGTGGCAGCCGGCCGCATGGCTGGGGCAGGTCTGGATGACGGGATTGGCCTGGCTGGCTAGCTGGCCGTGGGCCACGTGGTCGGTTCCCGCTGCCCCGGGCTGGGCAGCGGTCGCCGGGCTCGCGGCAGCAGTCGTCGGGCTCGCTCCGTTGCACTGGCGTGTTCGCATCCTGGCACCGCTGCTGACCCTGCCGTTGGTATGGCCGGTGGTGCCACGCCCGCGTGCGGGCACTTTCGAATTGCTGGCCGCCGATGTCGGCCAAGGGACGGCGGTGTTGGTTCGCACACGCCAGCACCTGCTGCTGTATGACACCGGCCCCGCTTGGGCCAGCGAAAGCGATGCGGGCGAGCGTTTGCTGTTGCCGTTGTTGCGGACCAGGGGCGAGCGCGCGATCGACCGATTGGTGCTCAGCCATGGCGACACCGACCACATTGGTGGTGCGGCGTCGGTGGTGGCCGGCGTGCCGGTACTCGCGTCACTGAGTTCGCTTCCAGCGGCGCATCCGCTTCGAGGTGCAGGGGGCGTGGCCGCGGCATCACAACTGGGCGAGAGCGCCGCCTGGAAGGATCTGCTTGGCCGTGGGCCAGTACGAGCCACGGCCACGCTTCCGGCGCATCAGCCCTGTCTCGCCGGCGCGAGTTGGCAGTGGGATGGTGTGCGCTTCGAGGTGCTGCACCCCGGTGCGGCCGCGCTGGACGATCCCCGTCGGTCACCGAACAGCCTGTCCTGCGTGCTGGCGATCACGGACGCGAACGGCCGCCGCGCCTTGCTGACAGGCGATCTCGAGGCCGCTCAGGAGGCCGAACTGGTGGCCCGCTGGGGCCGGGCACTGCGCAGCGAGGTGCTGCTGGTGCCCCACCACGGCAGCCGCACATCGTCGAGTGAGGCATTTCTGGACGCGGTGGCGCCCTCCGTGGCGGTCGTGCAGGCGGCCTATCGCAGTCGCTTCGGCCATCCGGCGCCGCAGGTGGTGCAACGCTACGCCGAGAGTGGCATCAACTTGGTGCGAACCGACCACTGCGGTGCATGGCTGTGGCACGATGGGGCGCATGCCTGCACCCGGGCGGTGAACCGGCGCTACTGGCACTGGAGTCCGGCGAACGATCCGGCATCGCCTCGTGGCGCCGCTGGTCCGGATGTTGCGTATCCGTCGCAAGGAGCAAGCCCGCCATGATGCCAAGCTACGACGAGATGCAGGCCAGTGCCGCACTGGTGCGCCCGCACTACCGCGCTTACGACCGCTGGCTGGCGCAGCAACCGCGCGAAGAGATGGCCGCCCGCAGGACCGAGGCCGAGCTGATTTTTCGCCGCGTCGGGATCACCTTTGCGGTCTATGGCGAGAAGGACGACGGCGCTGGCACCGAGCGGTTGATACCGTTCGACCTGATCCCGCGCATCATTCCGGCCGACGAGTGGCAGCACCTGCGTCGCGGACTCGTGCAGCGCGTCACCGCGTTGAACCGCTTCATCCACGACGTCTACCACGGGAGGGAGATCCTGCGCGCTGGCGTCGTGCCGGCCGAGCAGGTGCTGCGCAATGCGCAGTACCGACCCGAGATGCAGGACGTGGACGTGGCCGGGCAGGTGTATGCGCACATCGCCGGCATCGACATCGTGCGTGCCACGCAACCCGACGGCAGCGGCACCTACCATGTGCTGGAGGACAACGTGCGCGTACCCAGCGGCGTGAGCTACATGCTCGAGAACCGCAAGATGATGATGCGCTTGTTCCCCGATCTCTTTGCCCGCCACCGGGTGGCGCCCGTGGCGCACTACCCCGACCTGCTCCTCGAGACACTGCGTGACGTGGCCCCCGCGGCCTCGGACGAACCGGCCTGCGTGCTGCTGACCCCGGGCATGTACAACAGCGCCTACTTCGAGCATGCTTTCCTCGCCCAGCAGATGGGCATCGAACTGGTCGAAGGGCAGGACCTCTTCGTTCGCGACCACTTCGTCTACATGCGCACGACGCAGGGGCCGCGCCGCGTGGATGTGATCTACCGCCGCGTGGACGACGACTTCCTGGACCCGCTGGCCTTTCGCGCCGATTCCACGCTGGGATGTGCGGGCCTGCTCGACGCTTACCGCCGTGGGAACGTGACGCTGGCCAATGCGATTGGCACCGGGGTGGCCGACGACAAGTCGATCTACCCCTATGTGCCGAAGATGATCGAGTTCTATCTCGGCGAAAGGCCCATCCTCGAGAACGTGCCCACCTGGATGTGCCGCGAGCCCGACCAGCTCTCGCATGTGCTGGCGCACCTCGATGAACTGGTGGTCAAGGAAGTACACGGCGCGGGCGGCTACGGCATGCTGGTGGGTCCGGCCGCCACGCGGGCGCAGATCGACGCGTTCGCCACCCAGTTGAAGGCGCAACCGGCCAACTACATCGCGCAGCCCACGCTTGCGTTGTCGACCTGCCCCACGTATGTGGACCGCGGCATCGTCGCGTACCGCGGATCACCTGTTCTGGATGTCGCGCTACATGGAGCGCGCCGAAAACACCGCCCGTCTGCTGGATGTGAGCTACCAGTCGGCGCTGTTGCCCCAGCCGGTCGAACGCGCCGAAGCGGGTTGGGCCGGTGTACTGGGCATCTCCGAGCTGACGCCGCGCTTCCTGGCGCGGCACGATCGGATCGACGCCCGCAATGTGCTGGAGTTCATGGTGCGCGATGCCGCCAACACATCGAGCATCGTGTCCTGTCTGCGCGCGGCACGCGAGAACGCACGGGCCGTGCGCGGCACGCTGACCACCGAGCTGTGGGAGACGACCAACCAGACCTGGCTGGAGTTCAACCGGCTGTTGCGCGAAGGGGCCTTCGATCGCGACCCGCCCGCGTTGTTCGAGTGGGTCAAGTTCCGCTCGCACCTCTCGCGCGGCGTGACGGTGGGCACCATGCTGCAGGACGAGGCGCTGCACTTCATCCGCATCGGCACCTTCTTGGAGCGGGCGGACAACACCGCGCGGCTGCTCGATGTGCGCTTCCATGCACTGGAGTCGACACCGGAGCGGCCTGGTGACGACATCGCGGCGCCCGAGGACGACTTCTACCACTGGTCGGCCATCCTGCGGTCGGTGTCCGCCTTCGAGATCTACCGCAAGGTCTATCGCAACGTGATCAGGCCCGAGAAAGTGGCCGAGTTGCTGGTGCTGCGTGCGGACATGCCACGCTCACTGGCGGCCAGCCTGAACGAGGTCGTGGCCAACCTCGATGCCGTCGCCAACGAGCAAAGCCACGAGACCCGTCGCCGTGCCGGCCGCTTGCAGGCCGATCTCCGGTTCGGTCGCATCGACGAAATCCTGGCGGGGGGGCTGCATGGGTTCCTCACCCGGTTTCTCGAGCGGGTGAGCGCCATCGGTGCCGGTATCAGCCGCGACTTCCTCGTGGCCGCTTGAGCCCCACCGGGCTCCAATGCCGGGGTGCAGGCCTTGCCGCTACCATAGCGCGCCCAACACGACCCGACCCGCCCGCCATGGCCGCTGCCAGTCTGCTTGCATTGATCGACGACATCGCGCTCGTGCTCGACGACGTGGCGGTGATGACCAAAGTGGCCGCCAAGAAGACGGCCGGCGTGCTGGGCGACGACCTCGCGCTGAATGCCCAACAGGTCGCCGGCGTGCGCGCCGAGCGCGAGTTGCCCGTGGTCTGGGCCGTGGCCCGCGGCTCGCTGATCAACAAGGTGATCCTGGTGCCGCTGGCATTGGCCATCAGCGCCTGGGCGCCCGCGTTGGTGCTGCCGCTGCTGATGGCCGGCGGCCTGTTCTTGTGCTTCGAGGGCGTCGAGAAACTCGCCCATCGCTGGCTGCACAGTGCGCAGGACGACGAGGCGCACGAGCGGGCCGTGGCCCAGGCACTGGCCGACCCGCAACTGGACATGGTGCAGTTCGAGCGCGACAAGATCCGCGGTGCGGTGCGCACCGATTTCATCCTCTCGGCCGAGATCATCACGATCTCGCTTGGAACCGTGACCACCCAACCACTGGCAACCCAGGCGACGGTGTTGTCAGCGGTGGCTTTGGTGATGACCGTGGGTGTGTACGGGTTGGTCGCCGGCATCGTCAAGCTCGACGACCTGGGCCTTTGGCTGAGCCGGCGCGACGGGGCTGTTGCCCGCAGCAGCGGCGCGGCGCTGCTGCGGGCTGCACCGTGGCTGATGAAGGCGCTCGCGGTGGCCGGTACGGCCGCCATGTTCCTGGTCGGTGGTGGCATTCTGGTGCACGGGTTGCCGCCGGTTCACCATGCCGTCGAGTCCCTTGTGCAGGCCATGCCCGGCGCACTCGGATGGCTGGTCAGCGCCCTGGCCGATGCCTTGGTGGGCGCAGTGGCTGGGGCGGTCGCGCTGGCGCTGTTCAGCGGGGCGCGTCGCCTGTTGCGACGGTCCTGATCGCCCGTCGATCGGCCACGGCGCGCCCGAGCTCGATCACCGCCATCGCGTAGTACGCCGAGCGGTTGTACATCGTCACGACCTGGAAGTTGCGAGTGCCAGCCACGTAGCTCGGCAACGCGTTGCCGTTGTGCAGCTCGACCAGCGCCATCGGGCCTCCGTACCGGCTGCCGCCGTCGTCCAGCCGCGCGCCATGCTCGGCGAACTGCGCAGCGCTGAAGGTGGGCTCGATGTCCGGCGCAAGCAGTGCCGCCAGTTGTTGTGGATCGGTGGGCGCCTGAACTCTGAAGTCGGTGGGTTCGTGTGCCAGCCAGCCGTGGTTCACAAGGAAGTTGGCGATGCTGCCGATCACGTCCGCGGCACTGTGGCCCATGTCGACATGGCCATCGCCATCGAAGTCAATGGCATGGCGCAGGATGCTGCCGGGCATGAACTGGCCCAGTCCGATGGCGCCGGCGTAGGACCCCTTCACCGCCGTCGGTGCCAGCGCCTCGCGCCGTGCCCAGACCAGGAAGTGCCCGAGCTCATCGCGGAAGAAGGCACTTCGGTCCGAACGGCCTGTCGGGAAGTCGAGCGACAGCGTGGCCAGTGCGTCGAGCACCCGGAAGCCGCCGCGATGCTTGCCGTAAAAGGTTTCGACGCCGATGATGCCGACCACGAGCTCGGGTGGCACCCCAAAGCGCTGGCGAACCCGCTCGAGCACGGGCTCGTGGGCATCCCAGAAGGCGAGTCCGGCCTGGATGCGGCGGGGTTCGATGAAGCGCTCGCGGTAGGCCTGCCAGCTCTTGGCCTGGCCCGGTGCCGCAGGCATGATCAGGCGCATCACCGCCGGAACTCGTCGCGCCTGGCTCAGGGTCGAGGCCACCCATTCGGGGTCCAGCTCGTGCGTGCGCGCCAAATCGAAGGCCAGGCGCAGGACATCGTCGCGGCGTCCGTAGGTTGCCGCAGCGGCGGACCCTGGCGCCATGCGCGCCGATCGTTCGGGCGCAGCGGCGATCGGCTGCGCCGCGCATGCCCCGCCCATGGACAGCAGCAGCGCCGTGCCCACGATCGAGCGCCAACGATGTCCGCACGGCGGCTTGGATGCGGACAGTGGAACAGCTGGGCGTGTCATTCGCGCATTATCGGCGCTGAGCAGCGCTTGAAGCCGCCTGCACTCGGCGCAGCGGGCGCGTCGCAGCGTCGAAGCGGCGCTTCCATTCGCGCTGCGGCAGATGACGGTTGGCCGGGCCGTAGCGCAACGCATCCAGTTCGCACAACGCGGAGACGATCTCGCGACCGGTCTCGCCGTGCCGCCGATGCACGGCCGCGGCCAGAGTGGCAGGTCCTTGGTGGGTGTGTGCCGGTACGTCCAGCGCTTGCAGCGCGCGGCAGACATGTGCGTGCAGGCGTGCCCAGGGATCCTGGCGATGGCGATCCCACCATGCCCAAGACGCGCCGGCGAGGGCCAGCGCGCTCAGCGCGCTGATCAGCGCGATCGCCATGTCCTGCATCGACGGCGCTTCCACGCCCAGGCTCGACAGCAGGTCGAACTGTCGGCTGCGCGAATAGTTCGTCACCCACTGGGCCCAGCGGCTGTCCAGCAGTTCCCAGGCCCGCCGAAGTCTCTCGGCAAGCGCCGGGTTCATGTTGACCAGCGTGTTGGCGACGAAGCCTCCGCGCAGGCGCAACGCGGCACCGAGGTCGATGCGTTCCGGCGCAACCGCGGCCGTGGGGTCGACCCTGACCCACCCCGTCCGCGGCTCCCAGTACTCCGCCCACGCGTGCGCATGGCTCTGGCGCACGATGCGCCACCCGTCCGCATCGGGCGGCTCGGCCCCCTGGTAGCCAGTGACGATGCGCGCCGGTACACCCATGGCGCGCATCAGCACCACGAAAGAAGCAGCGTAGTGCTCGCAGAAGCCGACGCGCCGATCGAGCCAGAACTCGTCGACTGCGTCGATCCCATAGGTGCCCGGCGTCAGCGTGTAGCCGAAACCGGTGGTGCGCACGTGGGCGAGCAGAGCCTCGGCAAGTTGGCCCGGGTCGGCCTGGGCCAGTTCGGGCGACGCGCGCAGGCTGCGCGCCCACGCCACCGCACGCGGGTTGCGGTCGGCGGGTATTTGCCTCAGCGCGTCGTCGATCGATCGCGCCATGCGTGGCCCGATGCCGGATCGCCCGCCAGGACTGCGCAGCTGGGTGACCGAAGCCTGACGGGGCGCCGGGGGTGGCGTCGGCCAGGCTTGCGCGCTCAAGCGCTGGCGGTCCGTCACCAGGCGGTCGGTACGCCAGACCAGCTCTTCGCTCAGCGTGGGCAACAGAGCGTCGGCGGAACCGCCGGGCCATGTGGGCAACTCGGGCGTGAACTCCAGCAGCGGCAACAGCGGCAGACGGATCGGCTCGAGCATCATCTCGTAGCGCACCGGCGCGCCGAGCCGGCGTACCAGCCCCAGTTCATCGCCACGCGTGGCCAGGCGCGGCGGGGACTGGCGCCACTCGACTCCATCGAATCGGGTGAGCACCGGGCCACGGAAGTACAGCGCCTGCTGCGCAGGCTCCGATCCCTCGAATCGAACCCGAAACGCAATGGCCTCGTCGGTGGCCAGCTCGGCCACCCCGCCCATGCGCAGCGCGCCCGACAAGCCGGTGCGGCCCAGGCCATCCTGCGGCAACCCCCACAGGGGACCGAAGCGCGGGAACAGCACGAAGAGCAGCACCATCAGCGGCACGCCCAGCATGGCCAGACGTGCGGCCGTTCCGCCGGCGCGGCGCAGGCTCGGCAGACCCACCGGCATGCTCGACAGCACCTGCGCCGTCAACAAGCCCCAGGTGGAGACCAGCATCGACAGCGCGGTGAACATCGACTGCGAGTACAGGCAGTGGGTCAGCGTGAGGAAGAAGCCCAGGAAGAACACCACCAAGGTGTCGCGCCGGGTGCGCTGCTCCAGTGTCTTGAGGGCCAGCAGCAGCACCAGCAGCGTGACGCCGGCATCCTTGCCGAGCAAGGTGCGCTCGCTCCACAGCGTCAGGCCGGTGGCCAGTGCCAGCAGCGCCACCACCCACGCGCGCCGCGGCAGGGCGCCGTGCGTGAGCGCGATGCGGGCGCGCCAGCCCAGCAGCAGCAACGTGAGGCCTGTGCACCACGGCGGCAGGTGCATGAAGTGCGGCCCGGCCGTCCAGGCGATCACCGCGAGCTGGAACAGCGTGTCGCGCGCCTCGCGCGGCTGGCGCTCCCAGCGTTGCGTCCAACGGTTGCCTGGTGCGGTCATCGGTGCTCCCGACGCGCTGTTGGTGCCGCAATGCCGGTGATCCGATCGCCGGGTACCTGCCAACGCGCGAGTGCTTCCAGCACCCGTCGGCGATGGTCCTCACCGGTTGCGCGGGGCAGCTCGCTGCCCGGCAGGCGCAGGCCGAAGCTGGCGCCCTGCTGTTCAGCCAGCAACGCCCACGCGGCCAGCCGGGACAGGCGTTGCTCTGCATCGGGCAGCGCCGCGGCGGCGTAGTCCAGCCACAGCTCGCTTTGCGCGCTGTGGGTGCCGTCGCGGCTGACGAGCTCGCCCGTGCGGGCAGCCTTTTTCCATACCACCTGGCGCAAGGCGTCGCCACGGCGCCAGGCGCGTACGCCATCGAACTCGCTGCCCGAACTGGCCACCGTCGAGCTCCCGGTGCCGGCGGCGGCTTGCGTGGCGGGCAGTGCCTGGGGCGGATGCTCCGGCCGGGGATACACCAGCACCTCGCCGGCCGGACGCCAGACCGTCCAGGCGCGGAACAAGCCGAGCGGAAACTGGGTCTCGGCGGTCACGGTGGGCAGCAGGTGCACGCCGCGCGAGGGCGCCAGGAACGACAGGCGGGCGATGCAGTGGCCCTGGTCCGGCACATCGACCCAGGCCACGCCCTGCGTGCCGGTGCGGTGTATGCCCAATCCGATGCCGATGCGCGCTGAGCCGGGGTTGTCGATCACGATGTCCAGGCATGCGGCATCGCCCGCGTACACCGGCTGCGGCGAACGGGTGCGCAGCTGCAGGCCGCGCAGGTTGCCGTGGGTCTGGTGCATGGCCACCAACGCTGCGCCACTGAGCAGGAAGATCAGCCCGTAGCCCAGGTTGAGCTGGTAGTTGATGGCGGCCAGCAGCATCGCCACGAGCGTTGCGGCGAAGGCCCAGCCCGCGCGCGTGGGCAGGATGTAGATGGTGCCCTGGTCCAGCGACCACGTCTCGCTGCGAGGTCGCCGTGTCTCGAGGTAGTGCTCGAGCCTTTCAAGCGGGCGCAGGCGCCAGGTGGTCACGGCAAGGGCACCGCCTCGATCATGGCGCGCACCTGCTCGACCCGGCCCCGCCCGGCTCCGGCCACAGGGACCAGCCGGTGCGCCGCGGTCTGCGGCAGGATCGCCTGCACATCCTCGGGCGCGACGTAGGTTCGCTGCGCCAAGAGCGCCCGCGCACGTGCAGCGCGCAGGATGGCGATGCCTGCGCGCGGGCTCAGGCCTTCCACGAACCAGCGGCCGTTGCGGGTGGCGGCAATCAACGCCTGCAGGTAGTCCAGCAAGGCATCTGACGCCTGCACGCGCTGCACCGCCTGCTGTGCGGCCATCAGGAGTGCTGGCTCCATCACCGCGCCCAGCCGTTCGATGGCGTGCCGGCGGTCCTCGCCGGCCAGCAAGGCGCGCTCACTGGCGCGGTCGGGATAGCCCAGCGTGATGCACATCAGGAAGCGATCGAGCTGGCTCTCAGGCAGGGGGTAGGTGCCCAGCTGGTCGGTCGGGTTCTGTGTGGCGATCACGAAAAAGGGTCGGGGCAGGGGGCGGGTTTCGTTCTCGACGCTGACCTGGTGTTCTTCCATGGCCTCGAGCAGGGCGCTCTGTGTCTTCGGCCCAGCGCGATTGATCTCGTCGGCCAGCAGCACCTGCGTGAAGACCGGGCCCGGGTGGAAGACGAAGGTCTCCCGGCTGCGCTCGAACACGCTCACGCCGACCAGGTCCGAGGGCATCAGGTCGGCAGTGAACTGCACCCGTGAGAACTTCAGCCCCAGCGAGACCGCCAGAGCATGGGCCAACGTGGTCTTGCCCACGCCCGGCACGTCCTCGATCAGGAGGTGGCCGCCGGCCAGCAGGCAGGCCACGCAGTCCTCGATCTGCGGCCGCTTGCCCACGATGATCGTGCTAATCTGATCCGTGAGACGGGCGAGGTGATGCGCGAGCGGATGGTCTGCCATGCGCTGCACCATAGCCGAAAACCTGCCAGCGTTGCCGATGTCCACCGCGTACTACACACACACCGACTGCCGATTGCACGACATGGGCGAGGGCCACCCCGAGTGCCCGCGGCGGCTCGACGCCATCAACGACCAGTTGCTGAGTTCCGGGCTCGACATGGCCCTGATGCGCATGGATGCGCCGCTGGCAACACTGGAGCAACTCGAGCGTGCGCACAGCACGGGCTACGTGGTCCAGTTGCGTGACTTCCTCGAGCAACTGCAGTCCAGCGGCGAGTCGCGCCACCTGGACCCCGACACGGTGGCTTGCCCAGCCACCTGGCGTGCTGCGCTGCGTGCGGCCGGGGCAGCGGTGGCCGCGACCGAAGCCGTTGTGCGCGGCGATGTGACCAATGCGTTTTGCGCCGTGCGACCCCCAGGGCACCATGCCACGCGCGACGAGACCATGGGCTTTTGCTTCTTCAACAACGTGGCCGTTGCGGCGCGGCATGCCCTGGACGTGCTGGGCCTGCGCCGGGTGGCCATCGTCGACTTCGATGTCCACCATGGCAACGGCACGGAGGACATCGTCGCTGGCGACGATCGCATCCTGATGGCCAGCTTCTTCCAGCATCCGCTGTACCCGAACAGCGGTGCCGTGCCCAGGGGCACCAACATGGTCAATGTCCCGATACCACCTTACACGCGCGGGATGGAGATACGCGAAATCATCGAGGCCATGTGGATGCCGCGGCTGGAGGAGTACCGCCCGCAGATGCTGTTCATCTCCGCTGGATTCGACGGCCATCGCGAGGACGATCTCGGCCAGCTCGGCCTGGTCGAAGCCGACTACGAGTGGATCACCCGGCGCCTGAAGGACCTCGCCGACCGTCACTGCAAGGGGCGCATCGTCTCGTGCCTGGAGGGCGGCTATGCACTGAGCGCGCTGGGCCGCAGCGTGGTGGCGCACCTGCGCGTCCTGGCTGACGTTTGAGAGACCGGCACCGATGCAGATGAGCGACGAGCTTGCGCAGTGGCTCGCGGGGTTGCTGCGGCCCACTGTGCTGCTGGAGGCAGCGGCGCTGGCGGTCTGCGTCGCAACGGCTTGGGCCGTGCTGCGCGCCACCCGCAAGGCGGCACCGGGCAGCATCTGGTTCGGCGAACGCATATTCGACGGCGTGCTCTTTGCGCTGCTGGCGTTGGCGCTGGCCATGCTGGCGCGGTGGCTGCTCCAGGGGCACCTGCCCATAGCGCTGCTTCGGTTGGCGGTGCCGGTGCTGGCCAGTCTGGCGGTCATCCGGCTGGTGGCTCGCGTGCTGCATGTCACGTTCCCGCAGTCGTCGCTGGTGAGGGTGCTCGAGCGCACCGTGTCGTGGCTGATCTGGCTGGCGCTTGTGCTGTGGCTGACCGGCCTGTTGCCGTTGGTGCTGCAGGAGATGGAAGCGCTGAGCTGGCGCATCGGCGGCACGCCGGTCAGCCTGCGCAGCCTGGTCGAGGGCGTGCTCACGGCCGGTGTCGTTCTGGTCATCGTGCTGTGGCTGTCGGCCGCGATCGAGGCGCGGCTGCTGGCCGCCGACGGCGTGAACCTCTCCGTGCGCAAGATCGCAGCCAATGCCACCCGCGCCGGCCTGCTGTTGGTGGGTGTGCTGGTGGCGTTGTCTGCGGCCGGGATTCCCCTGGGGGCGCTGTCGGTCTTCGGCGGCGCGCTGGGCGTGGGCCTGGGCATCGGCCTGCAGAAGCTGGCGGCCAACTACGTCAGCGGCTTCGTCATCCTGGCCGAGCGGTCACTGCGCATCGGCGACCTGGTCAAGGTGGACAACTTCGAGGGCCGGATCACCGACATCACGACCCGCTACACGGTGATTCGTGCACCCAACGGTCGCGAGTCCATCGTGCCCAACGAATTGCTGATCACGCAGCGCGTCGAAAACTGCTCGTTCGCTGACCGCAACCTGGCACTCAACACGGTGGTGCAGGTGGCCTATGGCACCGACCTGCCGGCGCTGATGCCGAAGCTGGCGCTGGCAGTGGCGGCAGTCGAGCGTGTGCTGACCGATCCGGCGCCCGGCGTTCTGCTGAGTGGCTTTGCTGCCGACGGCCTGGAGTTGACGATCGGTTACTGGGTCGGCGACCCCGAAAATGGAACATTGAACGTGCGCAGCCAGGTCAATTTGGCGGTGCTCCAGTGCCTGACCACCGAGGGTGTCGAGATACCGTTCCCGCAACGCGTGATTCGCAACGCGTGAGTTCGTGCGGGTTTTGCTCAGCCGGGCGGCAATGTCCCGTCGATGCGAAACTTGAACGTGCTGCCCTGGCCTACGCGGCTGGTCACGGTGAGTGCTCCGCCCATCTGATGCACCAGGCGCTGGCTGATGGCCAGGCCCAGGCCGGTACCCGCAGACCGGCCAGGAGCATCGCGGGACTGCTCGAAAGGCTCGAAGATCCGCTCCAGGTCTTCGGGCGGGATGCCCGCGCCGGTGTCGTGGACCTCGAACTCGACGATGCACGACTGCGAGCTGCGTTCGACCGCCTTGACGATCAAGTCGACGCGACCGGTGTCGGTGAACTTCACCGCGTTGCCCAGCAGATTGAGCAACACCTGCCGCAATCGCGTTTCGTCGGCTGTCCAGTGTTGCGGCAGTCCCGCATCGGCCTCGACGCCGAACTGCAAGCCCTTTTCATCGGCGCGCAGGCGGACCATCGCATCGAGGCCGCGCAGGAATGCGCGCAGATCGATGCGCGCTGGCTGCAATTCGGCGCGCCCGGCCTCGATGCGGGCCAGGTCCAGCACATCCACCACCAGCGCCAGCAAGTGCTCGCCGCTGTGACGTATGGTCTCCAGCCCGGTTGCCTGCCGCTCGTTGAGACCGCCGCCCATGCGCAGCAGCTGGGCGTAGCCGAGGATGGCGTTCAAGGGTGTCCGCAGCTCATGGCTCATGTGGGCCAGGAAGGCACTCTTGGCCTGGCTGGCCGACTCGGCACGGTCCTTTGCGTCCTGCAACTCGGCCGTGCGGTGAGCCACCAGATCTTCGAGGTGATCCCGATGCGCCCGCAGTTCGGATTGAACCTGCTCGCGCTCGTGCAGGGCTTCGCCCAGGCGATGGCTCATCTCGTTGAGTGCGCGCACCACATCATCGAGTTCGTCGGGCTGCACGCTCGAACCACGATCGAGCATCAGCGGGCGCTCCAATGCGTCGACCTGCAGGCTGCGAGCGTGCGATGCCATGCGTTCCAGGTGGCGCGTGATCGACAGCCTCACCAGGTAGAGGATGAACAGCGCCACGGCAGCGGTCTTGGCGAACTGCGTGGCCACGATGATGAGTGCCCGGTCCCACAGGCGGGCATAGATGTCTGCCAACCCCAACCCGACCGTGAGCGTCCCCAATTCGGCTTGCGCATCGGCTGGCGAGCGCAGGGAGAAGACTTGGCTGCGCAGCCCCACGGCATCCGGATTTCCGGCACTGAAGCGCTCGCCGACTCGGCCTTCCACCTTGACGTAGGCCACGTCGGGCAGCGCCAGCAGGCCATTGAGCTGGCGCTGGATCTGCGCGGCATCCAGCGCCCAAAGGCTCGCGGCCAATGCGGGCACATAGGCCCTCTCCGCTTGCTGGAAGCGCCGTTCGAGCTCGGTCACCTGGCCGCGGTAGTCCAGCCACAGCTGTACGCCGGTGGCCAATAGTGCAGCCAACGTGCTGGCCAGAACGATGGCCGCCAGCAGCCGCGGCCCGAGCCGCGCGCGCTTGCGCGGCCTGGGTGGGGCTGGCACGGCGGTTGGCTCCATCGCCGCACCTTGTACCTGTCAGGCCACGGTCACGGGGATCTTGCCGATGCGCGCCTGCCACTGGCGTGGCCCGGTCTCGTGCACGCTGGTGCCCGTGGCGTCTACCGCGACGGTGACGGGCATGTCGCGCACATCGAACTCGTAGATGGCTTCCATGCCGAGGTCTTCGAAGGCCACCACGCGCGCGGCCTTGATGGCCTTGGCCACCAGGTAGGCCGCACCGCCCACGGCCATGAGGTAGGCGCTGCGGGCATCGCGGATGGCCTCGATGGCCACAGGGCCGCGCTCGGCCTTGCCCACCATCGAGATCAGGCCGGTCTGCTCCAGCATCATGCGGGTGAACTTGTCCATGCGCGTGGCGGTGGTGGGGCCGGCCGGGCCCACCACCTCGTCACGCACCGGATCGACCGGACCGACGTAATAGATGACGCGGTTCGTGAAGTCCACGGGCAGCTTCTCGCCACGCGCGAGCATGTCCTGGATGCGCTGGTGCGCGGCGTCGCGGCCGGTGAGCATGCGGCCGTTGAGCAGCAGCGTGTCGCCGGGCTTCCAGCTCGCGACTTCATCGCGCGTGAGCGTGTCGAGATTGACCCTGCGGCTGCGCTGCGCATCGGGTGCCCAGTGCACATCGGGCCACAGGCTCAGACTGGGCGGGTCGAGGTAGACCGGGCCGGAGCCGTCCATCACGAAGTGCGCGTGGCGGGTGGCCGCGCAGTTGGGGATCATGGCGATGGGCTTGCTCGCCGCGTGGGTCGGGAAGGTCTTGATCTTCACGTCGAGCACCGTGGTCAGGCCGCCCAGCCCCTGCGCGCCGATGCCCAGCGCATTGACCTTCTCGTACAGCTCGATGCGCAACTCCTCGAGCTTGTCGCGCGGGCCGCGCTGCAGCAGCTCGTACATGTCGATGTCGTCCATCAGCGCCTGCTTGGCCATCAGCGTCGCCTTCTCGGCCGTGCCGCCCACGCCGATGCCCAGCATGCCCGGCGGGCACCAGCCGGCGCCCATGGTCGGCACCGTCTTGAGCACCCAGTCGACGATGGAGTCGCTGGGATTGAGCATGTAGACCTTGCTCTTGTTCTCGCTGCCGCCGCCCTTGGCCGCGACGGTGACACCGAGCTTGTCACCGGGCACCACATCCATGAACACCACCGCAGGGGTGTTGTCGCGGGTGTTGCGCCGCTCGAAGATCGGGTCGGCGAGCACCGAGGCGCGCAGCCGGTTGTCGGCGTTGTTGTAGGCGCGGCGCACGCCTTCGTCGGCGGCCTCCTGGATCGAGCCGTCGAAGCCCTCCCAGCGCACGTCCATGCCGATCTCGAGGAACACGTTGACGATGCCGGTGTCCTGGCAGATTGGCCTGTGGCCCTCGGCGCACATGCGCGAGTTGGTCAGGATCTGCGCGATCGCGTCACGCGCCGCCGGGCTTTGCTCGCGCTCGTAGGCGCGCGCCAGGTGGGCGATGTAGTCGCTGGGGTGGTAGTAGCTGATGAACTGCAGCGCGGCGGCCACGCTCTCGATCAGGTCGTCGCGTCGGATGGTGGTGGTCATGGCGGTCGGGGAGGAGGGCGGAAGAAGGGCCGGTGCACGGGCTGCGGGAGCGCGTCGGTCCCGCGATGGTGCACCGTGCCGCGAGTGTAGCCAGCGGGACTGGTGGCAAGCTGACGCATCGCAGGCGGGCCATGGGTCATGAAGTGTCATCGCGCTCGGGTATCGTCGCTGCAGGCGCGCATCGCGGCGCATCCGGTATCGAACCATGAGCATCCGCAACCTCGACTCCTTGTTCTCGCCGATCTCGGTGGCCGTGATCGGTGCATCCGACCGGCCCGGGCGGGTCGGCAGCACGGTCTGGCGCAACCTGCGGCGCGCCGGTTTCGGGGGCGCGCTGATGCCGCTGAACCGCAGACTGTCGCAACTGGACGGCTGTACCGTGGCCCGTTCCGTGGCCGAACTGCCCCAGGTGCCTGAGCTGGCCGTCATCTGCACGCCACCGGCGTCGGTGCCGGGACTGGTGGCCGAACTGGCTGCGGCGGGAACGCGGGCAGCCGTCGTCCTGACGGCGGGGCTGGGCGATGACGAGCGCCGCGCAATGCTGCAGGCTGCGCGCCCTCATCTGCTGCGCGTGCTGGGGCCCAACTGCATCGGGCTGCAAGTGCCGGCCGCGGGGCTGGACGCGAGCTTTGCGCACGCATGCGCGCTGGATGGCGAACTGGCATTCGTGTCGCAATCCGGCGCGCTGGTCACCGCCATGCTCGACTGGGCCCGCGGGCGCGGCATTGGATTTTCGAAGGTGGTCTCGCTGGGCGAGCACGCCGATGTCGACTTCGGCGACATGCTCGACTACCTCGCCAGCGACCCCGCCACGCGGGCGATTCTCCTGTACATCGAGTCGGTGGAGTCGTCACGCAAGTTCATGTCGGCAGCCCGGGCGGCGGCTCGGAACAAGCCGGTCATCGTTGTCAAGTCCGGTCGCACGGCGCAGGGCCAGCGCGCGGCGGCGTCGCACACCGGCGCACTGGCCGGTTCCGACCTGGTGTTCGACGCCGCCATCCGCCGTGCGGGCATGCTGCGGGTCGATACCCTGCAGGAGCTCTTCATGGCCGCCGAGACGCTGGCCCGCTGGCGCGAGAACAAGGCGCAGCGGCTGGTGGTGCTCACCAATGGCGGCGGCGCCGGCGTGATGGCCGCGGATGCGGCGGCCAGTGCCGGCATCGAGCTGGCGGAACTGCAACCCGAAACGCGCAGCCGGCTCGATGAGGTGCTGCCCACGAACTGGTCTGGCGGCAACCCCATCGACATCATTGGCGACGCTCCGGTGGACCGGTACCTGCGCACGATCGAGGCCCTGCGCGCCGACCCCGCCGGCCAGGCCATCCTGTTCGTGCACGCGCCCACGGCCATCGTGCCGGCCGACGACATCGCCCGCGCCCTGGTACCGCTGGCGGCGGCCCGGCCACCCTATTTGCTGGGTTGCTGGCTGGGCGGACCGGCTGTCGATGCCGCGCGGCGCACCTTTCACGAGTCCGGCCTCACCGCCTACGCCACGCCCGAGGAGGCCGTGCGTGCCTTTGCGATGCTGGTGGACTACCGACGCAACCAGGAGCAGTTGATGGAGGCCCCGGCCGCGGCCGCACCGGGCCCGGCAGCCGATGTGGCGGCGGCGCAGGTCGTGGTGGAGCGCGCGCTCGCCGAGGGATGCGAGTGGCTCAGTGAACCTCAGGCCAAGGCGGTGCTGGCTGCCTACGGCATTGCGGTGGCGACCACGCGCACGGTGCCTGCCGACGCCGACGCGGCGGCCCTGGCGGCGCGGCAGATCGGCTTCCCGGTGGCTTTGAAAGTGCTGTCGCCTCAGATCAGCCACAAGTCCGACGTCGGCGGCGTCGCGCTCGACCTGGAGGACGAGGCGGCCGTGCGCGCCGCCGCCACTGCCATGGCCGCGCGCGTGCAGCGCCGTCGACCTGACGCCGTGCTGCAGGGATACACGGTGCAGTCCATGGTGCGCCGAGCCCATGCCCGTGAGCTCATCGTCGGAGCCAGCATCGACCCGGTGTTCGGCCCGGTGATCCTGTTTGGGCAGGGCGGCGTGGCCGTCGAGGTGCTGGCCGATCGGGCGATCGGTCTGCCGCCGTTGAATGCGCCGCTGGCGCGTGCGCTGGTGGCGCGCACCCGGGTCGCCCGTTTGCTCGGCGCCTATCGCGATGTGCCGGCTGCCGATCTCGACTCGTTGACGGGCGTGCTGGCAGCGGTATCGCAGATGCTGGCAGACCTTCCGCACCTGGCCGAACTGGATGTCAACCCTCTGCTGGTGGATGCGTCGGGGGCCATTGCGCTGGATGCCCGGATCCGCCTGAGCGCCCGACCCGTGGCCGGTGCCGAGCGCTTTGCGGTGGTGCCGTATCCGGCGCATTGGGTGGAGCAGCTTTCCTGGCAGGGCCGTTCGCTCACCCTGCGCCCGATCCGGCCGGAGGACGAGGCCCAGCACCTGGAGTTCCTCACCCAGCTCGATCCCGAGGACATCCGCATGCGCATCTTCTACAGCCGGCGAACCATCGAACGAAGCGAGTTGGCGCGGCTGACGCAGATCGACTATGCGCGCGAGATCGCCTTCGTCGCTGTTGCGCCCGGTCCTGACGGACGGGAGCAGACGCTGGGTGTTGCGCGGGCGGTCATCGATCCGGACAACCAGGACGCCGAGTTCGGCGTGATCGTGCGCTCCGAGCTCAAGGGCGGCGGCCTGGGCGAGTTGCTGATGCGCAAGCTCATCCGCACCCTCGACGCGCACGGCACGCGCCGCCTGGTGGGCACCGTGCTGGTGGAAAACGCCCGCATGCTGCAGCTGGCCCAGGACCTGGGATTCACGGTACACCGGGTCGTGCCGGGTTCCGACACGCGCGACATCGAACTGCCGCTGGCAGCCGCCAGGGCCGACTGAACCGGCTAGAGCTGCCCGCCACGGGCGGTCGTCAGTGTCGACTGGCGGCGGGCGCGTTCATGAGCCTGTCGGCCAGCGCGATCGACAGCGCCGAGAACAGGAATGCGATGTGGATCAACGTCTGCCAGATCAGTACCTTGTCCTCGTAGTTCGCCGCATTGATGAAGGTCTTGAGCAGGTGGATCGAGCTGATGCCGATGATGGCAGTGGCGAGCTTGACCTTCAGAACCGACGCATTCACGTGGCTCAGCCATTCGGGCTGGTCGGGGTGGCCCTCGAGGCGCAGGCGTGACACGAAGGTCTCATAGCCACCCACGATGACCATGATGAGCAGGTTGCTGATCATCACCACATCGATCAGCCCGAGCACCACGAGCATGATGATGGTCTCGCCCAGTTGCTTGATGGGCTCGTAGCCCACTGTGCGCCCGGCGGCATCGAGGATGGGCGTGCCCTTGTACCCCAGGCTGCTGACCAGTTTCTGCAAGGCGCCCGCGTCGCCCATGGCCGCTTCGATCAGGTGGACCAGTTCGACCCAGAAGTGGAAGACATACACGGCCTGGGCCAGGATCAGCCCCAGATACAGCGGCAGCTGCAGCCAGCGGCTGGCGAATATCATGGCCGGCAGGGGCGGAAGGCGTCCGCGGGACAAGGGTTCGGTACTCTCGGTTGGGCGGGCCATGCGGCGGTTGGGCTAGGGAAACCCCGTGGATTCTACTGGCCGACTGTGTCACGCTGGCGAAGTAAGGGGTTCGTAAGAGCCCGTGCCTATGGTCGCCACCACCGTCCATCCATCCATCCAACCCCGCTTGCAGGAGACCCCCAATGAGTGCCGCAGAAGGTTCGCACGAGCTCAAGATCTATGCCCCGTCCGAAGCCGCGGTGCGTTCGGCCACCATTTCGGGCATGCCGGCCTATGAGGCTTTGGTCAAGGAAGCGACCGACGACCACGCGGGATTCTGGGCGCGCCAGGCCCGTGAGCTTCTGAGCTGGAAGAAGCCGTTCACCCGCTCGCTCGACGACAGCGAGGCGCCGTTCTTCCGCTGGTTCGAGGACGGGACCCTGAACGTGTCGTACAACTGCCTGGACCGGCATGTCGAAGCCGGGCGTGGCGACAAGGTTGCCATCATCTTCGAGGCCGACGACGGCACCGTCACCCGGGCCACCTATGCCGATCTGCTGGCGCGCACCTGCCGCATGGCCAACGTGCTCAAGTCGCGCGGTGTCAAGCGCGGCGACCGCGTCGTCATCTACATGCCGATGAGCATCGAGGGCGTGGTCGCCATGCAGGCCTGCGCCCGCATCGGTGCCACGCACTCGGTCGTGTTCGGCGGCTTCTCGGCCCAGAGCCTGCGCGACCGCATCAACGACGCCGGCGCCGTGATGGTCATCACCGCTGACGAGCAGCTGCGCGGTGGCAAGCAACTGCCGCTGAAGGCCATCGTCGACGAGGCCATTGCACTGGGCGGTTGCGATACGCTGGGCACGGTCATTGTCTACAAGCGCACCGGCGGCACGATCGCCTGGCACGATGGGCGCGACATCTGGCTGCACGAAGCATTGGCTGGGCAGTCCGCCAGTTGCGAGCCCGAGTGGGTGAGCGCCGAGCACCCGCTGTTCCTGCTCTACACCTCTGGTTCCACCGGCAAGCCCAAGGGCGTGCAGCACTCCACCGGCGGCTACCTGCTGCATGCGGCCATCACCACGAAGTGGACCTTCGACCTCAAGCCCGATGACGTCTTCTGGTGCACCGCCGACATCGGCTGGGTAACCGGGCACACCTACATCGCCTATGGCCCGCTGGCGCTCGGCGGCACCGAGATCGTCTTCGAAGGCATCCCCACTTATCCCGATGCCGGCCGGTTCTGGAAGATGATCCAGGACCACAAGGTCACCATCTTCTATACCGCGCCTACGGCAATCCGCTCGCTGATCAAGGCCGCGGAGAGCAACGCGGCCGTTCATCCGCGCCAATACGATCTCACTTCGCTGCGCATCCTGGGGTCAGTGGGCGAGCCCATCAACCCGGCGGCCTGGGAGTGGTACCACGCCAACGTCGGCGGCGGGCGTTGCCCGATCGTCGACACCTGGTGGCAGACCGAAACGGGCGGCCACATGATCACGCCCATGCCGGGCGCCACGCCGCTGGTTCCGGGATCGTGCACGTTGCCGTTCCCCGGCATCGATGCCGCGATCGTGGACGAAACCGGCCTCGACGTGCCCAACGGGCAGGGCGGCATACTGGTGGTCAAGAAGCCGTGGCCCGGCATGATCCGCACGATCTGGGGTGACCCCGATCGCTACAAGAAGAGCTACTACCCGGCCGAGCTCAAGGGTTACTACCTCGCGGGAGACGGTGCCAGTCGCGACGCGAAGACCGGTTATTTCACGATCACGGGGCGCATCGACGACGTGCTCAACGTCTCGGGCCACCGCATGGGCACCATGGAGATCGAGTCCGCGCTGGTCAGCCACACCGAACTGGTGGCCGAGGCCGCGGTGGTCGGCCGCCCCGATGACACCACGGGCGAGGCCATCTGCGCGTTCGTGGTGCTCAAGCGAGCACGACCCACGGGCGACGAGGCCAAGAAGATTGCCAACGAGCTGCGCAACTGGGTGGCCAAGGAAATCGGCCCGATCGCCAAGCCCAAGGACATCCGCTTCGGCGACAACTTGCCCAAGACCCGATCGGGCAAGATCATGCGTCGGTTGCTGCGGGCCATCGCCAAGGGCGAACAGATCACCCAGGACACCTCCACCCTGGAGAATCCGGCCATCCTGGAGCAGTTGTCCGAGAACAACTGAGTCCGGCAGTTCGCTGTGCGGCCCGCCGCACCGTACAGGCAAATGGCAAAGGGCCCGCGGATGCGGGCCCTTTTTTTCGGTTCTCACGTGCTGGCGCCGGAGGCCAGCTGAGCGATCACTTCTTGGTGGCAAGCACCCAGGCGACCAGCTTGTCGGCCTCATCCTTGCTCACGGCATTCGCGGGCATCGGGATCTGGCCCCACACGCCGGTACCGCCCTTGATCACCTTGTCGGCGAGCTTGGCCGCGGCGTCCTTCTGGCCGGCGTACTTGGCGGCGATGTCCTTGAAGGCCGGGCCGACCATCTTCTTGTCGACGGCGTGGCAGGCCATGCAGTTCTTGGCCTTGGCCAGGTCGGCATTGGCGAAAGCGGGGCCGGCCACAACGGCGGCCACGGCGGCGATAAGGGCAAACTTCTTCATGGGGTCCTTTCGTGGGTCTTCCAGATGGGCTGTGGGTTACAGTGCCCACCTGTGTCAACGGATTCTAAACGGGCCGGTTGACGCGACACTGTCGCCGTCCACCGCCGGGGAAGGGCTGCCAGCATGTGGTTCGTCGTGATCGGATGCCTACTGGTCCTGCTGAAGATCGCCGGTGTGACCTTTGTCGCGAACTGGAACTGGCTGCTGGTGCTGGCGCCGTTTGCGCTGGCCGCCATCTGGTGGGTGGTGGCCGATGCCACGGGATACACCAAGCGGCGCGAGGCCGAGCGCGAGGACGAGCGGGTGCGCGCGCGCCGCGAGCGCCACCTCGACAACATGGGTCTCAACGTCAAGCGCGGGCGCCCCACGGGTAAGCCGCGCGTGCCCTCCGACGACTGAGGTCACGCAGCCGCCCTTGTCGCCGGGCGTGCGGCACCGGGTCCGGCGGGCGATGCGGCGACAATGCCGCGCGCAGCGGCCGCGCCGGCGCCGCCATCCAATGCGAGGAGCCGAATCCCGATGCTGGTGCATCCCCAGTTCAATCCGGTGGCGCTGGCCATCGGCCCGGTACAGATCCACTGGTACGGACTGACCTATCTCGTGGCCTTCGGCCTGTTCTTCATGCTGGCGCTGTCGCGAGCGCGCCAGCCGTGGTACGCCCGCAACGGCTGGAGCCGGGCCCAGGTCGAAGACCTGCTGTTCTGGGGTGTTCTGGGCGTTGTGGTGGGCGGGCGGCTGGGCTATGCGCTGTTCTACAAGACGGCCCACTACGCCCAGAACCCGCTCGAGATCCTTGCCGTCTGGAAGGGCGGCATGAGCTTCCATGGCGGCATGCTGGGCGTGATCGTCGCGTTGGCCATCTACTCCTGGCGCCGAGGTCGGCCATGGCTCGAGACCACCGATCTGGTCGCACCGTGCGTGCCGACCGGACTCGCAAGCGGGCGCATCGGCAACTTCATCAATGGCGAACTCTGGGGCCGCCCGGCCGACGCGTCACTTCCATGGGCCATGGTGTTCCCCCAGGCACCCGATGCGCAACCACGCCATCCGTCGCAGCTCTACCAATTCGCTCTCGAGGGCGTGCTGCTGTTTGCGCTGCTGTGGCTGTATGCGCGCAAGCCGCGAGCCACCGGCCAGGTGTCGGGCGCGTTCCTTTTCGGCTATGGTGCGTTTCGGTTCATCGCCGAGTACTTTCGTGAACCCGATGCCCACCTCGGGCTGCTGGCGCTGGGCATGAGCATGGGCCAGTGGCTGTGCGTGCCCATGCTGGTCGGTGGTGCTGCCCTCTGGGCGTGGGCTCGCAACCGCAGGGAGCACTGATGCGCCAGATCTTCTTCGACACCGAGACCACAGGCCTGAGCCCCGAGAGCGGCGATCGCATCGTCGAGATCGGCTGCATTGAGATGGTCAACCGGCGGCTGACCGGCAACACGCTGCACCTGTATCTCAACCCGGAGCGCAAGGGCAGCGAGGACGCGATCCGTATTCACGGCCTGACCGACGAGTTCCTTGCCGACAAGCCACGATTCGCAGAGGTGGTCGACCGGCTGCTCGCCTTTCTGCGCGACGCCGAAATCGTGATCCACAACGCCGGCTTCGACGTGGGCTTCGTCAATGCGGAACTGGCCCGACTGGGACGCGAGCCCATCCATACCGTGGTGGGGCAGGTGACCGACACCCTGGCGATGGCTCGCGAGATGTTCCCGGGCAAAGCCAATTCGCTGGATGCGTTGTGCAAGCGCCTGGAGGTCGACAACTCGAACCGCAGCCTGCATGGTGCTCTGCTCGATGCCGGCCTGCTGGCTGAGGTGTACATCCGAATGACGCGGGGGCAGGACACGCTGGTGATCGCCCACGAGACGGGAAGCACCGCGGGCACAGGCGACCTGCCCGCGGTCGACCTGTCGACCTTCGAACTGGCGCTGGTCGAGCCCACGGCGGAGGAGCTCGCGGCGCACGAAGCGGTACTCGCCGACCTCGACAAGGCCAGCGGCGGCAAGTCGGTCTGGCGACCGGCTGTGGCATAATGCGAGCTTCGCCAGGGGGCGCGGTCGGCTCGACTGCCCGATTCAGGGTCTGCAGCTGCGGGCACCTGCGCGAACCCGGAATACCGGGCGGTTAGCTCAGCGGTAGAGCACTGCCTTCACACGGCAGGGGTCGCAGGTTCGAACCCTGCACCGCCCACCAGAACAGCGCAGGCCTTGCAAGTCATTGACTTGCAAGGCCTTTTGCTTGGGATTCCCGCTCGCGGTGCCGTTTGTGCTGTGGGTTCCGGGCGTGTGCTCTAAGTGCGGCCAGCGCGACAGCTCGCCCAGCCTTCCATGTCGATGTGTACGCGGGCGGCACGCCGAGAGCCATGATCGTCGGCTTCCGGCGCACGGCAAGCCGATTCGTTGCGCGGACCTGACGGCGGCGTCGACCGCCACCGTCGCTGCATTGGCACCCGCGCCCTCGGCGCGCGATCACATGCCCGCGTAGTTCGGCCCGCCGCCACCTTCGGGAGTCACCCAGACGATGTTCTGGGTCGGGTCCTTGATGTCGCAGGTCTTGCAGTGCACGCAGTTCTGCGCGTTGATCTGCAGGCGATCGCTGCCGTCGTCGTTCTTGACGAATTCGTAGACGCCAGCCGGGCAATAACGGCCCTCGGGGCCTGCGTACTTGGCCAGGTTGAGATCGACCGGGACGCGCGCATCCTTGAGCGTCAGGTGCGCGGGCTGGTTTTCCTCGTGGTTGGTGTTGCTGATGAACACCGAGGAAAGACGATCGAAGGTGATCGAGCCGTCGGGCTTCGGGTAGTCGATCTTCTCGCACTCGCTGGCTGGCCGCAGCGCGAGGTGATCGGCGCGCTCACCATGCAACGTCCATGGCGGCGCATTGACGCCCAGCTTGGGCAGCAGCCACTGCTCGATGCCGGTCATCACGTTGCCGATCAACTTGCCCTTCTTGAACCAGAGCTTGAAGTTCTTCGACCGCTCGAGCTCCTTGTGCAGCCAACTGCGCTCGAAGGCCTGGGGATAGGCGCTCAGTTCGTCGTGGCTGCGTCCGGCGCCCAGCGCTTCGAAGGCGGCCTCGGCAGCGAGCATGCCGGTCTTGATGGCGGCATGGCTGCCCTTGATGCGCGAGGCATTCAGGTAGCCCGCATCGCAGCCCACCAGCGCGCCGCCGGGAAACACCGTCTTGGGCAGCGCGTGCAGGCCGCCGTTGTTGATGGCACGCGCGCCGTACCCGATGCGCTTGCCACCCTCGAGCGTCTTGCGGATCGCCGGGTGCGTCTTCCAGCGCTGCATCTCCTCGAACGGGCTCATCCAGGGGTTCTGGTAGTCCAGACCGAGAACGAAGCCCAGCGTGACCTTGCCGCCTTCCAGGTGATAGAGGAAACCGCCGCCGAAGCTCTCGTCCTCGATGGGCCAGCCGGCTGTGTGGATGACCAGGCCCGGCTGTGCTTGCGCGGGGTCGACCTCCCAGAGCTCCTTGATGCCGATGGCATAGCTTTGCGGATCGCGCCCAGCATCGAGGCCGAACTTCGAAATGAGCTGCTTGCCCAGGTGCCCGCGCGCGCCTTCGGCGAACAGGGTGTACTTTCCGAGCAGTTCCATGCCCAGTTGGAACCCGTCGTGCGGCTGTCCGTCGCGGCCGATACCGAGGTTGCCGGTGGCCACCCCACGCACCGCACCCGCGTCGTCGTACAGCACCTCTGCCGCCGTGAAGCCTGGAAACACCTCGACGCCCAGCGCCTCGGCCTGTTCGCCCAACCACTTCACCACGGCGCCCAACGCCACCACGTAGTTGCCGTGGTTGTGGAAGCACTCGGGCACCAGCCAGGCCGGGGTGGTGGCGGTGCCGCCGTCGCCGCGCAGGAAGAGCACGCGGTCATCGGTGACGGGCTGGTTCAGCGGTGCGCCGCGTTCCTTCCAGTCCGGGAACAGCTCGTTCATGGCGATCGGGTCCATCACGGCGCCCGACAGCGTGTGTGCGCCAGGCTCGGAGCCTTTCTCGAGCACGACGACGGACACGTCACGACCGGCCTGGGCCGCCAGTTGCTTCAGGCGGATGGCCGCCGCCAAGCCGGCCGGCCCGCCGCCCACGACGACCACGTCGTACTCCATCGACTCGCGCGGGCCGAACTGTTCGAGGATCTCCTGGGTGGTCATGGGGTGGGTTCCGGCAGGGGGATGCAGGATTCTACGCGTGGAGATCAGAAAATCGAACGATCGTGCTATTTTCTTCGTCACCCATGCGACACCTGGCAGGAGCCGCGGCGGGGGGCATCTCATGGCACGCGTGCTATCGTGCCAAAGTCGTGATCGCAAAAGCCCCGGCCACGGGGCGCCCCGCACCATGAGCTACCAAATCGATCTTTCCGGCCGTGTGGCCTTCGTCACCGGGGCATCCAGCGGACTGGGGGCCCAGTTTGCCCGCGTCCTCAGCCAGGCGGGGGCGGCTGTCGTGCTCACCGCGCGCCGCATGGAGAGGCTCAAGACACTGCGCGCAGAGATCGAGTCACAGGGCGGCGACGCCCATGTCGTGGAGCTCGACGTGACCGACCCGGACAGCATCAAGGCAGCGGTGGCCCATGCGGAAACCGAGATGGGCACGATCGACATCCTCGTGAACAACTCGGGGGTGAGTACCACCCAGAAGCTGGTCGACGTGACGCCCGACGACTATGACTTCGTGATGGACACCAACACGCGTGGCGCCTTCTTTGTCGCTCAGGAAGTCGGCAAGCGCATGATTGCGCGCTCGCGCGGTGCGGCCCCGGGTACGTTCACCGGCGGCCGCATCGTGAACGTGGCATCGATGGCCGGATTGCGCGTGATGGGCCAGATCGGGGTCTACGCGATGAGCAAGGCCGCAGTGGTGCACATGACCCGGGCCATGGCCCTCGAGTGGGGACGGTACGGCATCAACGTCAATGCGCTGTGCCCGGGCTACATCGATACCGAGATCAATCACCATCACTGGCAAACCGAGGCTGGCCAGAAGCTCATCAACATGCTGCCGCGCAAGCGGGTGGGCGAACCGCGTGACCTCGATTCCGCGCTGTTGATGCTGTGTGCCAACGAGAGCCGGTTCATCAATGGTGCGGTGCTGGCGGCCGATGACGGCTTCGGTGTTTGACTTCGGCGGGGCCCACGCGTGCGCGTGCTGACACCGCTCGAAGCCCGGGTGCTGGGCGTGCTGGTGGAGAAGCAGACCACCGTTCCCGACACCTACCCGC
The DNA here is from genome assembly GCA_023150345.1 of Aquabacterium sp. Taxonomy (GTDB): domain Bacteria; phylum Pseudomonadota; class Gammaproteobacteria; order Burkholderiales; family Burkholderiaceae_C; genus Pseudaquabacterium. The sequence continues at coordinate 90,960 of JAKLLB010000001.1, forward strand.
TGTCGCTCAATGCCCTGGTGGCCGGGTGCAATCAGAAGACGGCACGCGAGCCGGTGATCCAGGCCACCGATGCAGAGGTTCTCACCGCGGTCGACGGATTGAAGTCGCTCAGCCTGGTGTTTGAAGGCAGCGGCAGTCGCGTGACCCGCTACGAGCACAACGCGGGGCGCATGCTGGGCGTGCCCAGCCAATCGGTGGCACTGCTGGCCGTGCTGATGCTGCGCGGGCCCCAGACCGCCGCCGAGCTGCGCGCCAACTGCGAACGTCTGCATCGGTTTGCCGATGTCTCGTCGGTGGAGGCCTTCCTCGACGAGCTTGCCACGAAGGCCACGCCACGCGTGGTGAAGCTGGCGCGCGCGCCAGGCGAACGAGAGGCGCGCTGGGCGCAGCTGCTGACCGGCGAGCCGCCCATGCCGGCTGCGCGCGAGACGGCGCCTGAACTGGAAATGCTGGCCCAAAGCGTGACCGCCGGCGAAGTCGCCGCATTGAAGGCCGAGCAGGCGCGGCTGGCCGCCGAGGTGGCGCGCCTGCGCGCGCAGCTCGAACGCATGGCCGGCGAGCTTGGCATCACACTCGATTGACCCCTGGAACCGCGACGATGCGCTTTGACCTGCCAGAAGACCGCAAGCTTGTGCATGACATGGTGATCCCCATTCGCTGGGGCGACATGGACGCCATGGGCCATGTCAACAACACCGTCTACTTCCGCTACTTCGAGACGATCCGCATCGATTGGCTGCAGCACATCGGCGGTCCGCCAGACCCCAACGGCACCGGCCCGGTGATCGTCAACGCCTTCTGCAACTTCCTCAAGCAGCTCGAGTACCCGGGCGATGTGCGGGCGCGCCAGTACGTGGCGCATCCCGGTCGCACGAGCTTCGAAACCTACATCACTCTGGAGCGCACCGACGACCCGGGCGTGGTCTATGCCAGTGGCGGGGCCAAGGTGGTGTGGGTCGACTTCAAGGCCCAGAAGTCGGCGCCGCTGCCCGACTGGTTGCGTGCCATCGTCGCATGAACCGACGGGTGGCGTCGTGAGCACCGCGGGCCGCGCCTGGGTGCGCGAGGCATTGCGCCGCATCGAGGCCGATGCGCAGCGCTCCGCCGATACGCACCTGATCCCGCTGCGCCTGCCGGGATTCGCGGGTATCGATCTGTACCTGAAGGACGAGTCCTGCCATCCCAGCGGCAGCCTGAAGCACCGATTGGCGCGCTCGCTGTTCCTGCACGCGCTGTCCAGCGGCTGGCTGCGCGAGGGCAGCACCGTGGTGGAGTCGTCGTCCGGCAGCACGGCGGTGAGCGAGGCCTATTTCGCCCGTCTCATCGGCCTGCCGTTCGTGGCGGTGATGCCGCGCACGACCTCGCCGCAGAAGATCGCCGCCATCGAGTTCCAGGGCGGGCGCTGCCATCTCGTCGATGACCCGCGCGCCATCTATGCCGAGAGCGCGCGCCTGGCCGGCGAACTGGGCGGGCACTACATGGACCAGTTCACGATGGCCGAGCGAGCCACCGACTGGCGCGCCAACAACAACATTGCCGAGAGCGTGTATGCGCAGATGCGGCTCGAGCCGCACCCGTGCCCAGCGTGGATCGTCGCCGCGGCGGGCACGGGGGGCACGCTGGCCACGATCGGCCGCTACGTGCGCTACGCGCGGCATGCCACCCGTGTCTGCGGCGTCGACCCCGAACGATCGGTGTTCTTCGATGCCTACGTGCAGCGAGACCGGGGCCTGACCTGCGAGGCCGGTTCACGCATCGAAGGCATCGGCCGCCCGCGCGTCGAGGCCTCCTTCCTGCCCGATGCCATCGACGCGATGGTCAAGGTGCCCGACGTGTGGAGCCTGGCGGCCATGCATGCGCTGGCCGATCGATTGGGTCGACCGGTCGGCGGCTCCACCGGGACCAACCTCATCGCAGTGCTGGCCTGCGCGGCGGCGATGGCCGCGGCGGGCCAGCACGGCGCCATCGTCACCCTGCTGTGCGACGGTGGCGAACGCTATAGACAGACCTGCTACGACCGCGACTGGCTCGTCGCGCAGGGCCTGGCCTGCGACGCCGAACGCGCCGCCATCGATACGGCGATCGACAGCGGGCGCATACCCGATACGCTGGCCGGTGCGTGGCGACTGGCTGGCGACTTGAGGAGCTGAAGCGCCTTGGCCCTCCACTTGGAGGGCGCTGGCCTGCAGTGGAGCTGCTTCTGACCTGCGCCGGTCGCGGGCACGGCCCTCACTCTCGTCGTGGCGCCGCACGCAAGAGCGAGCGTGTGTCAGGCTGACGTGTGGGGCCGGGGTTGGCCGGGCCTTCGCGCTGCCAGGTCAACGCCAGCTGCCGCCTGACTTCGTTCAGCAGTTGCTCTCGGACCAGCGGTTTGGGCAGGAACGCGCCGGCGTCATGCCCCACACCCACGGGCACGCGGGTGTCGGTGGTCGCCGCTGACATGGCGATGATCGGCACCGAGCGCAGCGCGTCCATCTGGTGGATCCGAGCCATGAACTCGTCGCCGCGCATGCCGGGCATCAGGATGTCGGTGAGCACCAGGTCGGGTGGTTGCGACCGTACCTGCTCCAGTGCCTGCGCACCGTGCTCGGCCTCGATGATCTCGAACCCCAGAGGCGCCAGCCACTCGTGCAGGAGCGCGCGATTGGCCGGCACGTCGTCGACGACCAGGATGCGACGCCGCGGACCGGCATAGCCCGTGATGCGCGCGGGCGCGGCCTGACCTGCTGTTGGGCCTGTCACATGCAAGGCCAGCTCGAACCCGAACTGGGTGCCGGCACCTGGGGCACTGCGCACCTGGATGTCGCCCCCCATCAGCCGAACCAGCTCGCGGCTGATCGCCAGACCCAGGCCGGTTCCGACCGTCCGACGACGTGCGTCGCCACTTTGAACGAACGGCTGAAAAAGCGTGTCGAGCTGTTCCGCCGTCATGCCGACGCCGCTGTCGCGCACCTCGAAGAGTATGGCCTCGTAGGGCAGTTTCGAAGCAGGCCGCCGCGACACGATCAGCGCAACCTCGCCGTGGTCGGTGAACTTGACCGCGTTGCTCAACAGGTTGAGCAACACCTGGCGCAGGCGTTTTTCGTCGGCCTGCACCCGCACCGGCAGATCCGCCCCAAGCTCGACGCGGAACTGCAGTCCAGCCTCTTCGGCCTTGACGCGGATGATGTCGCAGGTCAGGCGCAGGCAGTCGCGCAGCACCACATCGGCGAGGCACAGCTCCAACTTGCCTGCGTCGCGCTTGGCCAGGTCGAGCAGGTCATTGATGAGAGCGAGCAGGTGCTCGCCACAGCGGCGGATCGTGGCGGCGCCGAACCGCTGGTGTTCGGTGAGCGACGCATCGAGTTCGAGCAATTGGGCATAGCCCAGCACGCCGTTCAGCGGCGTGCGCAGCTCGTGGCTCATTGCGGCGAGGAAGGCCGACTGCGTCGCCCGAGCAGCCTCGGCCGCATCGCGGGCAGCGACCAAATGCCGTTGTGCTTCCTGGCGCACCGTCGCATCGCGGATCACCAACACGACGAGATCGCCGGCGCTGGGCACTGGGCTGAGCGTCACCTCCACGGGGATCGTGCGCCCGGTCATGTCGCGCGCATGCGCATCCTGTGTCACACCCGGCAATGTCGAGGCCAGCCAGTTCAGCCCCAACAGGAGGTCCTCGCCCCGGCGACCGCGCGCCTGCTCCGGCTTCATGCCGAATATCTGCTCGGCGGCGCGATTCATCTCCTGGACGCGACCGCCGTGCAGCACCACGATGCAGTCGGCGATGTTGTCGATGATCGCGGCCAGGCGCTGTTGCTCGATCTCGAGTCGGGTCCGCGTCAGTGCGAGCTGAGAGCGATCCTGAAGAAAGCGGTCGACCGCTCGGGCCATTTCGTCGATCTCATCGTCGTCCTGCTCCCACCGCGAGCGTCCGGCCGTGCCGCTCGCGTCGGGCTGGCGCAGGGACTGGCTGAGCTGTTGAAGCCGGCTCAGCACTTGATGACCGAGTAGCCCCCGTCCGATGAGCCAGGTGCCGAGCAACGTGGCTGTCAGCCAGCCCACCACCCACCACGTGCTGGTGCGAGACGCATCGACCAGACGCTGGACAGCCGCCTGGTACGTTCGTGTCGCATGTTCCGAGCGTTGGCGGGCCGCATCGGCCAGCGCCGTCGCATGACCCAGCATTTCCTCGCGATAGGTGGCCATGGCGTCCGACCGGGACTGCGGCGTGTCGCCACCGGCAGATGCATCCTCGCGCAGGTGGCTGATCACGTGGGCCGCGTTTCGAAAGAGCTGGCTGGCCATGTGCAGGTCCAGAACCGATGCATCGTCGCTGGCTGCCAGTGCGGCAGTCAGTTGGTCCAGTCGGTCCAGTTCCGCAACGATGTGCTCGAACTGCCGCCGGGCGGCCTGGGAGGTCGGGGCCGTCACCATGCGATCGGACAGCAACTGGATCTGCTGGGCCCGCTGCTGCAACTCCTGCGCCGACTCGACCAGTTCGAGGCGCTCCTGCGACGTCTGCCGCGCCTGCTCGGCGGTGGCGCGCAGCGCGTAGACGGCCGTCAAGCCGCCGGCGAGAACCAGGATGCCCATCGCGCCCAGGGCAGCCGCGAACTGGCCCCGCAGCGAACGCGGCAGCCACCGGCTGATCCGCCTGCGTCTTCGCGCGATGGCTTCTGCGTGGGCTTCGGCAGGCTGCATCATCGGCTCACCGCGGCTTCCAGATCCGGCGATAGGCGTCGCGGTAGCCGTTGGACGGGTCGTACACCTGGCGGGCGCCGCCGTCGGTGGCGACATTGTCAGCGGTGACCAGGCGCACCGGGGCCGTGTAGCCACTGACGGCCTGGCCATGAATCAGCCGGTTCAGTTCGTCGATGATCTGCCAGCCCTGCAGGTTCAGCGGCTCGGCCACGGTGCCGGTTTGATATGAGCCCGCCCGGATGCGCATGAACGCCGGGGCGCTGCCGTCGCCTGCCGAGACGAGGCTGAGGGCTGCGTTCGGCACCCCCAGCGCAACCAGGGATGGAACGGCGTAGTCGAAGTAGATGTCGTTGATGGCCAGGGCGTGGGTCCAGCGGCGGCCATGGCGCGCCACCAGTTCGCGGACCACCACCGGAACGCGGGTCGCACTCTCGGAAATCGGGATGTCGAGCACCTCGAGCACGCTGCATTCGCCACAGCGGCGGATCACATCGGCCATGGTGTCGGACTTGGTGGTGGCGATGCGAAACCGAGAGTCCGTGAAGATGACGACGCCGGCTCGTCCGTGTGACTGCGTGACGGCAGCGTAGGCCGCAGTGCGCGCCACCGCGAGCGGGTCGGTTGTCACGTTCACGGCGACCGGTGTCCCCTCTATGGGCCCGGGGTAGGCGCCGGCGTGCCAACCCACGGTCGGCGGCAAGGGCTGGCCGCGCCCGCGCAGCGCCGGCGCGAGCTCGAGTGCGTCCGAGCCGCAGATCACCAAGCCGTCGGGAGCGGTGGCGAGCGCCTCGTCGAGCGCGCGTCTGCGCCCGGTCGCCGTACCGCCGGCATCGTGCACGCGCACGGTCCAGCCCAGCTCTTTGGCTGCTTCGCGCACGCCCTGCGACACGCTGAGCACGCCTCCGTTGCGCAGGTCTTCTGCCAGTACGGCGATGGTCTTGCCAGGCGCTGCCTGCGGGCCGGAGTCAGGGCCTGTCCAGGCGCCGGTGGACCTGGCGGCCCGCTCTACGGCGGCGCGCGCCTCGCCCAGTGCCATGGGCTCGGCTGCTGCGGTTGCCCCCGCTGCCAGCTGGCACGCCAGCAGGCACGCCGACAGCACGTACGCCGCCTTCGGCGGGTGCGACGCGCCGAGTGACTGAACACGAACCGTTGTCATCCGTGCCTCCCGGTCGACGGCCGCAGCCGGGCGAACTGGTTGAAAGGCGATCGAACCCCTATGGAGCATAGGCCTGCGCGCCATGGCGAGCAAGCAAACGAAGTGGATGCACCGGCCCCAGGCGCGAACGAGTCGGGCCATCGGGCCCGCTCGGCGAACAGCTGTACCCGCTCAACCCGCCAGCAGCTTGTTCACCAGTTCGGGTGTGGTCGATGCGCCGACCTTGCGCATCAACCGCGCGCGATACACGTCCACCGTGCGCGGGCTCACGCCCAGGCGCTTGCCGATGAGTTTGCTGGTCAGGCCCTCGATCAGCAGTGCCGCGATCTCGCGTTCGCGCGGGGTGAACTCGACGCGCAGCTTGCGGCGTGCCGAAAGATCCTCGAAGGCCCAGATGCCCGCGGCGTGGGGCTCGGTGGGGTCGAGCGAGCGGCCGGTCACGTGGCACCAGAAGAGCTCGCTGCCGCCGGGCCCATCCAGCCGCTTCATCACCCGCTCATCCGAGTAGCGGCCATGGGCGTCAAGGCGGGCGAGGATGCGCTCGCCGGTGCGCTCGAACTCGTCCGACGTGGGGTAGAGCACCGCAAACGACTGGCCGATGAGCTGCTCCCGCTCGGCGCGGAAGATGTGCAGCAGCTCGTTGTTGCAGTCGATGATCTGGCGCCGGCGCGAGAGCACCAAGCCCACCGGCGCCAACTCGAATGCGGTGCGGTAGTCCAGCGCGATGGCGGCAAAGTGGGCGGCCTGACCGGCGGGCGGGTGAACGGTGGGCATGGGCGGCGGTTGTGGCCCGGGACGTGGCCAGCGATGTGGCCCGGGATGTGGCCCGGGATGTGGCCGGCGGCAACCCACCGGTGCGCTGTTTAGGCGATTCTACGTAACCCCTACTTAATGGCATAAGTAGTACGCTCAGCGCCGTCTGCTTCCCTCCCTCGAAAGAGACCTCCGCATGAACAAGATCTACCCCAGCGCCGCCGCAGCGCTGCAAGGCATCGTCCACGACGGGCAGTTGCTCGCCGTGGGCGGCTTCGGGCTGTGCGGCATTCCCGAGGCCCTGATCGACGCGCTGCAGGCCAGCGGCGTGAAGAACCTCACCGTCATCTCGAACAATGCCGGCGTCGACGGTTTCGGCCTGGGCAAGCTGCTCGAGACGCGACAGATCCGCAAGATGATTTCCAGCTACGTCGGCGAGAACAAGGAGTTCGAGCGCCAGTATCTGGCCGGGGAACTCGAGCTCGAGTTCACGCCGCAGGGCACGTTGGCCGAGAAGCTGCGCGCCGGGGGCGCCGGCATACCGGCGTTCTATACCCGCACCGGCGTGGGCACGCTGGTGGCCGAGGGCAAGGAGACGCGCGAGTTCGACGGCAAGGTGTACGTGATGGAACGTGCGCTCATGCCGGAGGTGTCGCTGGTCAAGGCCTGGAAGGCCGACAAGAGCGGCAACCTGGTATTCCGGCGCACCGCGCGCAACTTCAACCCGGCCGTGGCGATGGCCGGCCGCACCACGGTGGTGGAGGTCGAGGAGATCGTCGAGACCGGCACCTTCGACCCCGATGCCGTGCATCTGCCCGGCATCTACGTGAGCCGGATCGTGCTCAACGCCCATCCCGAGAAGCGCATCGAAAAGCGCACCATCCGCGAGAAGACTGGAGCCTGACCATGCCCTGGACCCATGACGAAATGGCCGCACTGGCGGCCAAGGAACTGCAAGACGGGTTCTACGTGAACCTGGGCATCGGCCTGCCCACGCTGGTGGCCAACTTCGTGCCGCCGGACATCGAGGTCTGGCTGCAGAGCGAGAACGGCATGCTGGGCATCGGCCCGTTCCCGACCGACGACGAGGTCGATGCGGACCTCATCAATGCCGGCAAGCAGACGGTCACGACGCTGCCGGGTTCGTCGATCTTCGGCTCGCACGACAGCTTCGCGATGATCCGCGGCGGCAAGATCAACCTGTCCATCCTCGGGGCGATGCAGGTCACCGACAAGGGCGACATCGCCAACTGGATGATCCCGGGCAAGATGGTCAAGGGCATGGGCGGGGCGATGGACCTCGTCGGCGGCGTCAAGAGTGTCGTGGTGCTCATGGAGCATGTGGCGCGCAAGAAGGACGGCAGCTTCGACCTCAAGATCCTGCCGCAATGCACGCTGCCGCTGACCGGTGTGGGGGTCGTCGACCGCATCATCACCGATCTGGCGGTGATGGACATCACCCCGCACGGGTTGAAGGTTGTCGAAATGGCTCCGGGCGTGACACGCGAGGAGTTGCAGGCCAAGACCGGAGTGCCGCTTCAATAACGCGGTTTTCGGGCGGCTGTGCGCTGCAGGGCTGTCCACAGCGGCACCAGGCGCGCGTCGCCCATCACCGTCCGGTCGGTCTCCGGCCACAGGCAGTCGCGTCCGATCATGCCGGTGCGGTAGCGCAGCTCGCCGAGCGCCAGGTCGACGTCGAAGCACTCGCCGGGCTCGACCAGGGTGGCGGGCACCGACCACAGACCCATCGCGTTCCAGGCCACGCGCAAGCGCTTGAGCCGGTGGATGGCGCGCTCGGCCACGCGGCGCGGCGCATCCTGCAGCGACTGCGCCACCGCCTCTGCAGTGAGCAGCAGCTGCTCGAGCTCGCCATCCAGCGGTGCCAGTTCGGCGACCGGATCGGGGCAGGCCAGCGGCGTGTCACACCGTGGCGGCGGCTGGGTGGCGGCCCAGCGGGTGATCGGCCCGGCCCAGAAGCCGGACCACTCGCCGGGCATGAACTTCAGCGCGAAGGCAGCGCGTGCGCCCACCGCGGGCCGGCCATCGGCGATGCCCAGTACCAGCTCCACGACGCCCAGCAATTGCCCCATAGGCGAGAGCGCCGAACCCAGCGTCTGCCCAGGGTAGCCGGTGCCATCCATGCGTTCATGGTGCTCGAGCACGGCGCGCGCCAGTTCGTCGGGGTAGTCGGTGAGTTCGCGCAGCAGCATGGCGCCCACCTGCGGGTGCGCCGCCAGCTGGCGATACTCGGTCAGGTCGAGCTGGCGGCGAGCGTCGAGGTAGTCGGGGTTGACGTAGATTTCACCCAGGTCGTGGATCAGGCCCGCCAGCATCGCACGTGGCGCAAAGCCGTGGGGCGCCTGAACTTGATGCGCCAGGGCACCTGCCAGCGCCGCGGCGCGCACTGCATGGTGGTAGGTGGCAGGTCGCACCTGCCGGGCGACCGTCAGCAGCAGCCGGACGACCGCGTGCAAGCGCAATTGACGGGCATCGGCGAGCAGGTGTTTGGCGCAGGGTTCGAACAACCCGCGCAGGGGCTCGGCGGGGTTTGCCAGCAGGGCTTCGAGGTCGGTGGCGACAGTGGTTGCATCCACGCCGTCCTGGACGTCGAGCGAGGTCTCGAGCGGGGCGCGCAACTTGCGTTCGATGAGGCGCTGGTGCAGGTCCGGCGTGATGCGCAGATCGCGCGCCCAGAGCTGCGCCCCGGCCTCGTCGACGATGTCGCGCGACGTCACGATGCTGCGTTGCTCGCAGGCGCTGGTGATGGACGACAGCGCAAACGGGTTGGCGTGCAGGAACGACTCGGCGCTGGCGGACATGGGCCTCCCGGGTCGTATCGCCGCGATCCCTGTGGCTTCGTCCGCCACCGCAGCGTCTTGAGTGCGCGCAGCGGGCCGTCTGCTACAGCCGGGTGACGAATGTCACGCGGCGGATGCGAGTGCGCGCGCGCAGCGCTCGACGAGCGCGGGGCCCTCGTAGATGAAGCCGGTGTAGACCTGCACCAGATCGGCGCCGGCGCGGCGCTTGTCGAGGGCGTCCTGCGCACTCATCACGCCGCCGACCCCGATGATCGGGTAGCCCGCCCCGAGCTCGCTGCGCAGCGCGGCGATCACGCGGTTGGAAGCGGCGGCCACAGGCGCCCCCGAAAGTCCGCCGGCTTCTTCGGCATGCGGCAGACCACGCACCGCGTCGCGGGCCAGCGTGGTGTTGGTGGCGATGACGCCGTCGATGCCGTGGGCCTGCAGCGTGCGGGCGATCACGCGCACCTGGTCGTCGTCGAGATCGGGCGCGATCTTCAGGAACAGCGGCACCCGCCGACCATGCTCGACCTGCAGACCGGAACGGCGCCGCTGCAGCCGCTCGAGCAGCGCCGCCAGCTCGCTGTCGGCCTGCAGTGCCCGCAGGTTCTTCGTGTTCGGGCTGGAGATGTTGACGGTGATGTAGTCGGCATGCGGGTACACGCCTTCCAGACCGAGCAGGTAGTCGTCGGCGGCCTGCTCGATGGGCGTGCTCGCGTTCTTGCCGATGTTCAGACCCAGGACTCCGCCTGCCGCACGAAAGCGCGTCGAGCGCCGCACGTTGGCCACGAACGCGGCCAGGCCTTCGTTGTTGAAACCGAAGCGGTTGATCAGGGCATGGGCCTGGGGCAGCCGAAACAACCGGGGCCGCGGGTTGCCCGGCTGCGGCCGTGGCGTGACCGTGCCGACCTCGATGAAGCCGAACCCCATGGCACCCAGCCCGTCGATGCAGCGGCCGTTCTTGTCCAAGCCAGCGGCCAGGCCCACCCGGTTCGGGAACTTCAGGCCGGCAACGGTCACCGGGTCGGCCACACGGGGCTGCCACCACAGGCATTGCGCCGGCGTGCGTTGCAGTCGATCGAGGGCTTCGAGGGTGAGGTCGTGGGCGCGCTCCGGGTCGAGGCCGAACAGGAACGACCGGGCCAGGGGGTAGGGAATCAGCGGCATCGGCAGTACAGGCGGACAGCGGCGCGGATTGTCGCAGAGCGGGTGGCCGCAGTGGCTGCCCGGAACCGGTGCCCGGTCGCCGGGATAATGCGTGCACGGCGCCGCGGCCCCACGGCGATTCCGTCAACACCGATTGCCGAGGACGACCCACCCCATGACCCAGGACGAACTCAAGGCCCTCGTGGGCCGTGCCGCGCTCGAGCATGTGGTGCCCGGCACCGTGGTGGGTGTGGGCACCGGCTCCACGGTCAACCACTTCATCGATGCGCTGGCCGCGATCAAGGATCGCATCCTGGGCGCCGTCTCGAGCTCGGTGCGCAGCACCGAGAGGCTGCAGGCACATGGCATTGCGGTGCTGGACGCCGCAGCGGTCGAGCGCATCCCCGTGTACATCGACGGCGCCGACGAGATCGACGGCCGAGGCTGCATGATCAAGGGCGGCGGTGCCGCGCTGACGCGCGAAAAGATCGTCGCCGACCTGGCCGAGCGCTTCGTGTGCATCGCCGACGAGTCCAAGCTCGTCGACGTGCTGGGGGCTTACCCGTTGCCGGTGGAGGTGATCCCGATGGCGGCGGCGCAGGTGGCGCGGTGCTTTGCCCGCGCGTACGGCGGCCGCGCCGCGGCTCGCGCCGGCGTGGTGACCGACAACGGCAACCTGATCCTCGACGTCGAGGGCCTGCGCATCGGCGATCCGCTGGGTATGGAAACCGAAGTCAACCAATGGCCGGGCGTGGTCACGGTGGGCATCTTCGCGCGCCACCGCGCCCGCGTGTGCCTGCTGGGCACGGCGCAGGGCGTCAGGACGATGCGTTTCGATTGAACCGCACCGCGTGGCGCGCGGGGTCGACCGCGTCGAGCAGCCGGGTGGGCACCGGCATCGGCAGGCCCAGCATCCAGGCAGCGAGCACCTCGCCGGCCAGCGTGGCATGGGTGAGCCCGCGTGAACCCAGCCCCGCGGCCACGTACAGGCCCGGAATGCGTTCCACCTGGCGTGCCTGGACGGTCCGTGCGTTGACCCGGGACACCGGCACGGCGCCCAACCAGGGCAGACGGTCGCCGGGCTGCAGCCGCCAGCCCACGAGCGATTCCGGCTGCTGCAAGAGGCTGTCCGACAGGGGCAACCCGGTCAGGCGCCGCAATGTGTCGAGGTTCTGGCGACTGTCGTCTGGGCGCGGGTTCGGATCGGGGTCGGCAGCCTGGCGGGTCGCGCCGCTGAGCACGCGCCCATCGGGCAGTTGCAGCGCATAGCCGCCGCCGGCCAGGGGCAAGGGCAGGCGGGCGGTGCCCGATGGCCAGACATCGACTTGCCCGCGGGTGATCTGCCAAGGCCAGCCCGGCTCGCCGCACAGCCGCGGCGCGTCGCCGGCATTGGCCAGCACCACGGCATCGACCTCGGCCAGCAACCGGTCGCCATCCGCGTGAAGGCGCCAGCGTGCGCCCACGGGGGTGACCTGCCGAACCCGCGTATCGGCATGCACGGTGACACCGGGCGTGGCCCGCAGTTGCGCCGTCCAGACCAGCGGCGCGACCCAACCGCCACCGGGATAGAACCATGCCGGCGTGCGAGCCGCATCCGGGCACAGGGCAGCCACCGCATCGGCATCGAGCGCCTGCGCCCACTGCGGCGGCAGGGCCTGGGCGCTCAGGCGGTGGCGCATCGCATCGAGCGGCAGCGCCTGCTCGAGGCGCAGCAGCCCCATGGCACCGGGCAGGGTGCCATGGGCGACGGCTGGAGCGAACTCGGTTTGCGCACGCAGTGCGGCAGCGCGCAGCCACAGCGCGTGCGGCCCGTCCTGCGCATGCACCACGCCGTGGAACAACCCACCCAGGCCCGCGTAGGGCTGCAGCGTCGGCGCCGGTGCGGCGTCGTACAGATCGACCTGCACGCCCTCGCGTGCCAGTGCGCGGGCCACCGACGCACCGGCCAGGCGAGCACCGACCACCGCCACATGTCGGGCCGCGCCAGCCCGCCGGCCCAGCGGGGGCAGGTTGGAAAAGCGTGGTGCGAACCTCGCAACGGTCATCTCGCGTTTGCCACCATACCCCGGGGCCTTGGTGACCTCAAAGCCCGCCGCACGCAGGCCATCGCGCACCACGGCCGCCACGCTCCAGGTGGCCGCGGTGGCGCCGGCGGCGGACAGGCGCGGCAACTGGCGCAGCACCTCGGGCGTCCACATCGCCGGGTTGCGCTCTGGCGCAAAACCGTCGAGGTAGATCGCATCGGCCTGCAGCTGCAACTGCGGCAGTGCCTCGCGCACTTCGGCCAGCACGAGCAGCAGGGTGACCCGGCCGCCGTCGAAGTCGAGGCGGTGGATGTCCGGTGTCAGGGGCGGCCAACGACGGCACAGCTCGCCGGCGAGATCGGGCACCCCACTGTGGCGATGTGCGGAAGCCAGCTGGTCGGCGGTAACCGGGTGGCCCTCGATCGACACGAAAACCAGGCGGTCGCAGCGGCGTGGACCGTCGCGCCAGGCCCTCCAGGTGGCCAGGAAGTTGTGACCCAGGCCGAAACCGGTTTCGAGCACCACGAAGCGGCCGCGCCCCTCCCAGCGTTCGGGCAGCCCGTTGCCCGCGAGGAAGACATGCCGCGCCTGCTCGGACGCGCCGGCACGGGCGTGATACACGTCGCCGTATCGCATGGAGCGCGGCGTACCGTCGGCGTCCCACGCCAGGTTGGCGGGTGTCAGGGGCGAGAAGCTCACGGGCAATGGGCAGCGGCTTGCACGACACGGCGATGCGCCAGCGCCAACGACAAGGGGCACCGAAGTGCCCCCCAACGCGACGCGCCGGCGCGATGCCGGATCAGACCCGCTTGCGGTATTCGTTGGTGCGGGTGTCGATTTCGATCTTGTCGCCCTGGGCAACGAAGATCGGAACCTGGACTTCGTGGCCGGTGGCGATCTTGGCCGGCTTGAGCACCTTGCCGGAGGTGTCGCCCTTCACGGCGGGTTCGGTCCAGGTGACTTCACGCACCACGGTGGTGGGCAGCTCCACCGAGATGGCCTTGCCGTCGTAGAACACGACTTCGACAGCCATGCCATCTTCGAGGTAGCTGATGGCGTCACCCATGTTCTCGGCCTCGACCTCGAACTGGTTGTACTCGCTGTCCATGAACACGTACATCGGGTCGGCGAAGTAGGAGTAGGTGCACTCCTTCTTGTCGAGGACGATCTGGTCCATCTTGTCGTCGGCCTTGAACACGACTTCGGTGCCGCCGTTGTTCAGCAGGCTCTTGAGCTTCATGCGCACCGTCGCGGCATTGCGGCCGCCGCGGGAGTACTCGGTCTTGAGCACGACCCACGGGTCCTTGCCCTGCATGATGACGTTGCCGGCGCGGATTTCTTGAGCGATCTTCATGGGTCAATCCCGTTTCGTACCTTCGGTACCTGTGGACGCAAAGCCCAATATTCTAGCCTTTTCGCGCGCGAACTGGATCAGCTGACCGGCCAGATCGGCCTGGGCGAGCAATCCTGCGCGCCAGCGCAGGCAGGCGCAGCGCCAGGCGCTTTCGTCCGGCCAACTGCCGGGCCACGGTCCGGCGCCGCTCCACGCATGCCAGAGCTGGCGCAGCGCACCCGCGTGCGGCGCGGCGAGTCCGCTGGCGGCCACGAACCGGTCGAGAAACGCGTCGAGCTTGGCCAGGTGTACGCCGTCTGGCTGCACGTAGGGCTGCCAGATGAAGGGCACTGCCGCCCATTGCGCCTGGACGAACGAGTCTTCGCCCCGAACGAGGTTCAGGTCGGTGCAATGCAGCAACTCGTCGAACGTGACTTGCGGCAGGTGCGGCAGACACCGGGCTCTCAGGTGGGGGCTGGCCTGCACCCGCTCGACCAGCCCGGCGGCGGTGCCGGGTGCACACAGCAGCTGGGTCGGCGCGGGCCCCAGCGCCGGCACCAGCGCATCCAGCGGCGCTCCCGGGTAGCAGAACACCAGCACCGTTCGTTCGCCCGGCCGCGGCGCCCAACCGTGCGCGGCCAGCCAGGCCGATGGCGCCTCCCGTGGTGCCGACGACCGCAACAATCCACCTGTGGCCGCGGTGTAGCCCGGGTAGTAGAACCACTTCGTCAATCCCTGCCCAGCACCGCAGCCCTGCGGCGAGGCCAGTCCGTGCGAGCGCTCGACGTAGTCCTCCGCGCTGAGGTACTCGAGGTTGATCCACACCGGCGCGGGCGAGCGCGCGGCCATGCGCCCGACGAAACCGGCCGGAGGATCGCAGCCGAAGGCCTCGATCACGACATCGCCGGCAGCGACGGTGCTGTTCTCGGCAGCGGACCAGGCGTGCACCTCGACCGACGCCCGGCCAGACGGCGCCATCCAACCGAGCGCGCTGGCGTCATCCACCCACAGCCGCACCATCTGGTCGCGCTCGGCGAGCGCGCGGCACAGCCGCCAGCACACGCCGATGTCGCCGTAGTTGTCGATCACGCGGCAGAACACATCCCAGCGCATCGGCGGATTATCCGGCCCGCCGCGCGAAGAAGAGGGCATGTCCACCGCGGGCCGCGGTAGCGGCAGAATCGAATGCGCATGAACGACACCGCTACCGACACGCCTGCCCCGCCCGAGCCGTCGGCGGCGCGGCGCGAGCGCCTGCTGGCCGAAGTGGCGGCCCTGCCGGCGCTGCCGGGGGTCTATCGCTTCTTCGACGGTCACGGCCAGTTGCTCTACGTGGGCAAGGCGCGGGCGCTGAAGAAGCGGGTGTCCAGCTACTTCCAGAAGGACCATGGCGGCACGCGCGTGGGGCAGATGGTGGCGCGGGTCGCGCGGCTGGAGACCACGGTGGTGCGCACCGAGGCCGAGGCGCTGCTGCTCGAGAACAACCTGATCAAGACCCAGAACCCGCGCTTCAACATCCTCTTTCGCGACGACAAGAGCTACCCTTACCTCAAGATCTCGAGCCACGCCTATCCCCGGCTGGCCTACTACCGTGGCGCGGTCGATCGGCGGCACCGCTACTTCGGCCCGTATCCGGGCGCATGGGCGGTGAAGGAAGCCATCGTCCTGATGCAGAAAGCCTTCCGCCTGCGCACCTGCGAGGACACGGTGTACGCGCACCGCTCGCGGCCGTGCCTGCTTTACCAGATCAGGCGCTGTTCGGCGCCATGCGTGGGGCTGATTTCGGCCGATGACTACGCGAGCGACGTCGCGCATGCCGAGCGGTTCCTGCGGGGTGAGTCCGACGAGGTGATCGCACTGCTGCAGCAGCGCATGATGGCCTATGCCGACGCGCTGGAGTACGAGCGTGCCGCCGAGGTGCGCAATCAGATCACCGCCCTGTCACGCGTGCTGGCGCAGCAGGCAGTCGACGAGAACAGCCAGTCGGCGCGCGAGCGCGATGTCGACGTGCTGGCCGTGAAGGTGCAGGGGGGGCGCGCGTGCGTCAACCTGGCGATGGTGCGCGGCGGACGTCACCTGGGCGACCGCGCTTACTTTCCGAGTCATGTGGAGGAGGCAACCGCGGTGGCGGAGCCCCTGGACGGTGGCGACGACTGCGCGGCACGTGTGCCCGAGGTGCAGGTGATCGAGGCCTTCGTCACGCAGCACTACCTGGGCGTGGCACCGCCGCCGTCGCTGGTGACCAGTCACCGCATCGATCCGGCGCTGCTGGCTGCCTTGTCCGAGCAGACCAGCGTGCGCATCACCGCGCAGCACCAGCCACGCGAGCAGCGCCGAATTTGGTTGCAGATGGCCGTTCAGGGCGCCGAGCTGGCTCTGACCCGCCTGTTGGCCGAGGAAGGCTCGCAGCGCGAGCGCACCCGCGCGCTGGTCGATGCGCTCGACCTGGGGTTGGCCGACGTGGATACCTTCCGCATCGAGTGTTTCGACATCAGTCACACCGCCGGCGAGGCCACGATGGCATCGTGCGTGGTCTACGAGAACCATGGCATGCGCAACAGCGAGTACCGGCGCTTTCGAATCGAGGGCATCACCGGGGGCGACGACTACGCGGCAATGCGGCAGGTGTTGACGCGCCGCTATTCGCGCGTGGCCCAGGCGCTGGCCGATGCGGGGGCGCAGGGCAGCGCTACCGCCGTTGGCGTGCGCATGCCCGACCTGGTGCTGGTCGACGGCGGGCGCGGCCAGGTGGCGATGGCGCGCGAGGTGTTCGAGTCGCTGGGGCTGGACACCGGCCTGATTGCGGGAGTCGAGAAGGGCGAGGGGCGCAAGGTCGGGCTCGAGGAACTGGTGTTTGCCGACGGTCGCGACAAGCTCAGTCTGTCGCACGACTCCGCGGCGCTGATGCTGGTGGCCCAGATCCGCGACGAGGCCCATCGGTTTGCCATCACCGGCATGCGCGCCCGTCGTGCCAGCGTGCGCACCGGCGGCAGCCAGATCGAGGACATACCTGGCGTGGGACCGAAGCGACGAGCGCGTCTGCTGCAGCGGTTCGGCGGTGCGCGCGGCGTGGCGGCGGCCAGCGTCGACGAGATCGCCGGTGTCGAGGGGATCTCGCGAGAACTGGCGGAGGCGATCTATCGTGCGCTGCGTTGACATCTTTCGCCACACCGCCGCTGTTCGAAGCACCGGTGCGGTCAAGGCGGCAACGGCCACCTGCCTGGCGGCACTGACCGCTTGCACGGCACCGCCGCCTCCGGCGCCGTTGCCCGGTGCAACGTCGGTCGCGGGGCCGGCCTCCGCGCCCGTGCCTGCGCCCGAGCCCACGCCACCGGTGGCCGTTGCGGCTGAGCAGCGGCGGGCTCGCAACTGGGCCGAATACCGCCAGCGCGCTGCACAGCGCCTGGTCAGCCAGAACCCCAAGGGTGCCCACATCGGCCCGGTGCAGCAGCCGGCGCTGGCCATACCCGTGCTCGAGATCGAACTCAATGGCGACGGCAGCGTGCGCAAGGTGTCGGTGCTGCGTCAGCCGAGCCAGGCGCGCGACACGGTCCGTCTGGCGATCGACGCTGTGCACCGGGCGGCACCATTTGGCGAGGTGTCGCACTTGCCTCGCCCATGGCGCTACACCGAGGTTTTCCTGTTCGACGACACGCGCCGCTTCAAGCCACGCACGCTGGACGAGTGACCTCGTGCCAGTGGGTTCACGTCGCAACCGGGAGCCATCTTCGGTGACTCTCACGGCCATAGGCCCCGCACCGGCAACGCTCCGGCACAATGGCGCCATGTTCCTCACGCTGCCGACGGTTCTGACCTGGGCGCGCATCGTCGCGATCCCGCTGATCGTCGGTGTGTTCTACCTGCCTGTCGACGACCGCACGCGCAACCTGATTGCCACGGTGATGTTCGTCGCCGTCGCACTCACCGACTGGGCCGACGGGTGGCTTGCGCGCCGACTGAACCAGACGTCGGCCTTCGGCGCCTTTCTCGATCCGGTGGCCGACAAGTTCCTGGTGTGCGCGTCGCTGCTGGTACTGGTGCAGCTCGATCGGGTCAGCGCCCTGATCGCCCTGGTCATCATCGGCCGTGAGATCGCGATATCCGCGCTGCGCGAATGGATGGCCCAGATCGGCGCCGCACGCAGCGTGGCGGTGCACATGCTGGGCAAGCTCAAGACCACCACCCAAATGGTGGCCATTCCGTTCCTGCTCTACAACGGCAGGTTGTTCGACCTGATCGATACCCGCTGGTGGGGAACGGTGCTCATCCTGATGGCCACCGTGCTGACCATCTGGTCGATGGTCTACTACCTGCAGAAGGCGCTGCCGGAAATCCGCGCCAAGGCTCGTTGAGCTTCACCGTTGTCCCGTGTGATGCGTATGGCCGATTGCCCATAGAATCCGCGCCTTCGCGCTTGACACTGCCGTAGGGCGTGGCTGTAATCGAATCGGTGCGCGCAGGCCCGCGCCGCACGGTTCGGCGGGCCACGGCAAACGTTACGAATCATTCAGGTCCATCGAGAGGGGGCACCTTCGTGAACAAGTCCGAACTGATCGAGCACATGGCCAAGCAGGCCGACATCTCCAAGGCGGCCGCCACACGGGCCCTGGAGGCACTCATCGGCGGCGTGAAGTCGACCTTGAAGAAGAATGGCAGCGTGTCGATCGTCGGGTTCGGAACCTTCGCGGTCAGCAAGCGGGCGGCGCGCAGCGGCCGCAACCCGCGCACCGGGGCCACCATCAAGATCAAGGCAGCCAAGGTGCCGAAGTTCCGCGCCGGCAAGGGCCTGAAGGACGCGCTCAATTGATTTTTCCGCGCCCGCCACGGCGGGCCGCGGGTGCTTAGCTCAGTCGGTAGAGCGGCGCCCTTACAAGGCGTAGGTCGGCGGTTCGAGCCCGTCAGCACCCACCATCGCTAAAATGCCCGGCGCACCATTTCCAGCGTGACGGCAGGCAGCGGCATGTGCCCTGACGCCGGGTTGATCCAAGGCGAACTGCGGTTCGCCTTTTTCGCATTCATCTGGCCTGCTGCTCACGCATGCCGGCCTTCGAGGCGTTGTCCATGTTCGAGTTCATTCGCACGCACACCAAACTGCTGCAACTGCTGCTGCTGCTGTTGATCCTGCCGTCGTTCATCGTGTTCGGCATTCAGGGCTACACGCAGTTCACCGAAGGGCAGCAGCAGGCGGTGGCCACGGTCGATGGCCAGGCCATCTCGCAAGGCGAGTGGGATGCCGCGCACCAGCAGCAGGTCGAACGTATCCGGCAACAGGCGCCCAATCTCGATCCCAAGATGTTCGACACACCCGAAGCAAGGGCCCAGACCCTCGAGGCGCTGGTGCGCGAGCGGGTCATGCAGGTCGCGTCGCGCAAGCTTCATCTGCCGATCAGTGACGACCGCCTGCGCCGCTTGTTCATCCAAGACCCACAGTTCGCGACGATACGCAATGCCGATGGCAGCGTGAACAAGGAACTGCTGCAGGCACAGGGCATGACATCCGAGGGGTTCGCCGAACGGCTGCGTCTGGACTTGGCGATCCAGCAGGTGAGCCGCGGCGTGACCGACAGTTCACTGGCCTCGCCGTCCGTCGTGTCGAGTGCGCTCGACGCGATGCTTCAGCGCCGCGAGGTCCGGGTGGCGCGCTTCGATGCCAAGGAATACCTGGCCCGGGTCGATCCGTCACAGGCCGATCTGCAGGCGTACTACACCTCGCACCCGGCCGAGTTCGTTTCGCCTGAGCAGGCTGAGATCGAGTACGTGGTCCTCGATCTCGAGACGCTGTCCAAGGGCCTCACGGTGCCCGAGGCAGATGCCAAGGCCTTTTACGAAGCCAACGTGTCTCGGTACACCGCCGCCGAGGAACGCCGCGCGCGGCACATTCTGATCAAGGCCGACAAGTCCTCCGCACCCGATGTGCGCCAGAAGGCGCGCGCGCAGGCCGAAACACTCGTCACGCAGGCGCGTCAGAACCCCAAGGCGTTTGCCGACCTGGCGCGCAAGAACTCGCAGGACGAAGGCTCGGCTGCCCAGGGTGGCGACCTCGACTTCTTCAGCCGCGGAGCAATGACCAAGCCGTTTGAAGACGCGGTATACGCCATGAAGCCGGGCGAGGTGAGCAACGTGGTCGAGACCGAGTTCGGCTACCACGTCATCTTGCTCGAGGCCACCCGGGGCGGCGAGCGCCAGCCGTTCGAAGCGGTGCGTGCGTCGATCGAAGACGACATTCGTCGCCAGCTTGCTCAGAAGCGCTGGGCCGAGGCCGCCGAGCAGTTCACCAATACCGTGTATGAACAGCCCGACAGCCTGCAGCCGGTGATCGAGAAGCTGAAGCTGGACAGGCGCACGGCGACCGTAGGGCGCACGCCTGCGCCCGGCGCCACTGGCGCCTTGGCCTCGGCCAAGCTGCTCGATGCCGTCTTCGCTACCGACGCCGTGAAGAACAAGCGCAACACCGATGGCGTGGAGGTGGGGCCGAACCAACTGGCTGCGGCGCGGGTAACCCGCCACCAACCCACCCGTACGCTACCGCTCGACGAGGTGAAGGATCGTGTCGCGGCGCAGGTGCGTTTGACACAGGCCGTTGCCTTGGCGCGCAAGGACGGCGAGGCGCGGCTGGCGCAGGCGCGCAGCGGCGGCAACGCGGCCTGGAACGCCAGCGTGGTGGTCTCGCGAGTCGACCCGGCGGGGCAGCCGCGGCCCGTGGTGGACGCGGTGCTTAGGGCCGATGCTTCGCGCCTGCCCGCGCATGTGGGTGTCGACCTGCCCGGTCAGGGCTATGTGGCGGCGCAGATCGACAAGGTCTTGCCGCGCGAGGTCAAGCCCGAGGAGAGCGCGCAGCTGCAGTCGCAGTATGTGCAGTTGTGGGCCCAGGCTGAGTCTGCTGCCTACTACCAGGCCCTGCGCAAGCGCTACCAGGTCGAATTGAAGGCCGACCCCAAGGCGGCACGGGCGACTGACGCCGCAGCATCTGCCGCCAGCCGCTGACAGGTGGCGGGCTGGATCCGTTCTATAATCTTCGGCTCTAACGGTGGCTGTAGCTCAGTTGGTAGAGTCCCAGATTGTGATTCTGGTCGTCGTGGGTTCGAGTCCCATCAGCCACCCCAGGTAACACCGGGCAGTGCCCCGCCAGCGGCCCCTCATCGCAAGGTGAGGGGCCGTTGTCGTTGGGGCTCGACTCGAGGCGAATGATCGGGGTTGTCGGCGGCATCGACGCGTCGAAACGGCGGCATCGTGGGGGGGCTTTCGACATCGGACTGCTCGGGCTCGTGTTGCACTCGAAACAGGTTGAGGGCAGCTCACGAGGCCAGCCCGGTCCACGGGTCGATCAGCGCAACCCTGCAATTCCAGAATCCGTCGGTGTTCTGCGTGGCCAGTCTTGCACCCGATCGCCTCGCGATCGCCGCGATCTGCGCATCGAACTAGGAGATGGGCTGACCTTGTGCGCGTTGCGTTGCAGCGTGACTCGGGCCAGTCGATCAATGACTCCGGATACGTCCTGCAGTGAGGGGGCCGAGGTTCCAGCTGGGAGCGGTCATCGTGCCTCGGAGGATGTTGTCGGGAGCGCGGCACCGGCGTAGGCCAGCCAGCTTGCGAGGTAATGGGCTTGGGTGCGGTCGGTGAGCAGCCACAGGGTGTCGGGTCGCATGCGCACCAGCGCCACCGCGATATCCGCCAGCCGTGCGCGCGCGGCGCAGCCTCGCTCCACAGGCAGGGAACGGCTGTCGACCAGGCGTTGCAGCAGTTCGTCCACCTGCGGGCCTTGCAGTTCGAGTGCCAGGGTGCCGTCAGTCTGGTCGACCGCACAGGCCAGCGACTCGGCCGACATCGCAGCCAGCGCCGCATCCGCGGTGGCGCGTTCGAGCGCCAGCAGCGTGACTTCGCTCGGGCTGCGCCACAGTGCCCAGGTGCCTGGAGGTCGGCCGCTGCCCAGTGCCTGAGCATGCTCGGGAACATCCGTCACGCCGACCGCCCGTAGCGCGGCGGCCAGCGCCTCACGGCCACCGGACAGGTGCCGCAGCGCGACCACCGCCAGCGGCTCGATGCGGCGCACGGCCACCGGGCCGGCTTCGAACTCAGGCATGGCCATGCAGGCGCTCTCCTGTCGGGTCGAAGAACGGGGTGGCCACTACCTCGGCGTCGATGGCCGTGCCCAGGTGATGCACGGTGATGCGCTCGCCCAAGCGCGAACGGCCACGCTGCAGCATCGCCAACGCCACCGGGTGGCCGAGGTTGGGGCTGTGGTGGCTGCTGGTCACGAAGCCTTTGATCGGCCCCGGCGGCCCTGGCGGTGCCACGGCATGCGCACCCACCGGCAGTCGCGTACTGCGGTCCACCGGCACCAGGCCGACCAACTGCATGCGATCGGCATCCAGCGCTGCGGGCCGCAGCAGCGAGCGGCGGCCGACGAAGTTGGCGACCTTCTTCGCGATGCCGCGGTCCATGCCGATGTCGCCGGGCAGCGTGGTGCCGTCGGTGTCGCCGCCCACGTGCAGAAAGCCCTTCTCGGTGCGCATCACCATCAGCGCCTCCACGCCGTAGGGCAGGGCGTCGAAGCCCTGTCCGAGCTGCCACAGCCGCTCAAGCAAGGCCGGGGTCTGCTGCGCGGGCAGGTTGATCTCGTAGCCCAGCTCACCGTTGAAGCTGGCGCGCAGCACGCGCATTCGGGTGCCGGCGTGATTGACCTCGCGCAGCGTCATGTGCTTCATGGTTCCCGGAACCAGCGCGGCGTCGAAGCCCGCCGCCTCCAGCAGCGCCCACGCGCGCGGCCCGCTGACCGTGACGTTGCCCCAGGCCGAAGTGACCGGCGTCACCAGCACGCGGTGGTTCACGTACTCGCACTGCAGCCACTCCTCGAAGGCGAGTGCCACCCGCTCCACGCCGCCGGAGGTGGTGTTGACCCAGAAGCGGTCGGGCGCCAGGCGGGCGACGATGCCGTCGTCGAAGACCACGCCGTTCTCGTTGATCAGGATGCCGTAGCGCGCGCCGCCGACGGGCAGCGTCGACATCGTGCCGACGTACATCAGATCCAGGAACTCGGCTGCATCCGGCCCGAAGACCTCGATCTTGCCCAGCGGCGAGCCTTCGAACAGGCCCACCGTGCGCCGCACCTGCAGGGCCTCGCGCTGCGCCGCCTGCTCCAGGCTCTCGCCGGCCCGTGGATAGGCCGCGGGGCGCAGCCAGCCGCCGAAGTCCTCGAACAGGCCTTGGCGGGCGACGTGCCAGTCGTGCCCCGGCATGCGCTTGAGCGGCCGGATGCGCTCGCCGTGGCGCCCGCCGGCGACGGCATTGATCGTGACCGGCTTGAACGGCGGGCGGAACTTGGTCGTGCCCACCTGCGGCGGCGTGCGCTGCGTGTGGCCGCCCATCAGCACGATTGCGTTGACATTGCTCGTCTTGCCCTGGTCGGTGGCCATGCCCAGGGTGGTGTAGCGCTTGAGGTGCTCCACCGAGCGGTAGTTCTCGCGCGCGGCCAGGGCCACGTCGCTGGCGGTCACGTCGTTCTGCAGGTCGACGAAGACCTTGCCTGGGCCGCGGCCCCGTGTGGACAGGGCGGTTGGCGAGGGGCGGTTGTCGGCCGGCACCTCGCCGGTCTCGATCTCGCCGACGCAGGCGCCGACCACCGTGATGCCCGGCAGGTCAAGGTCGGGCACGAACATCGCCGCGCGTTCGTCCCAACGCAGCTTGCCACCGGCCATCGAGTAGAGGTTCACCGCGGGCGTCCAGCCGCCGGCCACCGCGATGCAGTCGGCGGCGATCTCGTGGCGCTGGCGCCCGTCGTGGCCGATCACCGTGGCGCACCTCACCGCCCGGCGGCCGTGGACGGCGACGACCGCGCTGGCGCGATGAACCTGCACGCCGGGCGGCGGCTCCGCAGCGGCCTTGGCCCGGTGGTCGATGATGGCGGCAACCTCGATGCCGGCCGCCTGAAGCGTGCGCGCCACGCCGTAGGCGGTGTCGCAGGCGCCCGCGATCAGCACGCGGTGCCCGCAGGCCACGCCGTACAGATCGGCATAGCGCTGCACTGCGCTGGCCAACATCACGCCGGGGCGATCGTTGTCAGGGAACAGCATCGGTCGCTCGAAGGCGCCGCAGGCGATCACGATGTGCTGTGCGCGAACCTTCCACAGCCGTTCGCGCACGTCGCCGTGCACGTCGCAGCTCACTGCCTGCACCGCCGCTGCGAACTGGTGGTCGTACAGGCCGAACACGGTGGTGCCGGTCTGGACGCGCACGCCGGCCTGCTCGGCTTCCCGTGCCAGGCTCGCGATGCGCGCGCGGCCGGCCTCGCCCTGCGCGGCCACCCAGCCGCCCAGCCGCGGCTGGCCTTCCATCAGCAGCACGTCATGGCCGGCACGGGTGGCGCGGATCGCCGCCTCGAGCCCCGCCACGCCGCCGCCCACCACCAGCGTATGCACGTGCTGCGACAGCTCGTCGTAGCGGTCGGGGTCGGCCCCGGTGTCGGCGGCGGCGGCATGGCCCAGGCCAGCCGCGCGGCGGATCGCGGGTTCGAACCAGCGCCAACCCGGCCACATGAACGTCTTGTAGTAGAAGCCCGCGGGCATCAGGTCCGCGAAGCGGGCGCTGAGCGCACCGATGTCGAAGCGCAGGCTGGGCCAGGCATTGCCGGGGCGGGCCACCAGGCCGTCGCTCAGCAAGAGGTCGGTGGCGCGCGTGTTGGGCGTGCGGCGCGCGCCATCGCCGATGTCGAGCAGGCCGGTCGGCTCCTCGACGCCGCAGCTGAAGATGCCCCGCGGCCGGTGCAGCTTGAAGCTGCGGCCCACGTGCAACGTGCCGCTGGCCAGCAGCGCCGAGGCCAGCGTGTCGCCCGGGTGTCCCTGCAGCGCGCGCCCGTCAAAGCTGAAGTCGATCGTTTGTGATCGATCGACCCAGGCCCCGGCCAGGCCAGGCAGACGGTAGCCGCTCATGAGGTGGCTTCCGGCGCCGGCTCGGTGATGCCGTAGACCGCGTCCACCTCGTGGCTCACGGTGTCGCGCCGCACGTTGAACCACATGCCGCAGCCGTAGGTGTGACGCCAGCGCTCAGCGTGCGCGCCTTTCGGGTTCTTGCGGAAGAAGAGGTAGCGGCCCCAGGTGGCGTCGTCGCAGTCCAGCGGCGGCCGGGCGATGGCGGTGGTGCCGCCGCAGTGGAACTCGCTGGCTGCGCGCGGGCCGCACCAGGGGCAATGGAGTTGCATCATCGGTGTGCAGCGCCTTGGGGTCTCAGTGCGCGATGCCGGCCGCAGCGGCCTCGTCGATCAAGCGGCCGGTGTGGAAGCGTGCGAGCTGGAAGGGCTCGGCCAGCGCGTGGTGCCGGCCGGTGGCCAGCCAGTGGGCCAGCGTCCAGCCGCCCACCGGGATGGCCTTGAAGCCCCCGGTGCCCCAGCCGCAGTTGATGGCCAGTCCCGGCACCGGCGTGGGGCCGATGATGGGGCTGGAGTCGGCCACCACGTCGACGATGCCGGCCCATTGACGCAGCAGGCGCAGGCGGCCCAGCGTGGGGAACATCTCGGCCGTGGCTGCCAGCACCTGTTGCATGACATCAAAGCTGCCGCGCTGGGCATACGAGGGGAAGTGGTCGAGCGCGCCGCCGATCACGACCTCGCCCTTGTCGCTCTGGCTCCAGTAAGTGCCCAGCGCCGGCGACAGCGTCACCGTGTTGAGCACCGGCTTCACAGGCTCGCTCACCATCGCCTGCAGGGCGTAGCTGGTCACCGGCAGCTCGACGCCGGCCTTACGCGCCAGCACCGACGAATGCCCGGCGACGGCCAGTGCCACCTGCTCGGCCCGGATCGGTCCGAGCGGCGTCTGCACGCCGACCACGCGCCCGCCCTGCGTCAGGAAGCCGGTCACCGGGCAGTTCTGCACGATTTCCACGCCCAGCGCCGAGGCCGCGCGGGCATAGCCCCAGGCCACCGCGTCGTGGCGCGCCGGCCCGGCGCGACGCTGGACGAAGCCGCCCAGGATGGGAAAGCGCGCATCACGGCCGCAGTTGAGCCGAGGCTCCAGCGCCTGCAGCGCGGGCAAGTCCAGCAGTTCGGCGTCGATGCCGTTGCAGCGCATCGCGTTGGCCCAGCGGCTTTGCGCATCGAGGTCGTGCCGCGAGTGCGCCAGCGTGACGACGCCGCGCGGGCTGAGCATGATGTTGTAGTTGAGCTCGTGCGACAGGCCCTCGTAGAGCTTGAGCGAAAAGTCGTACAGCCGCGCGCTCTCGGGGTACAGGTAGTTCGAGCGGACGATGGTCGTGTTGCGCCCGGTGTTGCCGCCGCCGATCCACCCGGCCTCCACCACCGCGACATTCGTGATGCCGTGGTTCTTCGCCAGGTAGTACGCGGTGGCCAGGCCGTGGCCGCCGCCGCCCACGATCACGATGTCGTACGCGGCCTTGGGCTCGGCTTCGCGCCAGGCAGGGGCCCAGTCGGCGTGCCCCCGGCGGGCGGCGGCCAGCAGGTTCCGCAGCGAGTAGCGCGTACGCGGTGTCATGGATTCGGGCAGTGCCTTGGGACCAGGGATGGCATCAAGCTGGGCATCCGTCACCGCTCCAGTGTGCCGGCGCCCTAGCCGAAGCGCCTGTCGTCTTCTTGCCATGGCCAAACCGGGCCCGGCCCACTACAACGGCTTCCGTACTGGAGAGTTTCGCCGTGATCAAGGCCCGCCCCTTCGACTATCCCTTCGACGGCCAGTTCGTGCCGGCACGGACAGCCGTGCTCGCCATCGACCTGCAGGTCGACTTCCTGTCCCAGGATGGCTACTTTGCGCGCAAGGGCTATGACACGGCACCGCTGCGAAGTGTGATCGGACCCATCAGGCAACTGACCGACGCGGCGCGGCGGGCGGGTTGCCTGGTGATCTGGACGCGCCAGGGTTACCGCGCTGACCTGGCCGACGCCAACGAGTACGACCACTGGCGTGCCCGCCGGGCTGGCATCGACATGACCCGCGGCGATCCCGGGTCGCTCCTTCGCGGCAGCCCGGGATACCAGATCGTGCCGGAACTCAGCCCGCACGACGGCGACGTGATCGTCGACAAGACCGCCAACGGTGCCTTCTACCAGACCGACCTCGAACTGGTGTTGCGTGCTCGCGGCATCACGCACCTGATCTTCTCGGGTTGCACCACGGACGTTTGCGTCCACACGACGCTGCGCGAAGCGGTCGACCGCAAGTACCAGTGCCTGTTGGTCGAGGATGCATGTGCCAGCGGCGACGCGTACGCGCATGCCGCAGCCTTGCACATGGTCACGGTGGAGGACGGCATCTTCGGCGTCCTGGCAACGCTGGCCGACGTGCAGATGGCACTGGGGGCCTTGCGCCCGGTGGCCGGGTGATGGACGCCGCAGCCTCGCAAACCGCACGCGACACGGCCTACAGCCGTGGACAGGCCTACGCCGTCCTTGTTGCCATGGTTCTGGCCGCGCTGTGCCTGGACCTGGCCAAATTGCCGATGAACGTCATGGTGGATCCGATCCGCAAGGCACTCGGCATCAGCGACGTGCAGATCAGCCTGCTGCTCGGTGCCGTGGGTGTCGTGCCCTTCGTCCTGATGAGCTTGATTGGCGGTTGGCTCAGCGACCGACTGTCGCGGCGGCGCTTGCTGTCCGTGGCCATCGCCACCTGGACGATGGGCGCCGCGATCTGTGCTTGGTCGAACAGCTTCGAGATGCTCGTGCTGGGACGCGTGGTGCTGTTCGCGGGTGCCGGCATCAAGCTGCCCGTGGCGATGACGTGGGTGAACGACGCGTTTCCGCCCGAGCAGCGTGGACGGGCCGTTGGAGCGTTCTTCGTGGTTCTGGGGTCGGGCCCGTCGCTGGCCATCATGCTGGCCGGTGTCGTCCAGCGAGCGGCCGAAGGTGGCGCCTTTGCCGCTTGGGCGGCCTTCCTTGGCCCCGAATCCTGGCGCAGCACCACCTTGCTGCTGGCGCTGCCCGGCTTGTCGATGCTGCCGCTGGTTGCCGTGTTGCACCACGGGCGCAGCCATCCTGGCCAGCGGGCCGCAGCCGAGCAGGCGTCCATGGCACCCGCCGCGCCCATGCCCCTGGGCCTGGTGGCGACCCTGGTCACCGTCGCCGCGCTGATCGTGATGGTCGACTCCGCCAGCCTGGCCTGGCTACCCACGGTTTTCACGCGCAGCTTCGGCTTCGACGCACAGGAGGCCGGCTTCACCTTCGGCGTGATCACGCTGGTGGCGGGGGGACTGGGGCCGCTGGTCGGCGGTTGGTTGGGCGATGCTCTCTACCGCCGCCACGGCTTGGTCGGACGCGTATGGCTGGCCACGGCAGCCACACTGTGCTGCGTGCCGCTGCTGACGGTGTACCTCATTCACGCGCCGGCCTGGCTCGCGGTGGCGCTCACGCTCAATGGGGCGTGCACCGTGGCTGCGCTGTCGATCACCTACGTCAACGCGCAATCGCTGCTGCCTCACCGGCATCGTGGTCTGGGCACCGGCATGATCAGCGCCGCCACGAGCATCGTGGGATCGGCGGGCCCGACGCTGGTGGCCTTGGCGTCGGAGCATCTGCTGGGCGGGCCGATGGCGCTGCCACGCTCCATCGCCCTGGTCGGCGCCGGCGGCAGCCTGCTGGCGGCGCTGGGCCTGGCGGTGTGCGCTCGTGTGTTCTTGCGACCGGAGGCGGCCGCGCCTGGCCTCAGCCGGCCTGCCGTCTCACCGGTCCATCGATGAACATGGCGCTGGTGATGGTGCCCGCAGCGTCGACAACACCACGCAGCATGGCCGTGGTGTTGAAGTCGATGCACCAGCCGCCTTGCGGAGAGAGGGCGATGAGTCCGACATCGGCGCCGGCGGCCGTCAACTCACCCAGCAGGACCGTCACGGCCTCGGCAAGCGACAAGCCCCGCTGCTCGACGAGCGCGGCGAGCCGGTGACCTGCCACGCTGCGCATCAGGTGCTCGCCGCTGCCCGTGAACGACACCGCCACGCTGCGGTTGCAGGCATAGGTTCCGGCGCCCGGAATCGGTGAGTCGCCGACCCGGCCAGGCATCTTGCGTGTCAGGCCTCCAGTGGAGGTGGCGACTGCCACGTTGCCCTGCTGGTCGAGTGCCACGGCGCCCACGGTGCCCCGCTTGCTGGCGGTGCCGCCGGCAGAGACCTCCAGCCGTGGGTCCTCGCTCGGGGCAAGCGACGACCAGTAGGCATACATCTCCGGCGTCACGAAGTGGTGCGGCGACACGAGCGTGCAACCGTGATCGCGGGCAAAGGCTTCGGCCCCGGTACCCACCAGAAGCACGTGGGGCGAATGCTCCATGACGCTTCGCGCCGCGCGCACCGGGTTGCGGATGGTGCCGACACAGGCGACGGCCCCAGCCCGCGGGCCGCGTCCGTCCATGATGGCGGCGTCCATCTCGACCCGGCCTTCACGTGTCAGCACGGAGCCGCGCCCAGCGTTGTACAGGGGGTTGTCCTCCAGGCAGGCGACGGCCTCGGTCACCGCGTCCAGGCTGCTGCCGCCGACGCGCAAGATGTCGTGGCCCGTGCGGAGGGCATGCCGCAGGCCCTCGAGCATCTGGGGTTCGAGGCGGCCCAGGTCGCTGTCGCGGCTGAGATTGCCTGCCCCGGCATGGATGAGCATACGCACGTGGATGACCTCCGTGGAGACCGAGCGTAGGTCCCATCGGGGGCCCCCGTCCATGGCAGGTTCCTGCCATCGACGAGGCCGCGCGGGCGACAGCCAGGCGGTCTGCCGCACGGCATCCTCGGCCCCGGTCAACCCATGGACAGGGACCGCAGGAAACGGTCGAACAACTGCGCCTGCGAGTGGATGCCGATCTTGGCGTAGATGTTGCGCTTGTGGTTGGTGACCGTGCCTTCCTCGATGTCCAGCACCCGGGCCATCGACTTCGCCGAGTGGCCTTTGAGCATCAGTTCGATGATGTCGCTCTCGCGCGCAGTGATCTGGCCGGGTTGCATGGCGTGGATCTGCTCGCGAAGGTCGAAGGCAGGGCGCGGTGGCGAGGCCTGTCGTCGTTGCCGGTCCCGCCGCGCGAAGTGCGCCTCCACGAAGGTCCGCACGAGGGCCTCCACGTCGGCGAAGCGGCCGCGCTCCCCGGCGTCGAAGGCCGACAGTGGCGCTTCGCGCTCGACGAACACATGCACACTGCGGCCCGGATGCAGTGGCACCACGTAACGCAGTTCGTCGACGACGCCGGTGGCCTGGTAGTGGCGCAGGAAGTACTCGGACTGGCGGAAGTCCTCGGGCGCGATGTCGTCCAGCCTCAGCAGGCCGGTCTGGCCTTCGACGACCGTGCGCCAGAACGGGTCGAGCAGGTACAGGCCGCTGCGGTACTGCGACATCTGGTGCATGAGGTAGTCGAGGTCGTAGTTGCTGTCGATCAGCGCCGGCTGCCGGTCAATGGCGAAGTCGAAGACGATGAAGCTGGTCAGCGGGGCCAATTCCCCCAATCCTTGGCGCAGCACATGCAGTGCGTGCGGCTCCCGCTGCGCCTGCACCAGCCGCGCCGCCCAGGACGAGGCCCATGCGAGCGGGCGTTGCAGTGGATCAGGACTCGGGAGTCGGTTGGACATGACTGGCAGACTGTATGCCAGTCGCTCGGGAGCACGCGCCATCAGCGCCGGGCCAGCACCTCGCGCAGGCGCATCAGGTGCCCGTCGATCACCGCCTGCGTGGCCGCGATGTACGTGGCGCGCTGCGCCTGAACGGCCGGCCAGTCCGTGCCGGTCTCCGGCAGGTCGAGCCAGAAGAGGTTCAGTTCCAGCGTGCAGCCCTCGGTCGCGGGGAACAGGCGCCAATCCGCGAAGGCGGTGGTGGCACTGTCGTCGGCCAGCGCCAGGCGCAGCACGAGGCGACACTGTGGCACCAGTTCCAGGATCTCTTCCAGACGCGTGTGCACCTGCCCGGCCGCATCGCGGCTGCTGTAGAGGGCGCGCTCGCCCACTCCGTCCTCGGGGCCGTCGACCAGGGCCTTGCCGGCGAAGCCCGGTATCCATGCTGCCCGATCGAATAGCACGGGCCACGCCACTTCCAAAGGGACCGTCAGCGCGATCCGTGCGGCATTGAAGGCCCCGAAGCCGTACGTGCCAAAGCCGTGGGGCGGTGGGTTTCGAGCGGGCGGCAGGCTCATGCTGAGCTGCCTCCGACACCGGCCATCCACCGGTCGATCTGCGCGGCCAGCACGGGCAATGGGTAGCCGCCGTTGACGAGCAGCGCGTCGTGGAATTGGCGTACGTCAAACGCGGCGCCCAGCCCGTCCTGCGCATGCTGGCGAATGCGCGCGATGCCGATACGCCCCATCTCGTAGGCCAGGGCCTGCGCCGGAATGTCCGCACCGTAGCGCAGCAACTCGCTCTCGATGACGCCCTCGCTTTCGACCGTCTGGGTGTGCATGAAGGCACGCGCCTGGTCAAGCGTCCAGCCCAATGCATTCAGCCCGGTGTCGACGACGAGCCGGGCCGCCATCAAGCCCTGCATCTGCGCATGGCCGTAGAGGTCGAAACCGGTCAGTGCGCCCATCTCGCAGGCCAGTTCACTGGCATAGACGGCCCAGCCTTCAACGGTGGCAGTCGAGAAGAGCAGCCGTTGCAGCGGGTGGACCAGGGGTGCCCGATCCTGGATGGACAGTTGCAGGTGGTGCCCCGGCAGCAATTCGTGGCAGATGAGGTGGCCGGCCCCGATCAGCGAGCGCCCGCCCGGGTCGCTGCCGTTGTAGCGGTAGCGGCCCACCGGATCCGCCGGTGTCGCGCGCTGGAAATAGCCGAAGGTCATGCCGTGTTCGAACGCGGGGTCGGCCCGCGTGACTGCCCAGGGCGTTGCGGGCCATCGGCCGAACCAGCGCGGCAGCAAGGCCTCCACCCGTCGCACGTGGGCGACGAAACAAGCCTCGATATCGGCAGGCGTCGCAGCCCTCCAGCGCGTGTCGGCGCGCAAGGCGCGTTCGAAGTCCCGGGCCTCGATGCCCGGCAGCAGCCGGGCGCGAAGGTCCGACTTGATCTCGTGAAGACGGTCCAGAGCCTGCAGCCCGGTCTGGTGGATGGCCTCCGGCTCCAAGTCCGTTTCGGCATGGCGTCGTATCAGGTGCCGGTAGCAGGCCTCGCCGCCGGGGTAGCGGTGCAGCCCCAGTTCGTCCGGTCCGCGCATTGCGCCGTCGCCTTCCAGGAGTTCGCAAAGCCGCTGCAGAGGCGGCAGCAATTCGCGCTGCAGGATGGCACTCACGGTCGCGCGCAAGGCTTCGCGCGCTGTCGGCGTTGTGGACGCGAGCCGATCGTCGGCCGGGAGCACGGCGGTCGACATCGTGTCGATGACGCCCTTCAGTGCCGCCCTCGCCGCCGGCACGGCAGGTGCGGCCGGGTAGACGCCGCTCGCCTGCTGACGCGAGGTGTGCGCGAGCATCTCACGCGTCAGCCGGGCATAGTCGCGCAGTAGTTCGACGTAGGCTTCGCGATCGGGCGCGCTTGCCAGAGGGTGTGCCGCGAGCGCCTGCCGTGCCTCGGCATGCAGGTCGCCGCCGCTGTAGGGCGCGACCACGAAGTCCAGCCCACGATATCGGGCGGCCTCGGCGCGGTGCGACAGGTCGACCACCAATGCCCGGCGGAAGCTGTCCTGCTCGATGCTCAATTCCGCTGCGGGCAGGGTATCCAGGGTGTCACGTGCTTGCACGAAACAGGCCGCATCGGCGTGCAGGCGGGCTGGGTCCAGCGTCGCGAGGTGGCGTACCGGCTGGCCGGCCCCCATCGCGATTGACGGCTCCGATGCGAGGCGCCGGGCCAGCACGGCCTCAGCGGTGGCCAAGAGCCGTCCGGCCGCGTCAGCCGGCGCGCCTTCGTGCTCCGCACTCCGGTACTCGCCCATGAGGCGGCCCGCCGGGGCGCTCATGCCAAGGCCTCGTCGAAGAAGTCCCGCAGGGCGCGTTGGTGGAAGCGCAGCGCATGACCCTCGAACACATGCTCCTGTTCGGCGAAGACCAGGGTCTGGTGCGAGATGTCCGACTCGACCAGCAGCCGCGACATGCGCTGCAGGTTCCACTGCTGCGGAGAATCCAGCGTACCGGCCATCAGCAGCACGCGTGCGCGCTGGTCCAGGCGCTGCGGCAGAGACCACGGCTCGGCGTCCTGGTACGGTTTCGGATCGTCCTGCGGCAGGCCGAGGTATGGCTCGGAGATCAGCCCGCCCCGGGGGTCGAAGCCCGGCACGATGCAGGCTGCTGCACGGTACAGGTCCGGGGCATGGGCCAGCAGATGAAGCGCAAACAGCGCGCCCCACGAGCGGCCCAGCACGCCAACGCGCTGCGGGTCGATCCAGGGGTGACGCCGCATCAGCTGGCGCAGTGCGCCGGCCTGGTCGGCCACGACGTGGTCGATCATGCTTCGCCAGACGACGTCCTGGAAAGCCTTGGAGCGCTGTGGCGTGCCGCGCGCATCGAGCACGAGAACGAGATAGCCCGCGTCCGCCAGGGCATGGTGGAGGATGTCGTTGTCGCCACGCGGCGCGAAAGCCGTCGGGGCGGCGCGCATCTGCGGACCGCCGTAGACCCAGTGGAGCAGTGGGTACCGCCGATCGGGGTCGAAACCGGGTGGGCGGAACAGAACACCGTGCAAGGCGGTCCGGCCGTCGGCCGCGGTGACGACCACTTCCTCGGGGGCTGACCATCGCGGCCCGAGCATTTGCCCCGAGTCGGGCACCTCCAGCTGGACGAGGGGGGTGCCGTCGGCGCGGCGCAGCACGCTGCAGGGTGCGACGCAGGGTGTCGAAAAGGTGTCGACGAGGTGCGAGCCATCGGGCGAGAACAGGACCTCATGTTCGCCGTCGCCATCTGTCAGTCGCCGGGCGGGTCCGCCGGTCAGTGGCACCCGGTACAGGTGCAAGTCGTATGGGCGCGTCCCGCTGCTGCGGGCGCGGAACCACAAGAACTCCTCGTCATACCGGACCACGTCGTGCACGACCATCTCGCCGCGTGTGAGCTGGACGAGCGGTACCGTCGGTTCGGCGTCCAGCCTGCCCAGGTACAGGTGATTCCATCCGTCGCGTTCGGACTGCCAGACATACCGCCGGTCTGGCAGCAGATCGCAGCCCGTGGGGCCGCCCCAGATGATCGGGTCCAAGCGCAGAAACGTCGCGCACTGCTCGCGCATGACCAGACGGGCGTGCGCGTGCGCTGCATCGACCAGGAACAGCTCAGCCAGATCCAGCCGCCGCGACAGGCGCAGGAGCACGACCGCGCTGGCGTCGGGCAGCCAGCCGACCAGGCGCAGGAAGTGATCCTGCATCTCGCCAAGATCGATTGGCAGCGCCGGTCCGCCATCCGTGGGAACCAGGTGGGGCATCACCAGGTCGATGGCCGTGCCGGCGCGCTGCACGCGCGGGTGGTCGACGCGCACGCCACCGTCGGCATCGAATCGCGTTCGCACATCCCGCCAGACCGCGCGCCGGTCCATTCGGCAAGCGAAAAGCCACCGACCATCGGGCGACCACGGATCGACTCCCAGGGTCTCCAGATCCCAGGCAATGGCAACGGTGGCACCCGTTGTCAGCCGACGGCCGGCCCGGCCGCCGGTGTCGCGCAAATGCAGTTCTCCCTGCTGCACCGAGGCGTACCACCGCCCGTCCGGTGACGGCGCTTCGGGCGCCGGGATCTCCGGCACGAGATAGGTCTCGCGCAGGAAGGCTCGCCCGGACATTGCTTCGGTTTGCGGGTGGCCTGACGGTGCGGTCGCGACGCGGGGCTCGGCGTCCCCGATCATGCAGACCATCGGGACCGCGGTAGCGCCAGTGCTGCGCGTCCAGCGCAACTCGCACCCGTCGGCAGACCACCGGAAGCCCGGCACCAGGTCACGGCGCAAGGCGGCAAACCGGTCCAGTGCGGCGTAGAAGTCGTTTCGGTCGCGCAGGGGCATGCCGCTTGGTCAGCTAGAACCGGGTCCCCAGGCGAACTTCAAAGGTCCGCGGCGGGGCGTAGGTCTGCAGATCGTAGAAGCCCTGTGTGTAGTTCCGGTTGGACAGATAGGTCTTGTCGGTCAGGTTGCGGCCAATCAGCGACACATAGGTCTTGCCGCCGGCGAACGCGTAGCGCAGGCTGGCATTGACGAGGGTTACCGCATCTTCGCGCTCGAAGGCCGTGTTCTGGAAAGCCGGGAAGATGACGGCGCTCTGGTGGTTGACTTCGGCGCGCATCGTCAACAGGCCACTGCCCAGCGCATGGCGGTATTCGGCGCCGACCGTGGCCGAGCCCTTCGGCGTCAAGGGCAGCGGCGTTCCGCTCATGTCGGTGCGCGTCGCGGGCGAGATGTAGTTCTTCAACGCGCTGTCGACGTAGGCCGCATTGATGTCCAGTGTCAGGTCGCGGGTCGGACGCCCGACCAAGGTGAGCTCCAGGCCCTTGACGCTCGCCTTTGCTGCATTGGAAATCGGCGTCTGGTTTCCCACCACGGTGCGCAGCTGAAGGTCGGTGTAGCCATAGTAGAACGCTGCCGCGTCCAGCTCGATCCGACCTGCAGCCGCGCTCAGCTTCGTGCCCAGTTCGTAGGCGCGGATCTTCTCGGGCCTGTAGGTCGACACGGGTGGATTGAAGTTGATCCCGCCGCTCTTGAAGCCCGTGGTGACACTTGCGTAGATCATCGTCGCCTTGTCCAGGCGGTGCTGCAGCAAGACCTTGGGCGTGAATCGGCTGGAGGTCACGCTGCGATCGCCGCCGAACGGATTGAGCTGAAAGGTGCTGAAGTCGATCACGTTTCCGCTGGACGCGCCTTGCTGCCGCTCGCGTGTCTGGCGCGCTCCGACCAGCAGCGAGGTCTGGTCCGCAAATTGCCAGGTCACCTCACCGAACACGGCGCTGTTGCGCGCCGTGGAGTCGTAGGCCAGCTCGAAGAGCGTGAAGGGGCTCAGGTCGACGGGGTAGAAGTTCGAGTCCTCGATCAAGGAGGTGCCCGAGGTCTTCTCGCGCGAGAAGTACAGGCCGGAAGTCCAGCTGAGGGCGGGCCCCCAGCGGCCGCTGAGTTGGAACTCCTGCGAGAGGAAGCTGGACTTGTCGCTGCCGGCCGAGTTCTCGAGGAAACCGCCCACACCGTCGGAGTCCTGTGCCGACCGGCTGCGGTAGTTCACGTGCCCGGTGATCGATTTGAACTCGAGGTCGCGGCCGAGGTCGGCCGTCACGGTGGCGGCCACCACATGGCCCCGACGCGACGCGTCGGCCGGCGTGTCCAAACGGATCCTGCGCTCCGATTCCCGTTGCGGCGCACCGGACTGGAACACGAACGCGTCGGTCGTCGCCGGGTTGTGGCTCGCACCCAGGCCCAGCGTGCCCTGGTCGTCGACGCCCTGCACCAACAGCTTGAGCCGCACGTCCCGGGTGAGGTCGAACACCCCGTTCATGCGCAGGGCGGAGAAGTCACGGGCGTCGATGTCACCGCCGCCGGTGCCGATGTTCTTGGTGTAGCCGTTGTCCCTGGTGCGCGCCGCGCTGATCCTCAAGCTGCCGGAGTCGCCCATGCCGACGTTGACCCCGGCCTGCGCACGCAACAAGCCAAAAGACCCGGCACCGACGAAACCGTCGAAACCGGTGCCACCCCGCGGGGCACGCGCCACGAAGTTGATGACGCCTGCGGTCGCGTTGCGACCGTACAAGGTGCCTTCGGGCCCCTTCAACACCTCGACGCGGTCGAGATCGAAGACCTCTCCCAGCGCTAGTGCAGGGCGCGGGAGGTAGATGCCGTCCAGGTGCACGGCGGTCGATGCAGAGCCACCCCGAGCGCTGGCGTTGTTGCTGACACCGCGGAGCGACACACTGGCCTGACCGATGGCATTCACCACCTTCAGCCCCGGCGTGCGGTACTGCAGTTCTTCGAGCTGCGTGACGCCGGTGTTCTCCAGCGCGGCGCCCGAGAAGACGTTCATTGACTGCGGTACATCCTGACCCCGTTCCTCGCGCTTGCGGGCCGTGACGGTGATGGTCTGCGGGGTTAGCGCTTCTTCGGCAGTGGCACCAGGCGTTGCCCCAGGCGCCGGAGCGCTCTGTGCCCAGGCCACCAACGTCGGTGAGAGGGTGGTCAGCGCACAGGCAACGCGCACCGCGCGCGCCACGACGGACAAGGCGGTCCGGTTCTGGTATCGATGAATCATGGCAACGGTCCTGTCGTCTGGGGATACGGTTCGCCGACTTTCATGGCGAATGCGCCAGCCTAGACGTGCGCGGCCCGGCGAGCCATATCAAAAACGTGCTACGTCCGCGCCGGCCGTCGCGGACGGGCCAATCGGCGTGACTTGCCAATGAGCAGCACCGTCAACTGGTAAGCGCGCAGGCGCTCGAACAAAGTCCCCGGCGGCCGAAGCCGGCAGCGCTGCGGACGCTGGTGATGACCTGGACCATCGGTGCTGGGTAGCATCGCCGACGTACGCCGACGGGCGAGTGGCTCGAACGACGAATGCCCGCGCTGTTGGACCTGGACATCGAGTTCGTCGAGCAGCCTGTGCGCCGTGGCGCGGGCCACCAGCTTGACGGCCTGCAGTCGCCGATTCCGGCGGTGGCCAACGAGTCGTGCGTGGGCCAGCGGTCGCCGCGGCAGATGGTGAAGCGCTGTGTCGGCGTCAACATCATGCTCCACGAGACCAGCGTACGGCTGTGGTCAGCTCGCGACCCGCGGTGCCGCTGGCGAGGGCCTGGCGGGTTCGGTCCGGAGGCGCTAGAATGTCCAAAATATTCGACAATTATTCTGGCCAAGCTGTGGACCTCTCCAACCTGGGCACCATCATCCGCGAGCGGCGCGAGGCGCTGGGACTGACGCAGTCCCGGCTTGCGCAACTGAGCGGGCTTTCGCGGCAGACGCTGGTCGGCCTGGAAGCGGGCGCCCTGAGCGATCTGGGATTCAACCGGGTCGCCCAGGTGCTGGCCGTGCTGGGGCTGGACCTCGATCCGCCCAGCCAGGCCGCGCGCGCCCGGAAGCGGGGCCTGTGGATGGCGGCGAAGAACGCCAGCGTGAGCTACGTCCATGAGGTGCCGCCCGACACGCTCGGCCATGCGCTGGTCAGCGGCAGCGTACCGAAGGGCTACGCGGCCCACCTGACGCACCTGCTCGACGAGGCGCCGGTGCCCCTGGTGGTGATGGCCGTGGAGGAAGCCGCCGCGAACGAGGGCGTGGCCCCCAAGGCTGTTTGGCGCAACGTCGCGAAGCTCGCCAGGTCACTGGCCGTGCACCGGCAGGGCCTCTGGGCGTGATGAGCGTGCAATGAGGTCGCTGCCGTCTGGCCCCTGGGAAGTGCTGTTCCAGCGAGCGCTGCAGCTGGTCGACGACATCCAGCGCCATGGGGGGCTTGCGGACCCGTTCTGGACCTTCGGAGGCGGGACCGTCCTGATGTTCAGGTACGGACACCGCCTCAGCAAGGACATCGACATCTTCGTGCCGGATCCGCAGTACCTCGGCTACGTGACGCCCCGACTCAGCGACACGGCGGCATCGCTGACCGAGGAGTACACGGAGATGCCGGGCTCGTTCGTCAAGCTGCAGTTCGAGGAAGGCGAGATCGACTTCGTGGCCGCACCGAACCTCACCGACGCGGCCTGGGAGCGGTGGGAGATCCAGGGGCGGCCGGTGCGCGTCGAGACGGCTGCGGAGGTGATCGCCAAGAAGATGTACCACCGCGGGGACCGTGCGACGGCGCGCGATCTGTTCGACCTCGCCATGGTGGTCGAGCGGGAGCCGGATGCGCTGGCGGCAGCCGCGCCTTTCCTCGTGCGGCACCGGGACAGGTTCCTGGAGCAGATCAGGCAACCCGGGGCCGGGTTTGTGGCGACCTTCGAGGCGATCGCTGCGACCGGGTATCAGCCGAGCATGGAGCACTGCGCAGAGGTTGCCACCGCCTACCTTTCCGCGTTGAAGGACGGATAAGCATCGCGACGTTGCGGGCGACGGGCAGGACCGCCAGAATGTCGTTGCTGATGGTCTCAAGACGTCCCATGCGGACAAGGGGAACAGACGGGGGAACAAGTCAGTTTTCCTCGGCGCTTTTCCCAATGAGATCAACAGCTTAGGTCGCCGTTTTGGATCCCATCAGCCACCCCATCCCAGCGTTTCATCAGGTCCCATGCCGGACCGAACTTCCCGCCAAATCAACGACTTTGCCGGTCGCTTGAGTCGGGTAGGTTCCTGCCGTCCCACGGCAGCGCAGCGAAGGTGGGGAAACATGTAGGGGAACAAATGGCGTTCGTCATGCCAATTGGAGTTCTGTTCCCCTATGCTCACCGACAAGCAGTGCAAGAACGCGTCCTGTCCAGAGGTATGGCGCCATGGTGCGAAGCTCGCCAAGTCACTGGCGGTGCACCGGCAGGGCCTGTGGGCGTGATGCCCGCTTGATGAACTCGCTGCCGTCCGGCCCCTGGGAAGTGCTGTTCCAGCTCAGGTCAGGTTGGAAACCCAGTTCTCCGCCATAAGGCCGGGCACGCGCTCGAACTCGCCGAGATTGTTGGTCACCAGGGTGAGGCCTTCGCTTCGCGCATGGGCGGCGATGTGCAGGTCGTTCACGCCGATTGTCCGGCCCACCTTCTCGAGCGCGCTGCGGATGGCGCCATAGTGCTGCGAGGCCTTGGCGGTGTAGGGCAGCACCTCCAGCAAGCTGGCGAATTCCTCCACCACCGCCAGGTTCTGAGCCACCTTCGCGCTCTTCTCGGCGCCATAGAACAGTTCGCTCAGCGTGATGGCGGAGATCGCCATGCGGCCAGCGTTCTCGTTGAAGATGCCCATCACCTCGATCGGCCGCCGCTTGATGACGTAGATGACGATGTTGGTGTCGAGCATGAACTTCAGCATCGCGGGTACCTTGTCAAAGGGACTCGCGTTCGGGCTGTTGCTGAGAGGCGCGCTCGACCAGGAAGTCGTCGGACGCCTTGGGGCCGTTCAAGAAGAACTCGTCCCACGTGTGTCCCACCGGGGAGATGATGCGATCGACCCCCCGGGCTCGCACCTGAACCTTCTTCACGCCTTCGGGCAGGCGCACATCGGCGGGCAGGCGCACGGCCTGCGAGCGGTTGTTGGTGAAGACGGAGGTGATGCTCATTGGAGTCGGCACGAGTTGGGATATGGCATGAGTATATGGCGGAACGTGCCCTTCGCGTACTTCATCGACGGCGGTGCGGATGACGGACGGGTTGTCACGCGGAAGCCGCCGCGAAGGAGGGCGTGCCCCCGAAGACCGTGTGGCGCAACGTCGCGAAGCTCGCCAGGTCGCTGGCCGTGCATCGGCAAGGCCTGCGGGCGTGATGACCTCGTGATGAAGCCGCTGCCATCTGCGCTCGGTCAGCCATGCGATGGCGGCGCGGCCCGCGTCTTCGTGGTCGCGCGGGCGCAGCGGGTGAAAGTTCATGCGTGAGCTCAGGTTTGGTGCATGCAGGTGGCCGGGCTGTTGCCGAACGAAGCCGCGGCAAGGCACTGTGCTGGGCGCTGGTGGGGTATGGACGAAGAACAGCGTTTCGTGGTCTTGTATGCTATTGTCATACGCCTCTCGGGAGAGTCCTCATGCCAACCGCTTCCGCCGCCGTTCTGAGTGTTCGCGTCAGTGCCAGCGAGCGTGCCTTGCTGGAGGCCGCGGCCGAACAGGCCAGTACCAATCTCAGTGACTTCGTGAGGCGGCGCGCTCTCGAAGCCGCCGAGACCGACCTGCTCAATCGCCGTATCGTGACGATCGCGGCGAAGGACTGGGCCAAGTTCGAGGCGTGGGCCAGTGCGCCGGCGAGGGAAGTTTCGGCGCTTCGAAGACTGTCCAAGACTCGCCCCGTCTGGCAGAAGTGACCTCAGACACAACGGCCGCTTTCACGCCGCCGCGACCTCTGGCGGCCGATGACGACACGGCGGCGTTCGATTGCGGGCGCGACGCATTGAACCACTGGTTCCGCCGCCACGCCTGGCGCAACCAGGAACTGGGGGTCTCGCGGACGACCGTGATCTGCGATGGGGAAGCTGGCGGCATCGTTGGCTACGTGAGCCTGTCGACGGCGCAGGTCGAGCGAGCTTGGTTGCCCAAGGCGAAGCAACGCCATCGACCTGATCCGTTGCCCGCCATCCTGCTGGGGCAGTTGGCGGTCGACCTGCGGTGGCAGGGGCAGGGCATTGCGCGATCGCTGATGTTCTATGCGCTCACAACGGCAGTGCGCCTGTCCGACCAGGTCGGCTGCTTCTGCGTGCTGACGCATCCGCTGGATGACGATGTGCGGGCGCTCTATGCGGCCTTTGGATTCGAGGACCTTCCGTTCGATCCTGGGCACAGCATGGCGGTTCGGATCGCGGATCTGGTTCGCAGCGGCTTCGGGGCAGCTGGCTGAGATTGCATCTCCCAGCTCAATGACGTCGATGTGCCAGGGAGGAGCCGTTGCGACGGCCGCGGGATCGCACCAGAATGGAAGCTGTTGGTGGTCTCATGAAGTCCCGCGCGGACTGGGGGAACAGACAGGGGAACAGCGCGCGATGCTTCCTTTATTTCCTCAATGAGATCAACAACTCAGGTCGCCGTTTCGTATCCCATCAGCCACCCCAAGCAACAACGGGCGCAAGCCCCGCTGTCGTTGGAGTGCTGCTTGGCCGAATGCTCTCGCCGGCAGGCTGCGCCAGCGAGGCGAAACGGCGGGCACTTGAGGGGGCTTTCGGCAGCGACTCTTGCTTAGGGGTATCCACGCTGGCGCGCACTGCGGTTTGAGCCCGGGAGCCTCCACCAAGCCTAGGCAGAAACGGCCCGGCCAGCGGTTGATCATGGCTTGGCTCGTTCAGGTTCCCATCAGATAGGCCCGTACCACCACGGTTTCGCGTTCGGGCCGCAGAGTCTTCAGCGTACCGACGAAGATCCGCCTGTTCAGCCAATGGTGGGAGCCGGCTGGCGCATGCACGGACAGGTGTGAGATGGCGTAGCGCTCCGGCGTCACCGTGTCGTCGATGAGGACCCGGTTGTCCACCGTGAGTACGGAACCATCGTCGATGGCCATCTCGTAAAGGGCGTGCAGTTCCTTCACTCCATCGCGCCGCAGCAGTTGCCGGTCGGCCCCGCCCGGTCGGACGCTGCCGCGCAGGGCTTCGAAGCCCGGCCCGCCCCAGAATCGCCCGCCGCGGATGGGCACGATGAAGCGCTCGCCCTGCGGGCCAGCGCCGAGCGACTCGCGCTGGTCGATGTCGATCAGCGCGGTCCAGGCGAGGCGGGCAAGAGGTGGTGGTGTCGACCGGCTGTCGGCCAAGGCCAAGAGGTGGGCAAGGTCGTCGTCGTGGGTACTCATTCGAGGCTCTCATTGAAGGGGTGCGAGGGAACGTCGAGGCGTCGCCGCGGCTGTGCTGCAGGGTGGGCGCCTGGTGCGCCGGGCGCCTCAAGAAGGCGTGCGGGCGAAACGGTCTAGGTGGTCGATGACGCGCTGCGTGGCCTCGCTCACGTCGGCCGGCCTGACCAACAAGCCGAGCGGCGAGAAAGTCAGCGGCGGCTGCGCATCGACGATGGCCAGCTGTCCCGCCTCGCAGAGCTGCCTCACCACGCTCTGGGGCACCAGCGTGAGCAGGCGGCCGCCCTGCAGCATCGCCCAGGTAAGGGCCGACACGCGCGTGACGACCGGGCTGGTGGGCGGCTCTGCGCCGAGTGCG
This sequence comes from Aquabacterium sp., assembly GCA_023150345.1. GTDB lineage: Bacteria > Pseudomonadota > Gammaproteobacteria > Burkholderiales > Burkholderiaceae_C > Pseudaquabacterium. The sequence goes on from JAKLLB010000001.1 coordinate 133,413, forward strand.
GCCATGCGCTCGTCGAATGCGCGCCGCGCGGCACTCTGTACCGGCGGCAGCAGCCAGCGCTCGCGGGCCAGAATGGACCAAGCCACGCGCTTGCGGCTCGCCAGAGGGTGGGTCAGGCCGCAGGCCACCACGAAGTCGTCGGCCAGCCGTGGGTGGAACGCGCAGTCCGAGGGCAGCGACACCGGCTCGCGGCACAGCGCCAGATCGACTTCGCGGCGCGCCACCAACTCGGTGCAACGGTCGGCGTCGCACTCCTGGACCTGCACTTGAATGGTCGGCCGGACCTGCGACAGAGAGGGCAGAGCCCGCGCCAGCCAGCCCGAGATGGCGCCCGTGATCCCGGCGATGCGCACCACGCCCTCGGCTTTGCGTTGGATGGCGTTGAGCGACTCGCTGGCGTCTGCCATGGCGTCCAGCACGCGCCGAGCCGCCGGCGCGAGCGCCTGGCCGGCCACCGTGATGCGCACGCCGCGCGCGTGGCGGTCGAACAGCGGCATCTCCACCAGCCGCTCCAGGTCGGCCAGCAGCTGCGTGGCTGCAGGCTGGCTGATGTGCAGCGCCTCGGCCGAGCGCTTGAGGTTGCCGAGTTCGGTGAGCTTGACAAACAGCTGCAGGTGCCGCAGCCGTGCCCGCGCTGCCAAGCGCGACAACAGGACCGATGCGCTGCGCGTATCCATGGGCTTTCAGTATAAGAAAGTCAGATAGCTCAAGCGCATTATTGGACGCTCAGTGATCGCTCGTCGCCACAATCGCAGCCCAGACAACAGCGACGGAGACAGACGATGCAACACGCTGCCGCGGCACGGCGCCGCTGGGTGCTGGGATTGGCCGCAGTCTCGATGGCCTTGTCGGCAGGCGCAGCCAGGTCGCAGGCCGGCTATCCGGACAAGCCCATCACGCTGGTCGTGCCCAACGCCGCTGGCGGCGCCGCCGACAATCTGGCCCGCAGCATTGCCGAGGAACTGAGCAAGCGGCTCGGGCAGACGGTCATCGTCGAGAACATCGGTGGCGCCTCGGGTGCCATTGGCGCGCAACGCGTGTTGCGCAGCGCACCCGATGGCTACACGCTGCTCTTCGGCACCACCAGCGACATGGTGGTGACGCCGATCGCCAACCGTACCGCCGGCTACAGCGTGCGCGATTTCACCCCCATTGCCAAGGTCGGCGTCACGCCGATGACGCTGGTGGCGCGCCCCGGTCTCGGCGCGACCACGCTGGATCAGATGGTCGAGTTGGCGCGCCGCAAGCTCAATGGCCTGAGCGTGGGCACCACAGGATCGGCGTCACTGCAGGCCTTTGCCACCGTGGCGCTGCAGCGCGCCGCCGGTATCGACCTGCTCGGCGTGCCCTACAAGGGCGGCGCGCCATTGCTCAACGATCTGTTGGGCGGCCAACTGGACTTGGGCGTGCTCACGCTGCCGGCTGCGCTCGCGCAGGTGCGCGCAGGCAAGCTTGCGATGCTCGGCGTGCTGGCCGACAAGCGACCCTCGTCGGCGCCTGACCTCCCAACGGTGAACGAATCGACGTCGGTGAAAGGGGTCGACGTCGCGATCTGGGCCGCGATCGCCGGCCCCGCGAACCTGCCACCCCCGGTCGTCGATCGGCTGAGCAAGGCCGTGCAGGCCGTCCTCGCCGACGCCGAGTTCACCGAGCGCCGCGCCAAGCTCGGCGACATGGCCGTGCCCTACCAGACGGCGGCCGAATTCGGCCGTTTCCTGGCGGCTGAGGACGAGCGTTATCGCGCGCTGGCCACTGGCCTGAAGCTCGAGTGAGTGGCGCAGCAGTGCTGTCGAAGCGATTCGAGGCGCCCGTGCAGTGCGCGGCGCTGCCTTCCGGCGTCGAACTGCACTACGCGCAGGGCGGCGCCGGCGCGCCGCTGATCTTCGTGCACGGCGTGATGGGCGACTGGGAGTCCTGGGCGCCGCAGTGGGAGGCGTTTTGCGCGCACTTTCGCTGCACCACCTATAGCCGCCGCTACAACCACCCCAACCGCAACACGATGCCCTCGCCGGCGCACTCGGCGCTGGTGGAGGCCGAGGACCTCGCCCAGTTCATGGACGTGCTCGGCATCGGTCGTGCGGTGATCGTGGCCAGTTCCTACGGCGCCTTTATCGCGCTGGCCTTGGCTGTGCGCGAGCCGCAACGCGTGGCCGCGCTCGTTGGCGTGGAGCCGGCGATGCTTTGCTACGCCGAGTTCAGCGCCTCCGGTCGGAACCAGCTCGAGCGCTTCCGGCAAGAGGTGGTGGAGCCTGCCAACGCGGCCTTCCGGCGCGGCGACGACGCGCTCGGCGCACGGCTGATGACCGGCGGCATTCACGGCGCGGGCAGCGCGGCACTGCAGGGCGCTGCGCTGCAGCGTCGGCTGCAGAACGCCCGCGCGATGCGCATGCTGGCGCTGTCGAGCAACGAGTTCCCGTTGCTGCCGTCCGGAGCATTGGCAGCCATCACCGCCCCCGTGCTGCTGATGTCGGGCAAGGACACGGCAGCCATCCACGCCGAGGTCTTTCGCAACGTGTGCGCGGCCATGCCGCAGGCACGGCGCGAGCTCATCGCCGGCGCGGGGCACCCGGTGGCGCGCGACCGGCCGGATCGCTTCAACGAACTCGCGCTGAAGTTCCTGCTCGAGACGTGCCCGAACACCAAGGAGACAACATGATGATCCGATCCCATGTCCTGATCACCCCCATCGCCACGTCGCTGGCGGCCGCGGCCCTGCTGCTCGGTTGCGGCGGTGGCGACGACGAAGAAGCGCTGCCGCAGCTCGCCGCAGCCCAGGCTGGCACGCTCGCCAACTGCACAGCGCTCACGAGCTTCAGCTTCGCCAGCACCACCATCACGGCTGCGAGCGTTGTGGCCGTGGGCACGCTCACCAACGCCGGGCAGCCGGTGGGTGAGCACTGCCTGGTCACTGGCCGGATGAACGAGCGCACCAGCACGGTCGATGGCCAGGCCTATGCCATCGGCTTTCAGATGCGGCTGCCCAAGGAGTGGAGCGGCCGCTTCCTCTATCAAGGCAACGGTGGCATCGACGGGGCCGTCGCCACGGCCGACGGAGGCGCGTCCATCGGCAGCGGGGGGCTGCTGCGTAACGGCCTGCAGCGGGGCTTCGCGATCATCAGCTCGGACGCGGGCCACACCAATGCGCAGAACCCACTGTTCGGCGTCGACCCGCAGGCGCGGCTGGACTACGGCTACCAGGCGGTGGGCACCCTGACGCCCATGGCCAAGGCGCTCATCCGCGCGGCCTACGGCAAGGGCCCCGATCGTTCCTACATCGCGGGCAGTTCCAACGGCGGCCGCCACGCCATGGTGGCCGCGGCGCGCCTGCCTGCGGAGTACGACGGCATCCTGGCCAACTCGCCCGGCTTCAACCTGCCCAAGGCGGCGGTGGCGCAACTGTGGGGCGCGCAGCAATGGAACCGCGTGGCCACCAGCACGGGCACGGCGCCCAACCACGACCTGGAGTCGGCCTTCACGCAGGCCGAGCGCCGCGTGGTGGCCAACGCCATCCTGTCGAAGTGCGACGCGCTGGACGGTCTCGCCGACGGACTGGTGCAGGACGTCAGCGCCTGTCGCAGCGCCTTCAACCTGACGCGCGATGTGCCCACCTGCGCCGGCGCACGAGACGGCGCCTGCCTGACAGACGCGCAGAAGACCGTGATGACCGATGTATTCACGGGCGCGCGCAACTCGCGCAGAGAATCACTGTACAGCGGCTGGGCCTACGACCCGGGCCTGGCGTCCACCGACTGGGCCAACTGGAAGTTCCGCAACTCAGTGCGTGGCGGGCGCGACCCGGTAGCGGTGGCGCACATCTTCACGGCACCTCCGGTGACCACCGCGCTGACCGATACGCTGGCCTACGCGCTGGCCTTCAACGTCGACACCGACGCGCCGAAGATCTTCGCCACCAGCGGCGTCTACACGGAGAGTGCGATGTCGTTCATGACGCCGCCCGACCCCACCAACCTGGACGCGCTGCGCAAGCGCGGCGGCAAACTGATCGTGGTGCACGGCATCGCCGACGGCGTGTTCTCGGTGGAGGACACCGCCAACTGGTACGACGCGCTGGATGCGCGGTTGAAGGGCCGCGCCGCCGACGCGGTGCGCTTCTTCCGCGTGCCGGGCATGGGCCATTCGCGCGGCGGCCCGGCCACCGACCAATACGACGCGCTGGCGGCGCTGGTGGACTGGGTGGAACGCGGTGTGGCGCCCGACCGCATCGTGGCCGGCGCCCGCGGCGCGGGCAACGCGGGTGGCGTGAACGCCGACGTGCCGTCTACCTGGTCGGCCACGCGCACACGCCCGCTGTGCCCCTATCCGCTGGTGGCGCGCTACAGGAGCGGCGACGTGGAGCAGGAGGCGAGCTTCGCCTGCGAGCGCTGAGTTCACTGGCGGCGCTACCGGGCCGCTGCAGGGGGCTGCGCGAAGGCCTCCGCCACAAAGCCGACGAACACCCGCAGGCGAGGCAAGGCGTGCATCGCGTGCGGGTACACCGCGTAGATGTCCGCATCCGGCGTGTCGAACTGCGTCAGCACCCGCACCAGGCGGCCGCTTGCCAGGTGCTGCGCGATGTCCCACTCGGCGCGCATCAGGATCCCGTGTCCATCGAGCGCCCAGCTCACCGCGATGCCGCCGTCGTTGGTCGACAGCGCGCCGCGCACCTTCACGTTGTGCGGTGCGGCTCCTCGCTTGCGTGGCGACAGTCGCCACAATCCGTAGGCCTCGTCGCCCTGTCGAATGGTGATGCATTGGTGCTCCATCAGATCGGCCGGCACGCGCGGTGCCGGATGGCTCGCGAGGTAGGCAGGCGCGGCGCACAGGAGCCTGCGGTTGGACGCCAGACGCTGCGCGACGAGCCTGGAGTCCGGCGGTGCGCCGAAGCGGATGCAGACGTCGAAGGCATCGTCGGTCAGCGGAGGCGGGTTGACCGACAGCTGCAACTGCACCTCCATCTCCGGATGCCGGCGCACGAAGCGCGACACCAGCGGCGCGACGTGGCTGCGACCGAAGCCAAGCGTCGCGTTCACGCGCAGAAGGCCCGTGGGGCCGGCCTTGGTCAGGCCCAGCGCCTGCTCCAGCTCGTCGATGGTGCCGGACACGCGGCGTGCATGCGCCAGGTAGAGCTCACCCTCGGGCGTGAGGCTCATCCGTCGAGTGGTGCGGTTGACCAGCGGGATGCCGATGCGCGACTCCATCTGCGCCAGGTGCTTGCTCACCGCGGCGGTGGAGATGCCGAGCTCGCGGCTGGCGGCGCTGAGGCTGCCGGCACGCGCCAGCACCGCGAAGAAGCCGAGATCGGCGGGGAGCACGTTGCGGCTCATGGATCATCCTCGCTTCATTGTTAACCAGAGGTTGATGATGCCTTGAGTCGAGCCGCGGCCGCTGTCCGGCTCCCGCGCCTACAGTGCACGGCATCCGCAACCTTCGCCCCGACGAGCAGCCTTGAAGACCTATCGCATCGCCACCCTCCCTGGAGATGGCATCGGCAAGGAGGTGGTCCCTGCCGGCCGCCGCGTGCTGGAGGCCGTGGCCGCTGCGAGCGGCAGCTTTGCCTTTGAGTTCGAGGACTTCGCCTGGGGCGGCGACTGGTACCGCGCGCACGGCGAGATGATGCCCGCCGACGGACTGGATGCGCTTCGAGGCAAGGACGCCATCCTGTTCGGATCGGCCGGCGACCCGCACATTCCCGACCACGTCTCGCTGTGGGGCTTGAGGTTGAAGATCTGCCAGGGCTTCGACCAGTACGCCAATGTGCGGCCGACGCGCATCCTGCCGGGCATCGATGCGCCGCTCAAGCGCTGTGCGCAGCAGGACCTGGACTGGGTCATCGTGCGCGAGAACTCCGAGGGCGAATACGCCGGCGTCGGCGGCCGGGCCCACCAGGGTCACCCGATCGAAGTGGCGACCGATGTCACGGTGATGACGCGCGCCGGCGTCGAACGCATCCTGCGCTTCGCATTCGGGCTCGCCCGCTCGCGGCCCCGCCGGCAGCTGACGGTGGTGACCAAGAGCAACGCGCAGCGCCATGCGATGGTGATGTGGGACGAGATCGCGTCGCGGGTGGCGGCCGAGTTCCCGGACGTGCGCTGGGACAAGGAGCTCGTGGACGCGATGACGGCGCGCATGGTCAACCGGCCGGCGTCGATCGACACCGTGGTTGCCACCAACCTGCACGCCGACATCCTGAGTGACCTGGCGGCGGCGCTGGCCGGCAGCCTGGGCATTGCGCCGACGGCCAATCTCGACCCCGAGCGGCGTTACCCGAGCATGTTCGAGCCGATCCACGGCTCGGCCTTCGACATCATGGGGCAGGGCGTTGCCAACCCGGTGGGCACCTTCTGGAGCTGCGTGATGCTGCTCGAGCACCTGGGAGAGGTTGGCGCAGCGCAGCGGCTGATGCAGGCCATCGAAGCCGTCACCGCCACCCCTGAGCTGCACACGCGCGATCTCGGCGGCAAAGCGACAACTGCCGAGGTGACTCAGGCGGTGATCCACCACATCGCTGCCGCCGCGGGCTGATCAGATGTTCGCATCGGCTGGACAACAGACGGGACAGGCAGGCATGAACTCCACTGACTTCACCCCACACCCGATACTTCGTCGCACCTTGCTGGCCGCCGCCGCGGCGGCGCTCGGCCTCGCTGCCGGCATCGCCCAGGCGCAAACCTGGCCCGACAAGGCCGTGACGCTGGTCGTTCCGTTCCCGCCCGGCGGAACCACCGACGTGCTCGCCCGTGCGCTGGCCGAGAGGCTGCAGCAGGCCCTGGGCCAACCAGTGGTCGTCGAGAGCAAGCCGGGCGCCGGAGCGACGCTGGGCGCCGACTACGTCGCCAAAGCGCGCCCTGATGGCTACACACTGCTGGTTGGCGCGGTGCACCACACCATCGCCACCAGTGTGTACAAGAAGCTCGCCTACGACTTCCAGAAGGACTTCCAGGCGCTCACCATGATCGCGATGGTTCCCAACGTGCTGACGGTCTCCGCCAGCTCGCCAGCGAAGACGGTGGCCGAGTTGGTGACGCAGGCCAAGGCGGCCAAGCCCGAGCTGAGCTACGGCTCCAACGGCAATGGAACGGCGCAGCATCTGATCGGCACGCAGTTCCAGAACCAGACCGGCACCACGCTGCTGCACATCCCCTACAAGGGCAGCGGGCCGCTGACCACCGACCTGTTGGGCGGCCAGGTGACGATGTCCTTCGACACTATCACGCCAGTTCTGCAGCACATCCAGGTCGGCAAGCTGAGGGCGTTGGCGGTGACGACGGCCAAGCGCTCGTCAGCGCTTCCGCAGGTCCCGACACTGGCCGAGTCGGGCCTGGCCGGCTTCGACATCGGTACCTGGTTCGGCGTGCTGGCCCCGGCGGCCACGCCCAAGGACGTGACCGCGCGGCTTTCGGAGGAGATGCGCAAGATCATCCGCTCGCCAGAGTTCGGCAAGCGCATGGCCGACATCGGTGCCGAGCCCATCGGCAACGCGCCCGAGCAGATGGCCCAGCAGATCAAGGTAGACACCGAGAAGTTCGCGCGCTTGGTGAAAGACGCGAGAGTGACCATCGACTGAGCGGCAGCCCATGAACCCGAGCGTGCTGCGCTGCACGCCGGGTCAAGGGTGCGCTGAAGCCGGGCCGTGCCCGCCCCCGACTCGGCGCGCGGCACGGGCCAGCCGGGCGTGTGGTGACGTCCTGAACTTCTCGCGGAAAGCACGGCTGAAGTGGCTCAAGTCGTTGAAGCCGAGTTCCAGAGCGAACGTCGAGATCGACGCATGGGTCCAAGCCTAGTCACGCAGGTGCAGCGCACACCGATCCAAACGATGCTGCCAAATGTAGCGGCCCAATGACGTGTGCTCGGCCTCGCTTCGTGGCGGTGCATGCTTTGTCAAACATCCGCTGGGCGATGACCTCTTGCTGCCGCTTCCGCGGCAGTTCTCAGTGCTCGTGCCAGTGGCAGCGAACGTGCCTTGCTGGAGGCCGCGGCCAAGCAGAACAGTACCAGTCTCAGTGACTTCGTCAGGCGGCGCGCCCTCGAAGCCGCCGAGCCCGACCTGCTCGATCGCCGCATCGTAACGATTCCGGCGAAGGACTGGGCCAGGTTCGAGGCCTGGGCCGGTTAGCTGGCGAGGGAAGTCCCGCCGCTTCGAGAACCGTCCACGACCCGCCCCGTCTGGCAGAAGTGAACTCGGGCGCACCGGCCGCCTTCACGCCGCCCCGACCTCTGGCGGGTGATGACGAAACGGCGGCGTTCGATTGCGGGCGCGACGCGATGAACCACTGGTTCAGCCGCCACGCCTGGCGCAACCAGGAGCTTGGGGGTTTCGCGAACAACCGTGATCTGCGATTGCGATCGCGACCCGGTCGCACCAGAGTGGCGGTTGCTTTCGGTCTGGCGGCTGACAACGATCTTGAGTGCCGCATTGACTCAGCCTGTTCGCTAACCGTGCCGGCCTGTTGCCTCACGTGGTCTGCTAGCCGGGTATTGGGAGAACAGGTCACCTCGTGCATCGCGCCTCGGTGGCTCAGCGCTTGGTACGGCGGCCCCGCGTTCGGGCGGGGGCATGGGCCTTGGCCTCGGGAAGTGCTTCGCCCACCAGTTCGGCCAGTCGGGGCTGCAGTTCGGTCAGTACGGCCCGCCCGCGCTCGGTCGCCACGTAGTACTTGCGCACCTTGCCGGCCACCACCTCGGGCTCGCTCTCCAGCAGGCCGTCCAGCTCCAGGCGGTGCAGCAGCGGGTAGAGCGTGCCCGGGCTGAGCTGGTAGCCATGGCGCGCGAGTTCCTCGGCCATGCCCACGCCGTAGACCCGCTCTGAGGCCGCGTGGTGAAGCACGTGGACTCTGACGAAGGCCAAGAGAATGTCGCGTACTGTATCGGTCATCGTTATCGAAGTCCGATAATACAGGAAGAACAACTTCGCGTCTGACCCCTGCCATGCGCCACCAGCCGATACGCGACGGGGCCTCGCCCCGGCCGCCACTGCCACGTGCCATCTGGGTGCTCGGGTTCGTCAGCCTGCTGATGGACATCTCCTCGGAGCTCATCCATAGCCTGCTTCCGCTGTTCCTAGTGGGCACGCTGGGCGTGAGCGTGCTGGTGGTCGGGTTCATCGAGGGTGTGGCCGAGTCGACCGCGTTGATCGTCAAGGTCTTCTCCGGTGCGCTCAGCGACTACTTCCGTCGGCGCAAGCTGTTGGCCGTGATCGGCTATGCCCTGGGCGCATTGACGAAACCGGCCTTTGCACTGGCTCAGGGCGCCGGGGTGGTCGTCGCGGCACGCTTCGTCGACCGCATCGGCAAGGGCATCCGTGGGGCCCCGCGCGATGCGCTGGTGGCCGATCTGGTCGGCGCCGATCAGCGCGGTGCGGCCTATGGGTTGCGCCAGTCGCTCGACACGGTCGGCGCCTTCGTCGGCCCGCTGTTCGCCACTGCGTTGATGCTGCTGTTCGTCGGCGATTTCCGTGCAGTATTCTGGGTCGCTGTGGTGCCGGCCGTGCTGGCGGTGATGCTGCTGCTGTTCGGCGTGCGGGAACCCGAGCCTGCGGCTGAAGGTGCAGCTGGCAGCCCGATTCGCCGCGAGTTGCTGGGGCGCCTGGGCCGTGCTTACTGGGCCGTGGTGGCGATCGGTGGCGTCTTCACGCTGGCGCGCTTCAGCGAGGCCTTTCTGGTGCTGCGGGCCGAGCAGTTGGGGGTGGCGGCCAGCTTCGTGCCACTGGTGATGGTGGCGATGAACCTCGTCTACGCGCTCAGCGCCTACCCGTTTGGCAAGCTTGCGGACACGATGAGCCACGCCACCTTGCTGGCCTGGGGGCTTGTGGTGCTGGTAGCCGCCGATGTCGTGCTGGCGCTTGCGTCGAGCTGGCCGGCGATGCTGCTCGGCATGGCCCTGTGGGGCCTGCACATGGGCATGACCCAGGGGCTGCTCTCTGCGATGGTGGCGGACACGGCACCGCAGGACCTGCGCGGAACGGCATTCGGCTTGTTCAACCTGGTCAGCGGCCTGGCCATGCTGGCGGCCAGCGGCATCGCCGGTCTGCTGTGGGACCGGCTCGGTGCTTCGAGCACCTTCTTGGCAGGCGCCATGTTCGCAGTCGCTGCGCTCGTGGCGTTGGTCGGCTGGGCGGCGAGTCGTACCGCGACACGCGCCACGTGATCCGGAGCACCGGTCCGGGGCGCGCCGCGGCCCGGACCGGCCTAGCGTGAGCTCAGTAGCCCTTGATCGCCTGCGAGAACGCCGGCGTCAACGGCGCTTCGTTGTGCACCAGGTGCCTTGGGGTCGTTCAGCAATGCACTCGTCCCATGTGTGGCCCGCTGGGGAGATGATGCGATCAACCGCCTTGCCCGCACCTGAACCTTCCTTACGCCTTCGGGCAGGTGCACATCGGCGGGCAGGCGGACAGATTGGGAGCGTGCACTGGGTCTCATGACGGCCCGCTGCGCGGCCTTCAGACTTGCAGCACGCGGCAGGCGGGGCCGGGGGACAATACAGCGCCTACAGCGGAACCAACCTGTGATGAACGAGAGCCTGCCCCTGCTGAAGCTGCAGTCCGTGATGCCGGGCCTGCCCGAGTCCGACCGCCCGAAGCCCGAGCGGCTGCTGCAGGGTAACCCGAAGCGCGACACCTGGAACTGCGTGGACGCCGACCTGGGTGGCAGCCGCCTTTATTGCGGCGTCTGGCGTTGCGAGCCTGGCCATTGGCGCATCGAGATGGCGGCCGGCGAGCACGAGCTTTTCACGGTGCTGCAAGGGCGCTGCCGCGTGCACTGTGAGGACGGCACCTGCCAGGAGGCCGGTGCGGGCGAGGCGATCTACATTCCCGCGGGTTTCCGTGGCTCGTTCGAAGTGTTGGAAGCGGTCACCAAGACCTACGCCATCGTTGTGGCCCAAACCGATTGAGTGTTGGCTCGACCGCGGCACCATGACCCTGCGCATTGCGATCAATGGCTATGGCCGCATCGGCCGCTGCTTTCTGCGCGCTTTGCAGGAGTCGGGACTGGGCGATGAACTTGCCGTCGTGGCCATCAACGAGCCCGCTGACATCGAGAGCATGGCCTACCTGACGCGCTTCGACTCCACGCATGGCCGCTTCCGGGGCCAGGTCGAGGTCGCAGGCGAGCGGCTGGTCATCGATGGGCGAACCGTTGCGGTATCACACGCCACATCGCCCGAGGCGGTTGACTGGGCAGGACTCGGCATCGACCTGTTGGTCGAGTGCTCGGGAGTCTATGGCCGCCGCCACGAATTGGAAGCGTTCCTCGCTGCCGGCTGCCCGCGGCTGCTGCTTTCGCACCCGGGGAACAGCGCCAGCGATGTCGATCGCACCATCGTCTTTGGCCTCAACCAGGTGTCGCTGGGCCCCGGTGACAGGCTGGTCTCTGCCGCTTCCTGCACCACCAATGCCATCGTTCCCGTGCTCGACATCCTGGATCGTGCGTTCGGCATCGAGCACGGCCTGATGACGACGCTGCACTCGGTGATGAACGACCAGCCGCTCATCGACGGCTACCACCATGCGGACCTGCGGCGCACGCGTTCGGCCATGCAGTCGATGATTCCGGTGTCCACAGGGTTGGCCCGCGGGGTCGAGCGCCTACTGCCGCAACTGGCTGGCCGGGTCGAGGCCAAGGCCATACGCGTGCCGGTGGTCAATGTGTCGGCGATCGATCTGGTCGTCACGCTGGCCCGGCCGGCCACAGCGGCCGCAATCAACGCCTGCATGCGGCATGAAGGCGAGGCGGTCTACGGCAGCCGCCTGGCGTGTTCGGGCGACCCGCACGCGTCGATCGACTTCAACCACAGCGCGCACTCTGCCATCGTCGACACCAGCCAGACGCGCATGAGCGGCGAGCGGCTGGCCAACCTGCTGGTCTGGTTCGACAACGAATGGGGCTTCGCCAACCGCATGGTGGAATTGGCTGCGGTTTGGAAGGGTCGCATGGGGCGCGGTGGATAGGCCGACCGGCGCGCCGGAGACCATCAGCCACCGCTCGTCGCTGCAGGTGCGACCGGTTGCGGAGGCGTGACGCCGGACCGCGCCGCTTTCGCGCGCGCGGCATGCAGCGCCACCACGAAGGGCTTGTAGTCTGCTGTGTCCTGATGCTCGAGCACCTTGCCGTCGCGCACCTGCAGGCGCACCACGAAGGGCATGCGGGTGTCCACGATCAAGCCGTCCGGTAGACCCAGGCTCCACTCCAGCTCACCCACGAATACCATGTGTTCGCCAGATGCGAACTGGCTGACCGGGTGATAGCGCATGTCGCGTATGGCGGCGTAGGTCTCACGCAGCGCCTTCATGAGCTCGGCTTTCCCCTGCTTGCCGACGGCGCCAAAGACGACGCTGGCAGTGGCGTCGTCGAACCGGATGTGGTCATCCAAGAGTGGTTCCAGACGGGCCCAGTCGCGGGCAATGTAGGCGTCGAAGTACGGCTGGGCGATGGCCTCGGTCTGCGCCGACAGGTCGGCCAGGCTGGGGCGCTTCGCTTGGGCGCAGGAGGGCTGGGCGATGGCCAGCAGGAACAGGCAGAGGATCCAGGTCTTCATGTGTGCGGGCGTGTCGTGAATCGGTTGTCAGGCCGTGTCGGGCAGCGATGCCGGTAACCGAGGCATGCTCAAGCCGAAGTTGCGGGCTGCTGCGTGCAATGGTGGCCCGGGCCTGGTCATTTGTGCACTCCTCAGTGATGGAAACCCTGTCCGCTGACGTGGGCGCTGCCACGGCAGCTCAGGCGAACCCGTAAAGTGGGGCGAAATGCCGAGTACCGAATCGCGCCCAGCCGTCCAGTCGTTGCGGCAGGACCTGGCCGTCGTTCTGCTGTTCTGGATCCTGGTGACACTGGGCCTGGTGCTGAGCAGCTACCTGGACGCCCGGCACTCCGGCAACGCCATCTCGGTGGTCCGGGCGGCCAGTGTCGTGGCGCCGCTGATGCTCCCGCAGGTCTGCTTCAGCACAGTGGTGGCATGGGTGCTGCACCGCCAGCCGCACCGGCTGAACCGACCGCTGCTGCTGCTCGCCGGCGCCTGGGCGGCGATTCCGGTCTACCTGGCGCTGGCCACGCCGGCCGTGGTGGCCATCGGCCTGCTGACACGCGGCAAACCGTGGGCGGACTTCAGCCAGGCTCTCGGCGATTGGGCGGCGATGAACATCTGGGTCGACGCCATGATGGCCAGCGCCGGCATGGCCTTGCAGATTGGTTGGGCGTTCTGGCGCCACGCCCAGCGGCAGCGCGAGGCTGCGCTGTACGCGTGCGCCGAAAACCTGAACTTGCGCCTGACCCTGCTGCAAGGCCAGTTGGAGCCGCATTTCCTGTTCAACACCTTGAATGGCATTGCCGCCCTGGTTCGGGGTGCCGACCGCGAGGTGGCGCTGCAAGCGCTCAGCCGGCTATCGGAACTGCTGCGGTATGCGCTGCGCGCCAGCCAGCAGCGGTGGGTCAGCGTTGCCGACGAACTGCGATTCGTCGACGACTATGTGGCCCTGCAACGGCTGCGCTTTGGCGAGAGCCTGCAGTGGCTGGCCGAGATCGAGCCGGCCGACTGGGCCCGCTGGGCCTGCCCCCCGTTGCTCTTGCAACCGCTGGTGGAAAACGCCATGCGACATGGGTTGGAAAGCGGGCTGCAGGGCGCACTGCGGCTGCACGTGCGGTGGCATGAAGGCACTGTGCAGGTGACGCTCGACAACCCCCACGACCCCACTGCCGCGCTGTTGCCAGGGCATGGCGTAGGCTTGTCCAAGACGCGCGAACGTCTGCACGTCTTGTACGGCGACAGGGCGCAATTGCAGACCGACGTCGCATCGGACCGGTTCCGGCTGCGCTTGAGCATGCCCCTGGAGGACCTGGATGTCGCCTTGGAAACTCCTGGTCGTTGACGACGAACCGCTGGCGCGCCGAAACCTGCAGTTGGCCCTGGCCGAGCACGTCGGCTGGACGTTGACCGGGCTGGCAGCCAGCGCAGCCGAGGCCCGCGTGATGCTGGCGCAGAACCCGGCGGACCTGGTGCTGCTGGACATCCAGATGCCACGCCAGCACGGGCTGTCCTTTGCTGCCGAACTCGCTGCTCAGGCGAACCCGCCACTGGTGGTCTTCGTCACCGCGCACGACGAGCACGCGCTGGCGGCATTCGAGGTGCATGCGCTCGACTACCTGCTCAAGCCCGTGAACGACCGGCGCCTGGCCGAGGCCCTGCAACGCGCTGCGCAGTTGCTCGGTCAGCAGCTACGTTGCGGCTACGCAGCCAGCGTTCAGGCCCTGCTGCGCGAGCGCGAGGCGCAGCAGCGTGGCGGCAGTCCGCCGCCGCTGCAGCAACTGGTGGTGCGCTCGGTTGGCACGCTGGAACGGGTCCAGGTGGACGACATCCGCTGGCTCGCTTCGGCTGGGAACTACGTCGAGCTGCATTTGTCTGGGCGTTGCCTGCTTCACCGTGCCACCCTGGCCGCGCTCGAACAACGCCTGCCCGCGGGCGAGTTCCTGCGGGTGCACCGAACGGCCCTGGTGCGGCCGCGCGAGGTCGCGGCGCTGAGCGTCGTCGGCGACGGCGTCTATAGTGCCCAGCTGCGCGACGGCGTTCGGGTGCCGGTGAGCGAGCGCTACGTGGCAGCGGTGCGCGCGTTGTTCGAGGGTTAGGGGCGGGTCATCGGGCGGCGCAACGCCACGTGGACCCAGGCGTCAGGCAGCAGGGCTCGCACGCAAACCCCTGGCCGCGCGGCGGGCCAGACGATGGGCCAGTCGCTGCGCCGATCGCAGCGCGTTCGAGCCAGCAGTGGCCAGCGCCGCGTTCGCGCCGCGCCACACATCGTCCATGGCGGCCCGGCGCTGTGCCTCGGCCTCCCGGTACGCAGCATCGAAGTCGAAGTCTGTGAGGTCCGCGGACGGGTTCGGCGTTCGGTTCATGGTGCTCTCCGGTGGTGATGGTTTGCAATGTATTGACAGACATTGCGGTCGGAAACCGACCAAATTGCCAATTGGTTTTGCGATAGATGCAATACCATGGCGACATGGACCTGAACCTCAACCTGGACGATGTACGGTTGTTCATTCGCGTGGTGGAGCTTGGAACGCTCTCGGCGGCGGCGCGTGAGCGCGACGTGCCGGTCAGCCAGGTGACGCGCGCCCTGGCGCGGCTGGAGGCGCGCTGTGGCGTACGGCTGCTGCATCGCAGCACGCACGGTCTGAGCCTGACCGATGAAGGCGACCTGTTTCAGTCGGCGGCCCGCCGCATGCTGGAAACGGCGGAGGTGCTGCACAGCGAGCTCACAGGCAAACTGGCAGGGCCCAGTGGCTGGGTGCGGGTCAGCGTGTCCAGCGTCATCGCGCAGGCGCTGATCGCGCCGAGCCTGCCGTCGCTGTATGAACGCCATCCGCAGTTGCACCTGGACATCCTGGCCGATGACCGGGTGGTGGACATGGCACGCGAGGGCGTGGACATCGCCATTCGCACCGGTTCGCCCGCCAGCGACACGCTGGTGGCGCGTGAGATCGGCGAGTTGTCGCGTGGGCTGTATGCGTCGCCGGCGTACCTGAAGAACCACGGTCGACCGCGTCGCATCGACGACCTCGGCAAGCACCGCCTGATCGGGAACAGCGCCAGCCCCGCGTTGAACGAATGGCAGCTGGGTCGGGGCCGCGATGCGACCACGTTACACGTCAGTGGCCATACCCGCACCGACAACACCGCGGTGGTGCTCTCGCTGGTGCGCGAGGGAGTGGGCATCGGTCGAGTCGTGAACATCGTGGCCGGCCCGCTGGTGGCGCGAGGGGAGCTGGTGCCGGTGCTGGAAGAACTGGCAGCCGAAACCCCCGTGCCGGTTTACGCCGTGATGCTGCATGAGCGACAGCGCTTGCCCAAGATGCGGGCCTGCACCGACCACTGGGCGGCCTGGCTCGCCGCCGCGCCGTTCAATCCATCCGCCGATTGAGCCTCCCGTGTCGCGAGAAAAGGGCAAGTCAGGCCACTCGGACCCGCGCTGCGTTTCGGCGTGCTGCCAGGCGTGACCAACAGGCGAGGCCCTGGTGTGCCAGGTGCTCGGGCGCGCCGGGCTCTTGCGGCGGTGTCTACCGCACTGCTGCAGGTTCGCCGGCCAGGCGACGCACAGGCTCGCGCATCAGCACGAACTCCTCGGCGGCAGTGGGGTGCACGGCCACCGTGCGATCGAAGTCGCGCTTGGTGGCGCCGCACGTCAGCGCGACGGCCAGGCTCTGGACGATCTCCGGTGCATCGGCACCGATCATGTGTACACCGAGCACACGGTCGCCCAGGCCATCGACCACCAGTTTCATGTAGGTGCGGGCCGCCGAACCGGCGAAGGCGGTTTTCATTGGCCGGAACTCCGACTCGTAGATGTCGACCGGTCCGCGCTTCGCGGCCTCGGCTTCGCTCAGGCCCACGGTGGCGATGGGCGGGTCGGAGAAGACAGCCGACGCCACCGTGCGGTGGTCCACCCGAGTGGGGCGCCTGCCGAATTCCGTATCGGCGAACGCCCGGCCCTCGGCGATGGCCACCGGTGTGAGGTTCACACGCTGGGTCACGTCTCCGATGGCCCAGATGCCCGGTGCGCTGGTGCGACTGTCCGCATCCACGGCAATGGCGCCCCGGCTGTCGAGTTGCACGCCGGCCACTTCGAGGCCCAGATCGGATGTGTTCGGTCGTCGACCCGTTGCGTTGAGCGCCGCTGACGCCTGGACTGCCGAACCATCGGCGCGGTGCAGCGTATAGCCGTCTGCTCCGTTGGACAACGACTCCAGGGCGACTCCCGCAGCCAGAGGGATGCCGCGGGCCGTCAACGCCTGCGCCAGGCGCTGGCGCAGGTCGAGGTCGAAGCCGCGCAGGGGCAGCGTGTCGCGAAAGGCGAGCGACACCTTCGCGCCGAGCCCGGCAAGGATGGTGGCGAACTCCACTGCGATGTAACCGCCTCCCACCACGAGCAGGCTGGCGGGCAAGACGCGCATGTCGAGCACGTCGTTGGATGTCATCGCGGTCGCGAGTCCCGGCAGGGCGTCGTGCGCGGGTGCGCCGCCGGTTGCTACCAATATGCGCGTGGCGCGCACGATGCGGCTTCCGATCGCGACACGGCCCCCGCCCAGCAGTCGCGCGCGGCCTTGCGCCAGCTCGACGCCCGAGTCTGACAGCAGCTTGCGGTAGATGGCTTCGAGCCGGTCGATTTCGGCAGCCTTGGCGTCGGCCCAGCGGTGCATCTCGAACGACGGGTCGGTACCGCTCCAGCCATAGCTGCGTGCTTCATCGAACGCCTGTGCGTAGCCGGCCGCGTACATCATCAGCTTCTTGGGTACGCAGCCCCGAATGACGCAGGTGCCACCGGCACGGCTGGCCTCGGCGATGAGCACGCGCGCCCCATGGGCCGCCGCCCTCCGCGAGGCGGCCACGCCGCCCGAGCCGGCACCGAGTACCACGAGGTCGAAATCGTCGCTCATGTCATCTCCTTCGATGGGTCACAAACCGTGAAGTCATACAGCGGCAGGGCGAGGCTGCCGCAAGTCGGGCGAACCGGGCCGAGCCGTCATGTGGAGGAGTCCGGTTGCGATGCGGCGTACCGCTGCACGAAGCGCCGATCGATCCAGGCTTTCCAGTGCCACACCCACTCCCCGCTCCAGGACCAACCCCCCCGAGTGGCCCACGCGTGGCGATGGCCTGAACTGATGAGGGACAGCGCCCGCTGCTGCGGACGCCAGGATGCCAGGGGCCGACCCTCGCAGAAGGCTCGCAGGTTGTGCGACAACGCGGGGCCGGCGCGTACCGCGTAAACACCCGACTTCGGGCGCGGGTCGGCGTAGGCCGCCACGTCGCCGGCGGCGAAGACCTGCGGGTGTGACAGGCATTGCAGCTCGCGGTTGACCCGGATGAAGCCGCGGTCGTCGGTGGCAAGGCCGGATGCCGCTGGCCACGAGGGCGCGGCAGCGCCTGTCGCAACGAGGCAGGCGTCGAAGTCGAGTGCCAGGGCTTCTTCCAGGTGAAGTCGGTGGGCGTCCAGGCCTGTCGCGCGCTGGCCACCGCGCCAGACGACACCGCGTTCAGCCAGCAGCGCCATGACCGACAACCGTGTGGCGTGCGGCATGCCCGGCAGCGGCAAGGCGTCGCTGCCGACGATGGTCAGGTGCAGGGCCCGACAGCCCTCACGAGACGCGCGGTACTGGATCGCAAACGCGAGTTCCACGCCCGCGGCGCCGCCGCCCAGCATCAGCAGGTCGAAGCGCCCGTGCGTGCGCCTGATGCGATCGGACAACTTCGGCCAGGCCGCGATGAAGCGCTCGATCGGCCGCACCGCCAGCGCGTGCTCGGCTGCGCCGGGCAGGCCATCGAGCGCGGGCATGGGCCCGGTGTCGATGGACACCGTGTCGAAGGGCAACGCGGTGCCATCGGCGCATTGCACCACCTGAGCCCGCATGTCGAGTGCGACTGCCGACGTTTCGTGCAAGGCAATACCCGCACGACCGGCCAGCCGATCCAATGCAATGGCGCAGGCCTCGATCGGGTAGTGCCCGGCAATCCAGCCCGGCAGCATGCCGGAGTAGATCTGCCGCCGGTACGGAGATACGAGATGCACCTCCCATCCGGTCAGAGGCCGCTCGGCCAGGTCGGCCAGTACCCGGACGTGGGCATGGCCACCGCCAAGCAGAACCACGCGCTTCACCGGGCCAGCCCCAGAGCCACCGACTGCGCAGGGGACAGCCGTGAGAGATCGGCGGGTTCGTCCAGGTCCCACAGGGTCTCGAGTTCGCACCAGGTGAGTCCCGCATCGCGGGCGCGCGCCCGGGTCTCGGCCATCACCGTGTCGGTGCTCCATCGCATGCCGGTGAACAGGTTCACCTGAGGCGTGCGCAGCCCGACCATGGCGTAGCCACCGTCCTCGGTCGGGTGAAAGACAGCGTCCGGGCCTGTGCGCAAGGCGTACGCTGCCGTGCGCAGGTGCGCCGGCGTGAGCGGTGGGCAGTCGGTGCCGATCAACAGCAGCGGGCCCTGGGCGCAGTGCATCCGAAACGCCATGTGCATGCGTTCGCCCAAATCGCCGCTGCACTGCGTGAGGCAGGGTATGCCACTCGTCTGGTTCAGGGCGCGAAAGAAGCGATGCCGGGGATCGGGTGTGCACCACAGCGTGACCGGGCCCAGGCGAGCAGCCTGGGCGGTGCGAACCGCCTGGCGGGTGAGGTGTCGCTGCAGCCGCGCGGCGCCTTCGGCCCCGAGCGCCGGAATCAGCCGCGTCTTGGCCAGTCCGGGGATGGGCGCCTTTGCCAGCACGGCCACCTGCACGCCGGCGATGTTGCCTGTCGCTTCAGCGCGGCCGGTAGCCATACCGCACCGCCAATCGGCGCGGATCCGCGCCCAGGAAGTACGCGGCACGCAGCCGCCACATCAGGAAGACCGTGCGCCACACGCCGTGCCGCTCCCAGCGCCGCGCCGACGTGGTGACGCGCTCGCGCAGGCAGGCCGGATGGCCGTGTCGCTTGAGCAGGCGGCAGATGGCGATGTCCTCCATCAGCGGCAGTTCGGGGTACCCGCCGACGCGCCAGAACAGCTCATGTTGCACGAACAGTGCCTGATCGCCCGTGGCGATGCCCGACCAGCGCGAGCGCAAGTTCATGGCCGAGCCCACGACCCTCAGGATGCTGCGGCTGCTGTCGATGTGCACATCGAACCGGCCCCACGCCCGGCCGCTCGAGATGGCCCTGTGGATCACGTGGTCGGCATCGGCTGGCAGGGCAGTGTCGGCATGCAGGAACAGCAGCACGTCGGCGGGACAAGCCGCGGCGCCCGCGTTCATCTGCGAGGCCCGCCCACGCGGTGCGACCAGGGCCAGATCGGCATGCTCACGCGCAATTGCGAAGGTGTCGTCCGCGCTGCCGCCGTCGACCACGACCACCCGCGCGCCGCGCCGCCGCAGTGGCTCCAGCGCACCCAGGCGTTCGGTCAGGGATGCGGCCTCGTCCAGCACCGGAACGACGATACACAGCGCGGGCTTCATGCGCGCCTCCACGCATGGAAGCGCTCGACCCACGCCAGCAGCGCCTTCGGTGCGTGGGCGCGCTTCCACGCGCCGGCTGCGTACTTGTTGGCTTCGGCCAGCGTGGGGTAGGTGTGGATCGTGCCGAGGATCTTGTTCAGGCCGATGCCGTGCTTCATGGCCAGAACATACTCGGCCAACAAGTCGCCGGCATGCTCGCCGACGATGGTTGCGCCCAGGATGCGGTCCCTGCCCGGCACGGTGAGCACCTTCACGAACCCATGTGCCTCGCTGTCGGCGATCGCGCGGTCAAGGTCGTCCAGGCCGTACACCGTCACCTCATGAGGGATGCCTCGTTCCTTGGCCTCGATCTCGTTGAGGCCTACCCGCGCGACCTCGGGTTCCACGAACGTTGCCCAGGGGACGACGCGGTAGTCGGCGCTGAACTTCTTGAACGGATCGAACAGTGCGTTGACCGCGGCATACCAGGCCTGGTGCGCGGCCGTGTGCGTGAACTGATAGGGACCTGCGACATCGCCTGCGGCGTAGATGTTCGGGAAGTTGGTCTGCAGGTAGCCGTTGACCTCCACCGTGCGGCCCGTGGCCACGCCGAGCTCTTCCAGCCCATAGCCCGTGAGGTTGGCCGATCGGCCGACTGCGACCAGGATGGCGTCGAAGGCGATGCGCCGCTCCTGCCCATCCGCCTCGACGACGAGAGCCTTCTCGTGGCCACCGATCTCGACCCGCACCGCCTTGTGTCCCGTGAGCACCTCGATGCCCTCGGCCCGGAAGCGCGCAGCCACGAGCGCGGAAACGTCGGGGTCTTCGCGGGCCAGTATGCGCGGCAGCATCTCGACCTGCGTGACCTTGGAACCCAGCCGCGCAAATGCCTGGGTGAGCTCGCTGCCGATGGGGCCGCCGCCCAGTACGACCAGCCGTTCGGGCCGCTCGCGCAGCTGCCAGACGTTGTCGGAGGTCAGTACGTCCACCTGGTCGAGGCCGGGTATCGGTGGCACGAGCGGGCGCGCACCGGCAGCGATCACGATGGCGCGGGTCGTCAACCGCTGCACGCGGCCATCGGCTTGGGTGACTTCCACCTCCCAAGGCGAGACGATGCGCGCCGCACCGTGCGCCACGTCCACGCCCAGCCTGGTGTAGCGCTCGACCGAGTCGTGAGGCTCGATGGTCTCGACGATGCGCTGCACGCGTTCCATCACCTCGCCGAAGTTGAACTCCACCTGCGCCGCGCGCATGCCGAACTCGGGGGCGCGCTGGATGTGCGAAAGGAATTTGGCCGAGCGGATCAGCGCCTTGGACGGCACGCAGCCGGTGTTCAGGCAGTCGCCGCCGAGCGCATGCTTCTCGACCAAGGTGACCCTGGCCTTGATGGCGGCCGCGATATAGGCGGTGACCAAGCCCGCCGAGCCGCCGCCGATGACGACGAGGTTGCGGTCGAAACGGGCGGGCCTGTCGAAGCGGGCGTAGACCTGGCGCGACTGAAAGATGCCGATCGCCTTCTTGGCAGCGAGAGGGAAGACCCCGAGCAACACGAGCGAGCCCAGCACGCCAGGTGAGATGATGCCGGCGAGCGAATCGATGCGTGCGATCTGCGTGCCGGCGTTCACGTACACCAGCGTGCCGGCCAGCATGCCCAGCTGGCTCACCCAGTAGAACGTCCAGGTGCGCAGTGTCGTCAGACCCATTGCGAGGTTGACGAGGAAGAACGGGAACACGGGTACCAGGCGCAGCGTGAACAGGTAGAAACCGCCTTCGCGGGCGATGCCCGCGTTCAGCGAGGCCAGGCGATCGCCGAAGCGGGCCTGTACGGCATCGCGCAGTACCCAGCGCGCAGCCAGGAAAGCCAGCGTGGCACCGATCGACGAGGCGAACGACACGACCAGCGTACCCCAAGCCAGTCCGAAAACGGCGCCGGCGGCCAGGGTCAGTGCTGCGGCGCCGGGCAGGGACAGCGCGGTAACGGCCACGTAGACGCCCAGGAATGCCAGCGCGGCGGCCCACGGCCTGGCGTCGCGCCAGGCGAGCAGCTCGGTCTGGTGGCTCTTGATGCTGTCCAGGCTCAGAACCTGGCCGAGATCCAGCGCGACGAACACGCCCACAACCGCCAGTGCCGACGCAACCACTACCCATCGCTTGTCCAGACGCATCGAGCAGCCCTTCGGTCCCGTGCCAGGCCGACGCGCCTGGGGCTGTCGACATAGACGCAGACGCAACGGTCTTTCTTACGGCAGGTCGGTGGTGTAAGGACTCGGACCCCAAGCCCGTCTATGCCTCACGTCGGACGTGTGGCCTCCCAGCCAACCGACTCGCCGGCGGGGCGTCGCCTCGCGGCGCTTTCCACTTGAATCACGCAGGAGATTTCATGAACCACGCTACCACCAAGCTTCCGGCCGCCGCACTCGCACTTGCCCTGGGCGCGGCATTCACCGCGCTGCCGGCCGCGGCGCAATCAAGCGACAAGGAGAAGTGCTATGGCATTGCGCTGAAAGGCAAGAACGATTGCGCCGCCGGCCCGGGCACCACTTGTGCAGGTACGTCGAAGATCGACTATCAGGGCAATGCCTGGAGCTTCGTGGCCAAGGGGACCTGCGAGAAGACGGCCTCGAAGTCATCGCCCAGCGGTTTCGGCATGCTCGAGGCATTCAAGGAGAAGAAGGCCTGATCGGCAGGAGCTGCCCGCACCGATTGAGAGAGCCCGCGCCATGCAGCCATCCCGCATTGCAGATCTGCCGCGTTCCCGATCGGCCCTGCGGGTCGGGCTGCCAGCCAAGGCTGGAATCGGGCTGAAGCCGCAGCACTTCCAGGAGGTGCTCGCGACGCGGCCCGAGCTGGGCTTCTTCGAGGTCCACGCCGAGAACTACATGGTCGACGGCGGACCGCTGCACCACTGGCTCGGACGCATCCGCGAGCACTACCCGCTGTCGTTGCACGGCGTGGGGCTCTCACTCGGAGCCGAGGTGCCGCCCGACGAGGCTCACCTCGACCGACTGGCTCGGCTGATCGACCGCTACCAGCCGGCATCGTTCTCGGAACACCTCGCGTGGTCCACCCATGGCGACGTCTTCCTGAACGACCTGCTGCCCGTGGCGTACGACAGCGAAACCTTCGCCCGCGTGTGCCGGCACATCGACCGGGTGCAGGAGCGATTGGGCCTGTGCATGCTGCTCGAGAATCCGTCGACCTATGTCGAGTTCGAGCGCTCGACGATGGACGAAGCCACGTTCCTGGCAGAGGTGGTGCAGCGCACCGGCTGCGGCCTGCTGCTGGACGTGACCAATGCGCATGTGTCCTGCACCAATCACGGGCGAGACGTGCGTGCCTACCTGGACGCCCTGCCGTTGGAAGCTGTGGGCGAAATCCACTTGGCCGGGTACGCCGAGGACACCGATGCGGCCGGCGATCCCCTGCTCATCGACCACCACGGCAGTGCGGTGGCCGAGATCGTCTGGGGGCTGTACGAGAACGTCATCGACCGCATCGGCGCTCGGCCGACGCTGCTCGAGCGCGACAACGATGTGCCTTCGTTCGGCACCTTGAAGGCCGAGGCGCTGCAGGCGCAAGCGCTGCTGGCTGCGCGAGGACCGGGTTGCCTGCATCCAGTCCGCAGCCACCTATGAGCATCCGCTTGCCATCGACCGTGCCCAGCCAGGCCACCTTCGCGGCCGCACTGCTGGATCCGCTTGCCCCTTGCCCGCCTGGGCTGCGCGCCTGGAACGGCAGCGATCCGCTGCGCCGGCTGGCGGTCTATCGCAACAACGTGGTGAGCTCGCTCATCGACGCGCTCGCCGACACCTACCCGGTGACACAGCAACTCGTGGGCAGCGAGTTCTTTCGCGCCATGGCCAGCGTCTTCGTTCGACAGCAGCCACCTGAGTCGCGCATCCTCGCGCACTATGGTGCGGCGTTACCTGCTTTCGTCGCCGGCTTTGCGCCGGCCGCGCCGCTGCCGTACCTTCCAGACGTGGCGCGGCTCGAGTTTGCGCGCCTGCGGGCCCTGCATGCCGGCGAAGCCGAGCCGATTTCCGAAGCCGCATTGACGCGGGCCCTCGCAGATCCGCCTGCACTGGCGCGCTCGCATCTGGTGTGGCATCCGTCGCTGGCGGTGATCGAGTCGCCTCATGCCGTGGTGTCGCTGTGGGCAGCACATCAGACCGAAGGCGAGATCACCCCGGTGGAGATCGATTGCGCGGAGCAGGCCATCGTCTTGCGCGAGGGTCTGGATGTACTGGTTCTGCCGGTCGATCCGGGCACGGCATGTTTCACCGCCCGCACGCTGGCGGGCGAGGCGTTTTCGAATGCGGCCGAAGCCGCCACTGCCATTGACGCGTCGTTCGACCTGGGCGCTGCACTGTCGTTGCTCCTGCAACGCCGCGCGCTCCTCGAACTGCGCATACATGCCGGGCCAGCACTCGGCTGAGGAGCGATTCATGGGCCGCGCTACGATGTCCAACCTCGATGCCAACCCCGCCGGGGCGGGTGGGATCGCCGGTGTCCTCACCTGGGCCCAGGGCTGCATGGCCCGAATTCCCTACACCGTGGTCGCCCTGCTGGCGCGCTTTTCCATCGCAGCGGTGTTCTGGAACTCGGGCCAGACCAAGGTCAGCGGCTTCGCCCTCAACATCCTCACCGGTGAGTTCGAACTTGGCTGGCCGCGATTGTCCGAATCGGCGCTGGCGCTGTTCCAGGACGAGTACAAGCTACCGCTACTCGCGCCCGCCGTGGCGGCGCCGATGGCGGCCTTCGCCGAGCATCTGTTCCCGCTGCTGTTGCTGCTTGGGCTGGCCACGCGCTTTTCGGCACTGGCGCTGCTGGCCATGACGGCGGTGATTCAGTTCCTCGTCTACCCTGGGGCTTATGCCACGCATGGCACATGGGCGGCGCTGCTGTTGCTGCTGATGCGGCAGGGGCCCGGGGCCGTGTCGCTCGATCATTGGATCGCCAGCCGCCGGCACACACGGCGCTGAGGCGTCGCTGGCCACGGCCAGCTGCTGCTCGTCTCGTCTTGCCGCCATCCGAGGGTGAGGCCCTGCGTTGCGCGATGCTCGGTCGTTCAAAGCACGCCGGGCTGGGGCAGGGCGCTCGTGTTCATGGCGAGCGTCCGTTTCAGGGCAGCGCGGTGAGCGGATGAAGCGCGAGCCCGGCGATCGCCGCGACCACCACGATCGCGGGCTCTGGGACCTTCTTGAAGCGCCAAAGCACCCCGGCGGTGAACAGTGCGAGCACAGCAGTGGCGAAATCGGATATCGACCGTTGACCGATGACGACCACAGCCCCGGCGATGGCGCCGATCGCGGCGGCGGTCACCCCATCGACGAAGGCGACGACGCCCGGATGCTTGCCATGCTTCTTGAAGTACGGTGCGGGAAAGATGGTGAGCAGGTAGCAGGGCAGGAAGGTGGCAACGGCAGCGACCACAGCGCCCCAGAAGCCCTGTACCAAGTAGCCGATGAAACCGGTGGTGATGACGACCGGGCCGGGCGTGATCATGGCCACGGCAACGGCGTCGACGAACTGGCGGTCGTTGAGCCAGTGATGTTCCTGGACGACGCCGCTGTAAAGGAAGGGCACGATGGCCAGACCACTGCCGAAGACGAAGCTGCCGGCATAGGCGAAGAAGGCGCCGATTTGCGCCAGCTGCGGCCAGTCCGTCGAGCCCGCTGCTGCTGCGGCCAGCATTGGCGCCGAGGCCGCCACGCCATGCAGCCGCCCTCCAAACCAACTGGCGGGTGGCGCGCGAACCAGCCACACCAGCACCCCCGCGCCGAGGAAGAGCCAGACGATCTCGGACTTGGTGATCACCGTGACGGCCGCGCTCACGCCAAAGATGGCCCACAGCAGTGGATCCTTGCCGATGTTCTTGCTGGTGAGCTTGTAGGCACTCGTCGCAATGATGCCGATCACCGCTGCGCCCACGCCGTAGAAGACGGATTGCATCCAGGCGATGCCACCATAGGCCACGTAGGCCGCGCCGATGGCCACCACGATGAGGAACGATGGCAAGACGAAGGCCAGGCCCGCGAGCGTGGCGCCGGCGACGCGGTAGTGCACGTAGCCGAGGTAGATCGCCAGTTGCGCCGCCAGTGGGCCAGGCATCAGCTGGGCCAGCACCATGCCTTCCTTGTAGTCGGCCTCGCCGATCCAGCGCCGCTTCTCGACCAGATCGCGGTACATGTAGCCGACCAGCGCAACCGGCCCTCCGAAGCCCCAGGTCCCAAGTGCCATCATGTAGCGCACGAGTTCCCAGAGGGTGTAGGGGGTGAGGGACGCGGGCGGGGCCGCGGGCTCGGGGTGAGTCATCGTTCAGTGCCTTTGGGGTTGCGCTTGCGGCGCCCGGATTCGCGCTCGAAGTGCGCAAGCAGCGAGTCGAGCACGGTGCACATCTCGTCGAGCAAGGCGTTGTCGTCGGAAAGACGCACGTGGGCGCCCGACAGCACGGCCTCGAGGCCGCGGGCCTCGGCCATCGGCTCGCCGCCGACGTCGAGTGTGTGCACGATTTCGGCCAGCCGCCGCAGCGCGGCGTGGCCTTCCAGCCCGAAGCTGGCCATCAGCGTTTCGAATGTGACGCGATTGCCGACGTGCGTGAACGTGCCGCCGTCGAAGTCGAACCCCAGTGCGGTCTTGGGGCAGTCCGATGGCTGGACCAGCCACCGAAAGTGTGCCTCTGGGTCGATGTAGCGGCGGATCAGCCAGGCGCTGGCGACGCGGTCGATCCAGGGTCGTCGGCGCGTTGCCCACGTGCGCCCGCGGTAATCGGCGGCGTCCAGGCGACGGACATGCCCGGATCCGGGCTGCGGCTCGCCGGGGGAGAGCAGTTCGGCGATGCGGTTGCCGAACTCCGTCCATGCCGCCTCGGCTTCCAGACTCGCTTCGCCGGGAAAGAAGTCGATTGCGCGCACGGCGTCGAACTCACGCTGCAGCCTGCGCTGCATGCGTGCGAGCTCGGGGGCAGCCAACCCGGCCAGGCCTCGATTGGCCTCCTTCCAGGACTTTCGCAGCTCGGCGTAGTCGTCGCTGCGATCGAACAGCTGGCGGTAGGCGTCGGCTTCCTCTGCGGAACGTGGCTGCACGGACATGAGCCAGGCGTTGCCGCCCTCGGCGGTGCACTCGTCGGCAAGCTCCTGCAGTGCGCGTTCGTGATCGGCGTGTGCGGGCAGCAGGTAGGCGCCGTCGCGCAGGGCCATGCAACCCAATGCCTTCAGGGCGCGCCACACGCGCATGCGGGCGGTGGCGCCGGACGTGGGCAGCGACACGACCAGAAGGTACCAGGTTGGCACGGGCAGTGACATGTAGAGAAGTATACTGAACAGTAGAGATATGGACACCATGGCCTCTTGGTGCTCGACATTGCTGCTGCCCCGAGGCGTCGATCCCGCTGCGCTGCCGTTGCTCGCCGCGCGGGCGCTGCGGGCGTTTGCTGACGGCTACATGGCGGTCTTGCTGCCGGCCTACCTGCTCGCGGTGGGTTTGGGCACGCTGGAGGTCGGTGTCATCGCGACGACGACCATGCTGGGTTCCGCCCTGGCAACCATCGCTGTCGGCACTTGGGGTCATCGATTCGGCTCGGGGCACCTGCTGCGGGCCGCCGCGTTGCTGATGGCCGCTACCGGAGTCGGGTTCGCCGGGTTTGCGTCGTTCTGGCCCTTGTTGCTGGTGGCCTTCGTCGGCACGCTCAACCCGAGTTCGGGCGACGTGAGCGTGTTCCTTCCACTCGAGCACGCCCGTCTGGCTGGCGCAGCCAGTGGTCATGCACGAACGGCCCTGTTCGCGCGCTACAGCGTGGTCGGCGCCGTGTGCGCTGCTGCCGGCGCACTGGCCGCTGGCTTGCCCGACTGGTTGTCCAGCCACACCGGGTCGGCTGCGGTGGTCATGCTGCGAGCGATGTTCGTGCTCTATGCCGCGATCGGCCTGGCGGTCTGGTTGCTTTATCGGCGGCCCGCCATCGAGCCGCCGGGCGGCGAAGTGCCGGGCGCGGCGGTGGCCCTGGGCCCGTCGCGGCGCATCGTTGTGCGACTGGCCGCGCTGTTCAGCATCGATGCGTTTGCCGGCGGACTGGTCGTGAACTCGTTGCTGGCGCTGTGGTTGCTTCAGCGCTTCGGTCTGTCGCTGGCACAAGCCGGCGCGTTCTTCTTCTGGGCGGGCCTGCTGAGTGCGGCCTCGCAACTGGTGGCGCCGTGGGTGGCACAGCGCATCGGTCTGCTCAACACCATGGTGTTCACGCACATTCCGGCCAACGTCTGCCTCATTCTGGCGGCAATGGCATCGAACCTGGCCACTGTGCTGGTGCTGCTGTTCGTGCGCAGTGCCTTGTCGCAGATGGACGTGCCCACGAGAACCGCATACGTGATGTCGGTGGTGACGCCGCAGGAGCGACCGGCAGCGGCGGGCTTCACGGCCGTACCCCGGAGCCTGGCCGCCGCACTGAGCCCGACGATCAGCGGCGCCCTGCTGGCCGCAGGCTACGTTGCGCTGCCGCTGGTGGCCTGCGGCGTGCTCAAGATCGCCTACGATCTGGCGCTGTGGCGGGGCATGCGCGGCGTGCTCGTGCCTGAGCAGCACGACCATGCAGTCGCCGACGACTGAGGCCCACGCAGGGCCAGCGCAGTTGCCGACACCGCGCGGGCATTGATGGCGTGCCTCGCGGCTGGACGATGGCCTGCGTCATCGGGTCGCGAGGACGTGCTCTCGCAACTCGTCGAACCCAGAGACCACGAAGGTGTAGTCCATGTTCGGCTCGGGTTCGGGCGGGCCTTCAGGTCCCCATTCGTCGGGCCTGCGCACAAACGCGGTCTTGAAGCCCGCGGCATGCGCCGCGTTGAGGTCGAAGTTGTGGCAGGCCACCATCAGGATGTCCTGCGGCGGCAGACCGATCCAGCGTGCGGCGGTGGTGTAGGCCTGCGCGTGCGGTTTGTACACACCGATCATTTCGCAGGAGACGATCGCGTCCCAATCCAGCGCGTTGCGTCGCGAGACGCTCATCACCAGGGCCGTGGGCAACATGGTGAACGACACCACCGGTACGGCGCTGCGCAAGATGGCCAGCGCCGGGGCGAAGTCGGACCAGGCGTCGAGTTGGTACCAGACGCTCCAGATGGCCTCGCGCTGCGTGGCGTTCAGGTCTCCCAGACCGTAGGCAGACAGGGTATCGCGGAGGCTCTCGCGGTGCGCGTCGTCCATGTTGAACGCGGGATGCACTTGTCCCACGATGCGCTTCATGGCACGCCGCCGCCAGTCGTTGGCCACCTGGTCCAGGTCCAGACCCGCAACGCGTTCGCCGCACACGGCAGCCAGGCGCGCAACGATGCCGCCATGCCAGTCGAGCACGGTGCCGCC
Organism: Aquabacterium sp.; assembly: GCA_023150345.1. Classification (GTDB taxonomy): domain Bacteria; phylum Pseudomonadota; class Gammaproteobacteria; order Burkholderiales; family Burkholderiaceae_C; genus Pseudaquabacterium. The sequence continues at coordinate 162,700 of JAKLLB010000001.1, forward strand.
GGTGTCGAAGCTCAGAGCGCGGATTGTCATGCGGTACTCCCGAGTTCCGGCTTCCAGCCGTAGAGGTGTGCACGGGCGCTGGCATCGAAACGGCCGGCAGGCAGGCCGACGGCTGGCCGAGGGGGCGCCATGCCCAGTATCCGGTTTGCCCGACTGCGTGCCAACTCCACCTGATGCAGGCTGCAGACCCCAAGCGCAGCCTGCGAGCCTGGGCGAAGACGGCGGGCGTCGCGAACGTGGCCGACAGGGTGCGCGACAGGGCGGCGCCGCAGAGCAGGGATCGCCAGCGTGACACGGGATTCTCCCAAGGGGGGAGGGCGTTCAGTGGTCGAGTGCGCCGCCGCAGCTCGAGCCCTGGCCGGCGGTGCAGCCGAAGCAATGGTCGGCCACCCGGATCGGTTGGTCGTCCAGGTCGGCGGCGGTGATGTCGGTGATGTGCGTGCGCCGGCGCTCGGATGCGTGGATGGGCAGCCCCAACTGCTGATTGAAGTCGCAGTCGTACAGGTAGCCCTGCCAATCCACGCTGAGCAGACTTCGGCACATCACCTGTTCGAGGTTCGCCTCGCGGTGGGCGCCACGCAGCATGTCCATGTAGCGATTGAACTGCCCCTTGGACACCAGCATCGAGCCGAAACGCTGGATGGGCATGTTGGCCAGCGTGAACAAGCTGTTGAACGCGATGCCGAAGCGGGCGCCGAGGTGGCGCTTGTAGTCGTGCTCCAGCGCGTCCTGCGCGGGTGGCAGGCTGGGGCCCTGGGGGTTGTAGACGAGGTTGAGCACCAGGCCGGTGTCGGCTTGGCCATAGCCCAGTGCGTTCAGGCGCTGCAGGCCGCGGATGCTGGCGTCGAACACGCCCTTGCCGCGCTGCCGGTCGACGTTGTCTTCCAGGTAGCACGGCATCGAGGCCACGACCTCGACACGATGCAGGGCGAGGAAGCCAGCCAGGTCGTCACGGCCGGGCTCCTCCAGGATGGTGAGGTTGCACCGATCGATGACCTTGACGCCGCGGCTGCAGGCGGCGGTGACCAGGTGTCGGAAGTGCGGGTTGAGCTCCGGGGCGCCGCCGGTCAGGTCCAGTGTGCGCACGTCCGGGCTGTCGGTCAGGAAGGCGATCACGGCATCCACCGTTTCGCGCGACATTTCCTCGGCGCGGTTCGGTCCGGCGTTGACGTGGCAGTGCTGGCAGCTCTGGTTGCAGCGGTAGCCGAGGTTGACCTGGAGGGTCGAGATGGATCTGCGGCGCAGAGGCGGGAAGTCGGACCGGGCAAGCAGGGGCAGGGTGGGGTGCATGGTGGATTCAGCCGTGGGATGATGTCGTAGACGCGGTGACCGGTGAACAACTTACAGCCCTGCGCGCGCGCGCGCGCCGCGCGATCGGGCTACAGTGCGGCGCGCAACAAGGTGCAAGCCGGTCCATGCCCATGACGAACAGCCGCCATGACCACACCTCGGGCGAAAGACCGTCCGAGTCCATGCAGGGCATCAGCGCACAGGCGCTGCTGTCGCTGCGCGCCGACATGCTGCGCTTTGCGCAACTGCAGCTGCGCGATCATGCTGCTGCCGAAGACATGGTGCAGGAATCGATCGAGGCGGCGCTGAGGAAGTCGTCGTCGTTCACCGGCCAGTCCACGCTGAAGACCTGGGTGTTCGCCATCTTGCGCAACCGCATCGTGGATCACCTGAGACAGGCCTCGCGCACGGTGAACCTGTCCAGTCTCGTCGACGACGACGAGGATTGGCAGGAGCGCATGGAGGCGATGTTCGACGAACGCGGGCATTGGCGTGATGGGCCTCGGCCTGCGGCGTGGCCCGACCCCGAGACATCGCTGCAGTCTCGCCAGTTCTGGGCGGTGTTCGAAGCCTGCCTCGGCCACCTGCCGCCGGCCACCGGGCGCGTCTTCATGATGCGCGAGTTCCTGGGCTTCGAGTCCGACGAGATCTGTCGGCAGTTGTCCATCACCACGAGCAACTGCCACGTGATCCTGCACCGTGCCCGCATGAAGCTGCGCGCCTGCATGGACACGGGTTGGGGCAAACCGGGGGGCGCGCCATGTTGAGCTGCAAGGAAGTGGCGCGTCTGTGTTCCGAGGAACTCGAGCGTCCGCTGGGCTTGGGCGAGCGCACGGCGTTGCGGGTGCACCTGATGATGTGCAGGGGCTGCACCAACTACCGGATTCAGCTCGGTACCCTGCGGCGGGCCATGCAGGCCTATGCGCAGGGCAAGGCCGGCCCGGATGGCGATCAGGCTCCGAAGAACGAGCCCTGACCGCCGATCGGCGGCGACCTGCGGTGCGCATCGCCGGATTCGGCGAACCGTCATCGGGCCACGGTATGCTCGACGACAGCCATGAACTGCACTGCCCTGCAGACCCAAGCCGTCGACGCTGCGCTGCAGCGTCACTCGGGCGAGCGCCATGCGTTGGTTCAGATCCTGCGCGAGGTGCAGGTGCACACGCATTGGCTGCCGCGCCCGGTTTTGCACCGCATTGCCCAGGGCGTGGGGCTGACGCCGGCCATCGTCGAGGGCGTGGCCGGCTTCTACCGCTTCTTCCACCTGCAACCGGTGGGGCGGGTGCACCTGCTGGCCAGCGACAACGTCACCGACCGCATGCAGGGCAGCCGCGAACTCGCGGCCGAGCTGTGCGAGCGGCTGGGCATCGTGCCCGGGCAGGTGGCGGCCGATGGCTCGGTATCGCTGGGCTTCACGTCGTGCACCGGGTTGTGTGACCAAGGCCCGGCGCTGCTCGTCAACCAGCACCAGGTGGTGACGCGGCTCGATGCATCGCGTGTGGCGGCGCTGGCCGACCTGATCCGGGCTGGCGTGCCGCCCGCCCGATGGCCTGCCGAGTGGCAGGGCGTTGACCCGAACATCCGCCGCTCGGGCCCGCTGCTCGGCGCCGAGCCCATGACGGGGCAAGCCCTGCGGGCCGCGTCGGCACGCGGTGCCGACGCGACGCTGGCAGAGCTTGCGGCGTCGGGTCTGCGCGGTCGCGGAGGTGCCGGCTTCGACACCGCCCGCAAGTGGCAGCTGTGCCGCGTCGCACCGCTGAACGAAGGCGGCACGCGGGTGGTGGTGTGCAATGCCGACGAAGGCGAGCCCGGCACCTTCAAGGACCGTGTGTTGCTGGCCGAGCACGCCGACACCGTGATCGAGGGCATGACCGTGGCGGCGCGGCTGCTGGGCGCGCGCGCGGGCTTCGTCTATCTGCGCGGCGAGTACCGCTTCATGCTGGAACATCTGCAGGCGGTGCTCGCACGCCGGCGCGCCGCCGGGCTGCTGGGCGCCGGCATCCTCGGCATGCCTGGTTTCGACTTCGACATCGCCATCCATCTGGGTGCCGGGGCCTACGTGTGTGGCGAGGAGAGCGCGCTCATCGAGTCGCTCGAAGGCAAGCGCGGCCAGCCGCGCATCCGCCCACCGTTTCCGGTGGAATCGGGCTACCTCGGACAGCCGACGGTGGTCAACAACGTCGAGACCTTCGCCGCTGCGGCGCACATCGCCCTGCACGGTGGGGCCTGGTGGGCCACCTTGGGCGTGCCCGGCAGCACCGGCAGCAAGCTGCACTCGGTCAGTGGCGACGTGGCGCGCCCAGGCGTCTACGAATGGCCGTTCGGCGTCACGGTGGCCGAGATCCTGGCCGAGGCCGGCGCCACCGATGTGCAGGCGGTACAGGTCGGCGGGCCCTCGGGGCTGTGCCTGGCGGCGCATGAGTTCGGCCGCCGCATCGCCTTCGACGATGTACCGACCGCAGGCGCGTTCATGGTGTTCGGCGCCGGCCGCGACATGTTCGAAGTGGCCCGAGGCTTCGCGCAGTTCTTCGCCCACGAGAGCTGCGGCTTCTGCACGCCGTGCCGGGTGGGCACCGAGCTCGTGCGGCGGCGCTTCGACAAGCTCGCCGCGGGCTATGGCTCGATCTTCGACGAGGCCGAACTGCGCGCACTCGAGTCGCTGCTGCACGGCAGCACCCACTGCGGACTGGGTGCCAGCGCCACCAACCCGTTGCGTGACACGCTGAAGCGCTTTCGCCCCGCCTACGAGAGCCGGCTGGGGTCGCCGCGCTTCGTGCCGGCATTCGACCTCGACGCCGAGCTGGAGCCGGCGCGCCGCGTGACCGGCCGCGACGATGCGCGAGCGCACTTGGAGCGCCAGGGATGAGCGGGCACTTCAGCTTCGATGGCGCGGCCGTGCCGTTCGAGGATGGCGAGACGTTGATCGCCGCTGCCACGCGTGCCGGCCACCACGTGCCGCATCTGTGCTGGCACCCGGCACTGGGGCCCAGCGGCGCCTGCAGGCTGTGCACGGTGCGTGTGGATGGCCGGCTGGCCGCCGCCTGCACCACGCGCGCCGCCGCTGGCCAGGTGGTGGAGTGCCGCACGCCCGATCTCGACGAGCGCCGCCGCCTGCTGGTTCAGCTGCTGTTCGTCGAGGGCAACCACTTCTGCCCCGGCTGCGAGAAGAGCGGCGACTGCCGCCTGCAGGACGCGGGCTATGCGCTGGGCGCCACCGGCCCGGGATTCGAGGAGTTCTATCCGCGTCGACCGATCGACGCCAGTCACCCCGATGTCTGGCTGGACTTGAACCGATGCATCCTGTGCAAGCTGTGCCTGCGAGCCAGCCACGAGGTCGACCGCAAGGGCGTGTTCGCCATCAGTGGGCATGGTGTGGCCACGCACGTGGTGGTCGACTCGCCGAGCGGCCGTCTGGGCGACAGTCGCCTCGCCGCCGACGACATGGCGGCCCGCATCTGCCCGGTGGGCGCCATCCTGCCCAAGCGGCGTGGCTACGCCGTGCCCATCGGCGCGCGACCCGCCGACACGCAACCCGACGGCCCGTCGAACGGTGGCGACGATGATTGATGCGGCCCCCGCCGCCACACGCAAAGTGCGCGTCGCCACGGTTTCACTGGCCGGCTGCTTCGGCTGCCACATGTCGTTCCTCGATCTGGACGAGCACCTGTTCGAGCTCTTCTCCCGGGTGGAGTTCGACCGCACGCCGCTCAATGATGTCAAGACGCTGGCGCCGTGCGACATCGGTCTCGTGGAAGGCGGGCTGTGCAACGCCGAGAACGTGCATGTGCTGCGTGAGTTCCGTGCCCGCTGCAGGTTGTTGGTCGCGGTGGGCGCCTGCGCGATCAACGGCGGACTGCCGGCGCAGCGCAATGCGCTGGACGTGGGCCAGATGCTGGTGGAGGTCTATCGCGACCGCCCAGGCCTGGCACCCGGCAGCGCGGTGCCGTCCGACCCCGAGCTGCCGCTGCCGCTCGCACGCGTGCACCCCATCCACGAAGTGGTGCACGTCGACCACTTCCTGCCCGGGTGCCCACCGAGTGCCGCCACCATCGGCGAGTTGCTTTTCGCGCTGCTGGACGGCCGCCCGCCGAATCTGCCCCCGCTGCGGTACGACTGATGCCATCCACCCAACCTGCCGCCCCGCCCGGCCTGCGCCGAGTGGCCATCGATCCGGTCTCGCGCGTCGAGGGTCACGGCAAGGTCACCCTGTTGCTCGACGAGGCCGGCCACGTGCAGCAGGCCCGGCTGCACATCGTCGAATTCCGCGGCTTCGAGCGCTTCATCGTCGGCCGGCCCTACTGGGAAGTGCCGGTGATGGTGCAGCGGCTGTGCGGCATCTGCCCGGTGTCGCATCACCTGGCGGCGTGCAAGGCGCTGGACGTGGCCCTGGGCGTGGCCGACGTGGTGCCGCCCTCGGCGCAGGCGCTGCGCCGGCTGATGCACCACGGCCAGATCCTGCAGTCGCACGCGCTGCACTTCTTCCACCTGGCTTCGCCCGACCTGCTGTTCGGCTTCGACAGCGAGCGCGAGCGGCGCAGCATCATGGCGGTGGCCGAGGCGCACCCCGACATCGCCCGACAGGGCGTGCTGCTGCGCAAGTTCGGGCAGGAGGTGATCCGGCTCACCGCCGGCAAGCGTGTGCACGGCACGGGTTCGGTGCCTGGTGGCGTCAACCGGCAGCTCGCGCCGGCTGAGCGCAGCGAACTGGCCGCGCAGCTGCCGCAGGTGCTCGATTGGTGCGAGCGCGCCGTCGACCTGGTGGATGCGCTGCACGCGCAGCAAGGCGCGCTCTACGACGGCTTCGCGACGATGCGGTCGCACTGGCTGTCGCTGGTGGCCGATGGCCGCACCGCTGGTGTTCCAGCCGGTGCGATGGACCTCTACGACGGTGTGCTGCGCTGGCGCGACGCCTATGGCGCGCTGCTGCTCGACGGGGTCGACGCGCAACGCTATGCCGATCACATCGAGGAAGCGGTGGAGCCCTGGACCTACATGAAGTTCCCCTACCTGCGCCACCTCGGGCGTGCCACGGGCTGGTACCGGGTGGGGCCGCTGGCGCGGGTTCAGAACGTCGATGCCATCCCGACGCCGCGTGCCGAGGCCCGCCGGCGTGCGTTCGTGGCGCGCGGCATGGTGCACGGTACGCTCGCCTACCACGCCGCGCGCATGATCGAGATGCTGCATGCGGCCGAGGTCATGGCCGCGCTGCTCGAAGGCGACGATGTGGTGCAGGGCGAGCGCCTGGCGCCGCTGCCAGGCGCGCAGAACGCCGTGCGCGAGGGCGTGGGCATCATCGAGGCGCCGCGTGGCACGCTCATCCACCACTACGCGATCGGCCCGGACGATCTCGTCACGGCATGCAACCTCATCGTCAGCACGACGCACAACAACGAGGCGATGAATGAAGCCGTGCGCAGTGTGGCCCGCGAGTACCTGGACGGCCACGAGCTGACCGAAGCCCTTCTGTCGCGCGTGGAAATTGCCGTGCGCGCCTACGATCCGTGCCTGAGCTGCGCCACCCACGCCCTGGGTCGCATGCCGTTGGAGCTGACGCTGGTGAACGCGGCCGGCACGCTGTGCGACCGCGTGCGGCGCGGCGCGGATGGGTGCCTGGTGCACGAGGTCGGGTGACGCTCACGATGAGTGGCCACGCATGCGACCCGTCCGTGGCGCCGCTGCTGGTTCTGGCGATCGGCAACCCCAGCCGGGGCGACGATGCGGTCGGGCCCGTGCTGATCGAGGCGCTGCGTGCCGCCGGCGTGGGCGGTGATGGCGCGGTCGAGCTGATGACCGACTTCCAGCTCCAGGTGGAACACGCGCTCGACCTGTGTGGCCGCAGTGCCGTGCTGTTCGTCGACGCAGCGCGGCCGGGCGCTCGCGGCGATGGTGGCGTGGCACTCGAACCCGTGGACCCGGATGCCGCGCCTCTCGTTCTCAGCCATGCGATCACGCCGGCCGCAGTATTGCAGGTGGCGCTGCGCCTGGGCGTTACACTGCCGCCATGTTGGCTGCTGTCGATCGAGGGCGAGTCATTCGATCTGGGCACCGAGCTCAGCCTGGCGGTGCGCCAGCGGCTGTCGCGGGCTTGCATGCTGGCGCGCGGCTGGATCGGCCTGCACGCTAGCGACAGCGACAGTTCCGTGATTGCCACCCATCCGGTGACCTGACCACGGTGCCGTGCGCGGTGCCACCGGGCGCCGTGCAGGTGGCGCCGGCGGCTTTCAGGTCCGATGGACCGGCACCTGACGAGGCATCGCGTATTGCCGATACTGGGCCTGTGGACATTCTGAACCTGCCTCTGTTCGCCGCTGCCGCACTGGTGTTCGCCAGCGTTCTGGCGGGCCTGTATTCGGCGCGGATCGGGTTCTCGTTCCTGCTGGTCTTCCTCTTCGCCGGCCTGCTGGCAGGCGAAGACGGGCCCGGTGGATACGTGTTCAACGATGTGCGCTTGAGCTTCTGGGTGGGCAATGTGGCGTTGGCCGTGATCCTGCTCGACGGTGGCCTGCGCACGCGCTTCTCGACCTTTCGCACGGGCCTGAAACCGGCGGCACTGTTGGCCACGTTGGGTGTCGCGCTGACCGCGTGTCTCACGGCGCTGGCCGGAATGGCCATGCTCGACTTACCCTGGGGACCGGCGCTTCTGCTGGGGGCGATCGTCGGTTCCACCGACGCGGCAGCCGTCTTCGCGCTGCTCACACGCTCGGGCGTGACGCTCAACGAACGGGTGGCGTCCACACTCGAAATCGAGTCGGGTGTGAACGACCCGATGGCCGTCTACCTCACGATCGGGATGATCGGCCTGTTGTCAGCGGGCAGTGCCACCGCTGCACTTCCTGGGCAGCAGGCCTTCGCCGTGCTGGCCCTGACCTTCGTCGAGCAGTTCGGCTGGGGTACGGCCATCGGTGCTGTCAGCGGCTTGGCATGCGCCGAGTTGCTGCGGCAGGTGGCGGCACGTGATGCCGGGGGCGGCGTGCTGGCGCTGCTGCTCACTGCGGCGGGTCTGTCGGTGTTCGCTGGCACGGGTTGGCTCGGGGGGTCGGGGTTCCTCGCGGTGTATCTGTTCGGCCTGATCGTGGCCAACCGCGCGGCGGCCGCCGCGGCGCCGGCACTGTCGGCCCTGGACGGCTATGCGTGGCTGGCACAGGCCGGCATGTTCGTGTTGCTGGGTCTGCTGGCCACGCCGACGCGCCTGCTGCCCGAACTCCTGCCAGCCCTGGGCGTGGCGCTCGTGCTGATGTTCATCGCCCGGCCGCTGGCGGTCGCGCTGTGCCTGCGTCCATTTCGCTTCTCCGTGCGTGAGACGACCTTCATTGCCTGGGTCGGGCTGCGTGGGGCGGTTCCCATCGTGCTGGCGATGTTTCCCCTGTTGGCTGGCACGCCACATGCCGTGCTGCTGTTCGACGTGGCCTTCGTGGTCGTGCTGACTTCGCTGCTGGTTCAAGGCGGCACCATCGGCTGGCTGGCGCGGCGGCTCGGCGTGGTATTGCCCGATTCGCAGGACGAGCGGGCAACCCGGGCGGTCTTCCGCGACTTCGAACTTGACCCAAGGCTCCCGGTGGGCGAGGTGTGCGCTTTCTATGGGCTGCCGCGACCGGAGGATGCCTCGCTGCCTGTGGCCGCATGGATGGAACGGGCGATCGGCCGTCCACCCGTTGTCGGTGATGCGGTGCCTCTGGGGGCAGCCGTGCTGGCAGTGCGTGCGCTCGAGCCCGATGGCCGGATCGCCGGGGTCGGACTGGGACTGTCCGGCTGAGCGGCTGGGCCGGGCGAGCGGTCGTCCAGGCGCCTGCAGTGCTCAGGGCGCCGGTTCTGGGGTGCCCGTTCCCTTGCGCGGCAGGCTGGGTGCCAGAAGCATGTGCGCATGGCAGACCAGCCAGGCCACAAAGCAGCCGACCCAGACCAAGGCGGCAAGACCAATGGCGCCAGCGCCCAGATGGTGGGTGCCGGCGAGTATTCGCGCGAGCGCTGCAACGCTCACCAAGGCCAGCCACACGCCCAGCGCACGGGGCGCGGCCAACGGCCGGCCGGTGTGCCGCAGGGCCACACGGGTCATCAGGCCAAGCATCATGGTGCCCAATGCGCCCATGGTGAAGGCATGCATCCAGGCCGATTCAGGAAATGGTGCGCCCATGGCCGCAGCGCTGCGCAGGGCCAGTGCCGCGAGCAGCCAGAGAAAGCCTAGGTTCATGGCCGTGACCAGGGGTTCGTCGAGCACCCGCCAGCCCCGCCAACGCGCCACGCGCCACGCTTGCGCGATGCACGCGGCCCAGCCCAGCAGTGCGATGACTGCCGGCGGTGCGCCGCCGACATCTGCGGCGCCCAGGGCCACGAGGGTGAGCAGGGCGGCAAGTTCGAGTGCAGGGCGAAACGTGGGCGCCATACCGCGACCACTGGCCACCAGGGCGTTGCCGGTGAAGGTGGGCGTGAGCACACCGCCTTTGAGCGAATACAGCACGATGAGGGCCCACAGCGCCGCACGAAGTGCTGTCGCGGCGCCAACCGCGTCGAGGCCGGCCACGGCCGCGTGGAACACCAGGTTGGCCATGGCCAGCACGGCCAGCACGGGCAGCAGCAATGCGTAGCGGCGATCGGCGCAGCGCGTGAGCTGCGGCGTCAGCAACACCAGCAGGGCCAAGGGCAGCGCGGTGTCCACAATGGCGGCAACCAGCGTGGCTATGCCTGGGCCCCACAGCCCGACGACGTGAAAGCCCAGACGCCCTGCGAACCACAGGCCGGCCAGCAAGGCCAACTGCCTATCGCGAACTTCGGGTGTGCCGGCCCAGCTGGGCAGGGCAGTGAGCACGGTTCCGGTCACGACTGCCATCGCGAAGCCGAAGAGCATCTCGTGCCCATGCCAGAGCGCCACGCCCCCGGGAAGGGGCAGGGTGCCCGGACCGGAGCGCACGAAGCCCGACCAGGCAGCTGCCCCGGTGAGGATCACCCACACGAGGTACACCGCCGCGAGCAGGTAGAAGGGGCGGAAGGCACTGACCCACAGCGCGGCACGGCCGCGGGGCGCGCCCGCCGAGCCCGCGCCAGGGGCAGATGAAGACGGGGACAGGGGATCGGTCACACCCCGATCATGCCGCGTGTGGCAGTGTTGCCGCGCTGCGGGCAGAAACGTCGCCTTGGCTGTGCTCGACGGTGGTCACCGTGGCAGCAGCTTCGTAGGCCTGGAGTCGGGCGGCGATGTGCTCGCGGGTGCGCCGCGCGTGGCCCATCTTCACCGCGCCGAAGCCGCGAATTCGGTCCGGCAGGCTGGCGATCTCCACCGCTGCGTCCAGCAACGCCGGTTGCAGGTGTGCCAGCAGCCGCCCAACCACCGTCTCGTACTCCGCCACGAGCTCGCGCTCCATGCGTCGCTCCGCGCTGTAGCCGAAGGGATCGAACGGCGTGCCCCGCAGACCTTTCAAGTGGGCCAGCAACCCCAATGCGCGTCGCATCCAAGGACCGAACGTGCGCTTGGGCAGAGGCTGGCGAGCGGAGTCGGCGTTGGCGTTCGATCGCTGCCACGGCATCACCAGATGCAAGTGGACGCTGTAGTTGCCTTCGAACATCTGGTCCAGCGCGGCGTCGAACGACGCATCGGCCAGCAGGCGCGCAACCTCGAATTCATCTTTCACGGCGAGCAGTCGCCATGCCTGCTGGGCCACGGCGTGCGCGAGGCGCTCGCTGCCCGGTTGCACTGCCTGCTCGGCCTGGCGCACGCGTTGCACCAATGCCAGGTAGCGTTGCGCCAGGGCCGGGCCCTGGTAGTCCACCAGCGACCGGCGCCGCCGCTCGATCACTTCGTCGAGCGTGCTCGACAGACGGTGCGCTTCGGTCACCACCTCCGCCTGCATCGCCAGGCGCTCGGCCAATACCGGATCGTGCGAGGCATGGCGGCCCCAGGCAAAGGCCCGCAGGTTGTCGGCAACGGCCACGCCGTTCATTTCGATGGCCCGGGTGATGGCCTCGTGGCCGACCGGAACCAGGCCGCGCTGCCAGGCGTAGCCCAGCATGAACATGTTGGTGGCGATCGAGTGCCCGGCCAGCCGCGTGGCCAGCCGCGTGGCATCGAGTGTCTCGGCATCAGCCAGCTTGGAACGCAGGGTCGCCAGCGTGGCTTCGTGCGGAAACGTCTGCTCCGGGTGCCGGATGAAGTCGCCGGTGATGACGTCGGCGGTGTTGACGATGGCTCGGGTGCGTCCGGGCACCATGCGTCCCATGGCGTCGGCACCTGCGGCCACCAGCATGTCGCAGGCCAGCACCACGTCGGCCTGCACGATGCGCGGTGCGTGCAGCTCGTCTTGCGTGCGCGCGAAACGCACATGCGTGAGCACTGCACCACCTTTCTGGGCCAGGCCGGTCTGATCGAGAACTGTGACTCCCTTGCCATCGAGGTGAGCGGCCATACCCAGCAGGGCGCCGATGGTCACCACGCCGGTGCCGCCCACGCCCGCGATCAGCAATGCATGAGGCTCGGTCAATGGCGGCAGCGCGGGCTCAGGCAAGCTGCCGGTGTCCGGCGGGGGCAGCCCATGTGCGCGACGCAGCGTGGCGCCCTCCACGGTCACCAGCGCCGGGCAACATCCTTGCAGGCAGCTCAGGTCGAGGTTGCAGGTGAAGGGGTCGATCGCACGCTTGCGGCCGAACTCGGTTTCGACCGGCACGATGGACAGGCAGTTCGACTGGATGCCGCAATCGCCGCAGCCCTCGCAGACCGCCTCGTGGATCACCACCTGCCGCCGGGGCGTGGGCATGCTGCCGCGCTTGCGGCGGCGCCGCGCCTCGGTGGCGCAGGTCTGGTCGTAGATGAGCACGGTGGTGCCAGCCACGGCGCGCAGCTCCCGCTGCATGGCATCGAGCTGCTCGCGCGGCAGCACCCGTACGCCGGGTGCGAAGGCATGGTCGGCTTGCCGCTGGTACTTGGCGGTGTCGTCGGCCAGCACGGCGATGCGGGCCACCCCCTCGGCGGCGAGCTGGCGGGTGATCTGCGGCACTGTCAGCTGGCCATCCACCGGTTGCCCGCCGGTCATGGCCACTGCGTCGTTGTAGAGGATCTTGTAGGTGATGTTGACGCCGGCGGCCACGGCCGCGCGGATCGCGAGCAGCCCCGAGTGGAAGTAGGTGCCGTCGCCCATGTTGGCGAACACATGCTGCGCACCGGCATGCTCGGCCATTCCGATCCAGGTTGCGCCTTCGCCACCCATCTGGCTGATGGTCAGCGTGCGTCGCTCCATCCACACCGCCATGAGGTGGCAGCCCACGCCACCCAAGGCGCAGCTGCCTTCGGGCACGCGGGTGGAGCGGTTGTGCGGGCAGCCCGAGCAGAAGTAGGGCGTGCGCGCCAATGGAGCGGCAATCGAGGTGCTGCTCGTCCGCGTGGTGATGGGGTCGTTCCATCCACCTGCGGGATCGAGTCGGGTGAGCCGCGAGGCCAGCGCACGGGCGACGATGGTGGGCGTCAGGTCGCCGGTGGGCGGCAGCAGCCACTGCCCCGGCGGCGCCGGCCACTCGCCGCCTTCATCGAACTTGCCCAGCACGCGCGGGCGCACGTCGTCGCGCCAGTCGTAGAGCATCTCCTTCAGCTGGTACTCGATGATCTGGCGCTTTTCCTCGACGACGAGAATCTCGTCCAGGCCCGTGGCGAACCGGCGCACCGAGTCGGCCTCCAGCGGCCAGGGCATGCCCACCTTCATCACGCGCACGCCCAGGGTGGCGGCGCGCTCGTCGGTCAGGCCGATGTCGTGCATGGCCTGCCGCAGATCGAGCCAGGCCTTGCCACAGGCCACCAAGCCCAGCCGTGCGTTCGGGCTGTCGACCTCCACCCGGTTCAGGCCGTTGGCGCGGGCATAAGCGACCGCGGCGTAGATCTTGGTGGCCTGCATGCGCAGTTCTTGCGCGGCCTGCGGGTCTGGCCAGCGGATGTGCACGCCTTCGGGAGGCAGCGTGTAGTCGGCAGGCATGCGCGGCCGTACGCGGGTGGCGTCGATCTCGACCGTGGCCGAGCTCTCGACGATGTCGGCCGACAGCTTCAAACCCACCCACAATCCGGCATAGCGCGACATCGCCCAGCCGTGCAGTCCGAAATCGAGGATCTCCTGTACGCCCGCGGGCGCCAGCACCGGGATGCCGCAGGCCGAGAAGATGTGCTCGCTCTGGTGCGCGACGGCCGACGAACGCGCGGCATGGTCGTCACCGGCCACCACCAATACCCCGCCATGTGGTGAGGTGCCGGCATGGTTGGCATGCTTGAAGACATCGGCGCTGCGGTCTACCCCCGGTCCCTTGCCGTACCACATGGCGAATATGCCGTCGCGCCTGGCGCCCGGCATCAGGTGCAACTGCTGCGTGCCCCAGACCGCGGTGGCGGCGAGGTCTTCATTGACGCCGGGTTGAAAGCGGATGTCGTGCGCCGAGAGGTGCACCTGCGCCTCGTGCAGTGCGGTGTCCAGGCCCCCCAGCGGCGAGCCGCGATAGCCGCTGACGTAGCCCGCGGTGTTCAGGCCTGCGGCCCGATCGACCTCTTGCTGGAGCATGGGCAGTCGCGCCAGCGCCTGCACGCCGGTGATGAAGACGCGGCCGCTCGACAGCCTGTACTTGTCGTCGAGGCTGACTTGGGCGATGGGCATGGTGTTTGCGGGCCTAGCGCACGAACTGGGTGAGCACCAGCGTGATGGCCGGGAACAGGACCAGCAGCGTCAACCGAACGACATCGGCGGCCACGAAGGGCATGACACCGCGGAACACCGTTTGCGTTGGAATATCGGGCAGCACGCTGCGCAAGACGAAGACGTTCAGTCCGACCGGCGGCGTGATCAGGCTGATCTCGGTGACCACCACGACGATGATCCCGAACCAGATGAGATCGAACCCGAGATGCTGAACGACCGGGTAGAAGATCGGCACGGTCAGGAGGATCATGGACATGCTCTCGAGCACGCACCCGAGCAGGACATAGATGACGCAGATCGCCGCGATGACTGCCAGCGGGTTGGCCGCCAGGCTCTCGCTGGCGGCGATCAACTCGCCAGGCATGGTGGTCAGGTTCACGAAGTTGGCGAACACCAGTGCGCCGATCAGGATGGTGAACACCATGCCGGTCGTCGCCGCGCTCTCGACCAGTACATCGAACAACCACCGTGCCGACCAACCATGCCGCCAGATGGCGAACACGAACGCACCGGCGCAACCGATGCCTGCCGCTTCGGTGGGCGTGAACACCCCGCCGTAGATGCCTCCGAGGACAAGCAGGAACAACGCCAATACACCCCACACACTGCGCAGGGCGCCCAGCCGCTCGGTCCAGCTGCTGCGCGGTCCTGGAGGGCCGGCAGCGGGGTCGCGCCAGACCGTGAATGCGACGGCGCCGATGTAGCAGGCAACGGCCAGCAGCCCTGGCAGGATGCCGGCGATGAACAGTTTGCCGATGTTCTGCTGCGTCAGGATGCCGTAGATGACCAGCACGACCGATGGCGGGATCAGGATGCCCAAGGTGCCGCCTGCGGCCACCGAACCGGACGCGAGGGCTTGCGAATAGCCGAATCGGCGCATCGGCGGCACGGCCACCTTGGCCATGGTGGCGGCGGTTGCGATCGAAGAACCGCAGATGGCGGAAAACCCACCGCAAGCCACGATGGTGGCCATTGCGAGGCCACCGCGGCGGTGGCCCAAAAACGCGTGTGACGCGTTGTAGAGCTCCTCGGACAAACCGGCGCGTGTGACCAGATTGCCCATCAGCACGAACAGGGGCACGATGGAGAGCTGGTACGACAGGCCCGTCTCATAGGCCACCGCGCCGACCATGGCCAACGCGGCCGGCGCGCTGGTCTTCAGTGCGAACCCGGCAAAGCCCACCAGCCCCATGGCGAACGCGATGGGCAGGCGTGCAAAGGCCAGTGCCAGCATCGCCGCAAAGGCGATCAGGGCCTCGGTCATTGACCCCCCCCCATGTGCTCGAGCGGCGCTTGCGATTCCCTGGCGTCGAGTGCCCCTGACGCGTCACCCCAGGCCATGAGCAGCATCACGGCCACTGTCAAGCCACCCAGCAGAGCCATGGTGTAGACGAGCGGATAGACCACGATCTGCAACACGGCCGTGGTCTCGCCGGCGGAAGCCATGTGTCCTGCCTTGGTCCAGAGCATGGCCGTGATCACGGCCATGCACGCTGCTGCGATCAGATCGAACAGGGCTCGCTGCGCCCGACGCCAGGCCGTGGGCACGAGCGACTCCAGCAGGTCCACGGTGACTTGCTGGCGTCGCAGCGTCACCAGGGGCAGGCTTGAGAACACCATTGCGCCCATCGCCAGTTCGGTCAGCTCGAACGAGCCCGGCAACGGGCGGTTCAGGAAGTAGCGCCCGATCACGTCGATGGTGGTCAGGAGCACCATCGCCACCAGCAGCAGCGCCGCGATCAGTCCAAGGACGAGTTCGGCGCGAGCCAGAGCCTGAGCCAGACGCGACGCAGGACCTGCGGTGGCGGCGGTCACGGACATCTCACTTGCCTGCGGCAACCTTGGCGATCTCGGCGCGGAACTCCTTCATCACGGCATTGCCGTCAATGCCCTTGGCCTTGATCTGCTCCACCCACGCCTGCTCGACGGGCGCGACCTTCGACTTGGCCTCATTGATGAAGGTGTCGTTGGCCTTGCGGATCTCGATGCCGGCTGCCTTCATGGCATCGATGCCGGTTGCATCGGCGGCATCCCAGGCCTTGCCTGCCAGGCGGGCGAAGTGCTCGCCCGAGAGCTTGTCGATCGCGGCCTTGTCGGCCGCGGGCAGGGCGTTGTACTTGGCCTCGTTCATCATCATGACGAAGCTGGTGTTGTACAGACCGCCCGGAACGAGCGTTGCATGCTTGATCAGGCTGGTGAGCTTGAAGCCTGCGATGGACTCACCGGGAAAGAAGATGCCGTCGGCCACGCCGCTCTGCAGCATCTGGAAGGACTCGCTCGCCGGCTTGAGCAAGGGGCTCGCGCCCAGTGCCTTGGTGTAGTCGTTCACCACGCCGCCGCCCACGCGGATTTTCATGTTGGCAAGGTCGGCCACGGACATGATCGGGCTCTTGATGGAGTACATGTGGCCCGGGCCGTGCGAGAACACGGCGATCACCTTGACGCCCTTGTGTTCGTCGAGCTTGGCGAGGTGCTTCTCGTGCATGCGCTGGTAGGCCACCGAGATCGACTCGGCGGAGTCCCCGAGGAAGCCGAACTCGGTCATCTTGGTCAGCACGAATCGACCGGGCGTGTAGCCCTGCACCGTGAACGACACATCGATCACGCCGTCCTTGACCGCATCGAACGTTTGGGGCGGTGCCACGGGCGCCTTGGGCAAAACGTTGAACTTCACGCGCCCCTGCGTGGCCTGCTCGACTTCCTTGGCCCAGGCAACGAGGATGTTCTCGGTCAGCGGATGCTTGGGCGGCACCCACGACGAGGCGGTCAGCGTCGTCTGTGCCCGAGCAGGCGCTGCGGCCAGCACCCCGACGAGTGCAGCCGTGGCGATGAGAGTAAGCGTGCGCATCGATCGTCTCCTGTTGATGAGGCCCTTGTGTGCCGGGCCGGGCGGGTCGGAAGCGGGACCAGCACCGCGTGGGTTCGAGTGGGCCGTACCCTAACGGTCAACCGGTGGCTGTGAAATCGGGGTTTCGCCGCTCCATGAATGCCTGGATACCCTCGCGGGCAGCCGGGGTGCAGGCCACCTCGCCGAAGGCGCGGTAGCCGACTTCGAGCGCAGCGGCCAGCGACGGCGCGGCCGCCGCATCACGCACGCCCTGCTCGATCAGTCGAACCACTGCGGCCGACACCACCCGGCCATCGGCGGCGCGGCCCTCGAATGGCGGGAACGCCGGCAGCGGGACCGGGCCGTCGCCCGGGCGCGGCGGCACACCGCCTCGCGCCAGCAGTCGAACCTGAGCGCAGGCGCGCGCCATCAGGTCATCGATGCCGTCGGCGAGTTCGGCGACGATGCCGGCTTCGTGCGCTTCGGTTGCGCGCAATCGGGCTGCGGTGGTCAGCATGCGCTGGAAGGTTGCCGAGGCACCGTTCCAGCGCCTGAAAGGCACGGCCATCGCGCCGATTGCGGGCAGGATACCCAGTGAGACCTCGGGCAGCTGGAACCACGCGCGGCGGTGCGCCACGAGCGCGTGGCAGCGCATGGCCATCTCGAAGCCACCGCCCAGCGCCATGCCGTTGATGGCCGCGACCACCGGCTTGGTTGCGGTATCCAGGTGCACGAGCAGTCGCGAGCAGTC
>JAKLLB010000200.1 GCA_023150345.1 Aquabacterium sp.
ACCGCTGCGCGCGCCCACAGCGCGTAGGGCATCTTCAACTGGTCGGGCGTCTTGTCGGTGATGAGCTTGCGCACCATCGCCTCCTGAGCCTCGTCGAGCAGCCGGCCATCGCCGGTCTTGCGCCCACAGGGCGCGTCGCGCAAGGCCTTGGCGCCGGCCGCTTCGTGGCGTTTGCAGATGTCGAACACGCCGGTGCGGCTCAACCCAGTCTGCGCCGCAATCTCGTCGTAGGTGTGGCCCGCCTTGCGCAGTCGAATGACCTGCACGCGCCTCTCATGCCGCGCATCGCGCGATAGCTTTCTCATGTCGGTTGCTTGCATCTGCGTCAGATGATGGCGCAGTCGAATAGTTCAAGTTAAATACTTCCGGATCAATAGCTAACTCTTCAACCCCCGCTCGCGCCGGGCGCCCAGCCGGCCTTGCAGGTATGGTGCAGGTTCTGCCCTTCAACCCCCGCTCGCGCGGGGCGCCTGGTGCCATGACCAAAGGTGGTGTGACCACCGGCCTTCAACCCCCGCTCGCGCGGGGCGCCTTCTTCCGGGAAATCGCAATTCCTTCAGTACCTTACGGCGCCGGCGGTAACTTACCGCCCTTGCGCGCGGCGACCATCTGAATTCCGAAGTGCTCGACCGGCGTGTACGCGTACTCGCCGATCGCCAACAGCCGCAGGCCGAGTTCGTTCCGCGCCGGCACGACCAGCAGCGCATCCTTCGGATCGGCATCCAGCACTACCGCCCAGAGTTGCTCGACAGCCCGTCGCGGCAGGGCGCCGACGAAGCAGTTCGGGCGAATCTCCAACAGTCGCCGCGAGAGCGCCCCGCGCAAGGCCGCCGGCGCGCCATCGATACCAAGCAAGATGATCGGCAGGCAGCACATCCTCCACGAGAGCAACCGATTTGGTGGCCAACGCTTGTTCGACGAACAGATCGCGCGCCGCGGTGCGCGATCTATGCTTCATGTTCGCCAGCAGCTCGGCAGCCAGACGAAACGCCAGCGGAACCACGGTCTGGAACTCCACCATATCGGCCACGTCGAAGAC
>JAKLLB010000201.1 GCA_023150345.1 Aquabacterium sp.
CATTCAATTCCTCTCGAATTGACAGTGCCTCGGAGATTCGTGACTCGGCTTCGGCCAAGCGGCCCTGTTCTACCAAGCTTCTTCCCCAGTGATGCAGGGCCATGGCCTCGATCCGGCGCCAGCAACCCTTCCGTGCGACCTCTACCGCCTTGAAAAAGTAGGGCTCTGCGGCTTCGCGCTCTCCGATGTACTGCAGTGCTGTAGCCAATGCGTTCCAGAACCAGGCGACATGTTCCCCAGTTGCAATAGAGGCAGCCAAGGACTCGTGCCTGCGCAGCAACTCCAAGGCTTCAAGTTCTCGTCTTGCTGTCGTGAGCATTGCTGCGAGATCGGCTGTGTGATCAACAACTGCGCCGCTGTCCCCAATGGATTCAGCCGCGAGGAGCTTTGCTCTGGTGCGATGAATGTTACTGTCAAGCGCCACCGGATCAGATGGGGTGAAGCGCATGAACTCAGCTGCGGTGGACTTCGGCATGGTGGGTTACGACGCCTAACGTTCGACATGAGCGGCATGCGTAGGTGGGCGAAGCCCGCCGGAGCATGTCCGCTCGATGGAGGGGTTAGACGGCACGTTTGCGGCCCGAGAGCTTGTACTCAGGAGGCTGAATTCCGAGCGGTACATAGAAGTTGTTCACCATGAGGACCGGAACACCACGGAAGGCGATTTCGAGTAGATGCGAGCCTTGATCGTGCTTCGTGAATGAAGACGTGGTGTGCGCAAGACCCTTGTTTGCTAGATAGATGACATAGGCGAGCGCACTTTCCGCTTCATGCTTTGGGCCCGGATACGGAAGGACAGCCGCCTCAACGGACACCTTGTTCAGACCGCCAAAGTGTTCGACTCCTTGATCGTCGGGCTTGCTCCGCGCGGAACGCTCCGCGAGTTCTGTTTGACTCTTTCCGGCAAGGCCAAGAAATTCGAGCAGCGCACGGCAATGAACGATCGCAGCCTCGATGGCGCTGTTCGTGAATGCTGTGGCTTTGCCTTCGATCACCTGCTTTCCATCGAAGTAAATCT
>JAKLLB010000202.1 GCA_023150345.1 Aquabacterium sp.
ACGCGCCTTCGGTCGCCCGCTGCCAAAGAGAGCCATAAGCAAGGACGGATAGACTGACTCGCTCTCACGGAGACTCGCGATGAACAAGTTCAAGGCGAACAGCGATGTCCCGATTGATGCCGGCCGACGTAGTCTGCTGTGTGGCATGGCCGGCATCCCACTGTTTCAGATGTCCGGATGTGGCGGGGGTGCCTCGGGTCACGAGTCGGTGGTCACGCCTCTGATCAGTCCCGCGTCCCAGGGGGCCGACCTGCCAATCATCCCCATGGTCGACGGGTCTGTAGATGCGGCTGGCACGAGGAACTTCTCACTTGTCGCTCAGGCGGGAACGACTACCTTTCGCTCCGGCGTTGCGGCCGCCACGTTAGGCTACAACGGCCAACTGTTGGGCCCGGCATTGAGATTGCGTAAGGGCGAGAACGTCGCAATGCACGTGCAAAACAATCTTGGCGAGGACACCACGGTCCACTGGCATGGTCTGCTGGTACCTGCGGAGGCGGATGGAGGCCCGCATCAGGTCATCGCGGCAGGCGCACGGTGGACCGCCAGTTTCACGGTTGCCAACGCTGCGTCGACCTGCTGGTTTCACCCTCACGCCCACGGTTCGACCGGTCGCCAGGTTGTCATGGGTCTCGCGGGCCTGCTGATCGTCGATGACGCGCAGATGGCGCGCTCGACACTGCCGGACACATGGGGAGTGGACGACCTGGCACTGGTGCTCCAGGACAAGCGATTCACTGCAGCGGGTCAGATCGACTACACGCTGTCAGCCAGCGACCGAACCAACGGCTACACCGGCGACGTTCTCCTGGTGAACGGAGCGTTGGCTCCGGTGTGGCGGGCGCCGAGTCAGTGGGTGCGGTTCAGGCTCCTCAATGGCTGCAACGCACGTGCGCTGGTGCTGCGGCTTGGCAATTCACTGCCCTTGCTGCAGGTCGCCAACGAGGCGGGACTGCTGGCTGTTCCCGTTGCGCGCCCGTCGCTTGCGTTGGGGCCTGGAGAGCGCGCTGAA
>JAKLLB010000203.1 GCA_023150345.1 Aquabacterium sp.
GCAGACAGGCCTGCTAGAGGGTTTGCTGGACTCGCAGGAGTTGGCGATTGGCGACCTGAACTTCATCGAGGTCCTGCACGAATGCAAGGTGGAGAAAGAGTTCAATGAGGTTCGGCGACTTCTCGGTAGGCTCGACCTTGTGCCACTCGGCGGAGAAGATGTCGTCGTCCCAGCTGCCAAGAACTACTTGAAGTTGCGACAACTCGGAGTCACCGTGCGAGGCACGATTGATGTTGTGCTGGCCACGCGGTGCATCGTGAGTGGCCATCGCTTGCTACACAGCGACAGAGACTTCGATGCTTTCGAGCAGCACCTCGGGCTGAAGTGCGTGTTCTCCGACGCCTAACGAATGAAAGGGACTTCCCCGTCCCGAGCCAGCCGCGAAGAGCCAGAGGCATTGCGGCAAACGGCAACGAAGTGCCACGATGGGGTTGTGAATCTCATCAACTCACTCGGAAGGGGAAGTCATGGCCATTCTGTACGTTGGGATCGATCTCGCCAAGAGCGTGTTTGCGGTCCATGGCGTGGACGAGGCGGGTAAGCCAGTGCTGGTGCGCCCGTCGGTGCGGCGAGCCGATCTGATGGAGCTGGTAGCCAAGCTGGCACCGTGCACGATCGGCATGGAGGCGTGCTCGGGAGCGCACCACTGGGCGCGGCAGTTCGTGCGGTTCGGGCACACGGTGCGGCTGATGGCGTCGAAGTTCGTGGCGCCGTACCGCATGAGCGGCAAGCGAGGCAAGAACGACGCGGCGGACGCGGCGGCGATCTGCGAGGCGATGCAGCGGCCGAGCATGAGGTTCGTGCCGGTGAAGTCCGAGGTGGCGCAGTCGCGGCTGTGCGTGCACCGCATGCGCCGCGGGTTCGTCGAGCAGCGCACGGCGATGATCAACCGGCTGCGTGGTCTGCTCAGCGAGTTCGGCATCGTGATGGCACAGAAGGCGGCCACGGTGCGGCGCTGCGCGGCCGAGCACCT
>JAKLLB010000204.1 GCA_023150345.1 Aquabacterium sp.
TCCGCGCATCCGCCCCTGGCCTCCCTGCCGGCCGTGCCGGTGCCGGCCGGCAACCCGATGAGCGAGGACAAGGTCCGCCTCGGCCGCCTGCTGTTCTTCGACCCGCGCCTGTCCGGCGACAGCTCGACCTCCTGCGCCTCCTGCCACGTGCCGCAGCTCGGCTGGACGCACAACGACGCGCTGGCGCGCGGCTATCCCGGCCATCGCCTCTGGCGCAACAACCCGACGGTGCTCAACGCCGCGCACTACACCCGCCTGATGTGGGACGGCACGCTCGACAGCCTGGAGATCCAGGCGCGTTCGGCGATGCAGGCGCCGGTGGAGGGCAACGGCAAGGCCTCGATGGTGGAGATGCGGCTGCGCTTCATCCCCGAATACGTCGCGCTGTTCCGCCAGACCTTCGGCGACGAGTGGCCGCAGCTCGACCACGCCTGGCAGGCCATCGCCGCCTTCGAGCGCACGCTGGTGTCCGATCCGCGCCAGGTGCCCTTCGACCGCCACCTCTCGGGCGACGCCTCCGCGCTGTCCGAGCCGGCGCGCCGCGGCCTGGCGCTGTTCGAGGGCAAGGCCGGCTGCATCCAGTGCCACCACGGCGCGCTCGTAACCGACGAAGGCTTCCACGCCCTCGGCGTGCCGCGCCAGCCACTCTACGATTCCCATCCGCTGGTGCAGATCGCCGTGCGCTGGCAGAACGTCCAGCGCGACGTGCCGCAGGCGGTGTATCGCGGCCATGAGGAGGACCTCGGCCGCTACTACCGCACGCGCGAGCCGGCCGACATCGGCAAGTTCCGCACGCCGACCCTGCGCGAGCTGAAATACACCGCGCCCTACATGCACAACGGCGCCTTCGCCACGCTGCGCGAGGTGGTCGACTTCTTCGACGCCGGCGGCGGCAGCGTGCCGAACAAGTCGCCGCTGCTGAAGCCGCTCGGCCTGAGC
>JAKLLB010000205.1 GCA_023150345.1 Aquabacterium sp.
ACTCGCGAGTGATTGGAACCACCGAAGAAGCGCTGGCACGTGCCGAAGCGCAGTTGGGGCGTGTCCTACCATCGTCCTTCCGCGAATGGCTAAGGTTGAACAACGGGAAGGGCTTGGAGTCTGCCGAGGTGTTCCCCGTGCTGGACGACCGAGATCCAAGAAAGACCTGGGATTCCATAGTTCGCCAGCGCGAGGTTTGGCGCTCGTATTGCGACGACGTCTTCCCCGAACGCGTGCCGCACTTCAAAGCCCTCCTACCATTTGCTTCCTTCGGTACAGGCGACTACTACTGCTTCGACTACTCGGTTACCGGTGAGGGCAGCGAGCCGATAGTCGTTCATTGGTCGCATGAGACAGGCGAAACCTCGCCGAGGGGTGAGTCCTTCAACGACTTCGCGGTAAGGTTGGAGTCTGGTGAATTCGAGCATGATTGAAGCGAAGTCGGCTAACCCCTCCATCGAGCGGACATGCCCCGGCAAGCCGGGTCATGCCGCTCATGTCGAACGTTAGGCCTGCTCTATGAGATTCCGAATCGAATTCATCGCGCAAAGGGAGCGACCGGCGTACTTGTTCGCCCGCCAGCTCGAGGCAGGCAAATTCTCGGTTTCCGCAACGTCGCGCCTGAGTGGCGTCCCCATCAAACCGTACGTCTCGCAGCCTCGCGCGCTCACACCGGATGGAAAGCCCGATTTGTCGATATTCACCTTTGTCCTAGCCACAGCAAACGACTTGCCAAAGCTAAAAGTTGGGCAAGAGGTAGAGCTCAGTAACGACAGTCAATGAACAACTCAGCCTCTTCGTCCTGGCAATCCGCGCCGTTCTGGTACCTTAGCTACAAGGTCAATGAGTCAAGCCATTTTTGCCATCACCGGCCGGCCTAACCCCTCCGTCAAGGGGACGTCCCGCAAGCGGGCCGCCCCTTACGTCGAACGTTG
>JAKLLB010000206.1 GCA_023150345.1 Aquabacterium sp.
TTGCCTTGCTCGACCCGCAGGGTCATGCGCCCGCTGTCGACGTCGCTGACCTTGAGCGAGACCACTTCGCTCGCTCGCAGTCCGGTCGCGTAGGCGAGCGAGAGCGCCGTCTGGTGCTTGAGATTGTTGCAGGCGGCGATCAGGCGCGCGACCTCCTCGCGGCTGAGCACCACCGGCAGGCGCTGCGGCAGCCGGACCGGCTGCATTCGTGCCATCAACTCGCCGCGTTGAAGCGTGATATCGAAGAAGAACTTCAGCCCGCTGATCGCGGCGTTGAGCGACATCGGCGAGGTGCCGGTATCGACCAGGTGCAACTGGTAGTTGCGCAGGTCCTCCACCGTGGCGGTATCGGGCGCGCGCCCCAGATAGCGCGTGAACCGGCACACCGCGCGGATGTACGCACTCTGCGTCTTGGGGGTGAGCTTGCGCATCCGCATGTCGTCGAGCATGCGCTGGCGCAAGGGGCTGACGGGACGAGTCGGGGTATCCATGGCTTGCTCCTGTCGAAAACGAGGCCGATTGCCTCATCTCCCAACATGGCAAGCCTGCTGCCGATGGAAACCACGAACTTCGATGCTCGTCACGAGCGGTTCAGCACACCCCTACCGCGCGAGCGGTTTAGTCCACTGGCCGGCAGCAGCCCGTCGTTGCCTGATGGATCCAACCCCTCCGCTGCTATAGTGCAGTCGGCTTCTGACGTTCAGTGCAGCCGTCTTCTGAAAACGACATCAAGGATGCGCTGCGGGTCCTCGACGAGATCGACAGCCGGATCGGGGTGATCGAGACCATCCGGCGCCTGGCCGACGATCCACAGACCGACGAACTGCACACCCTGCACCCCTTGATCCTGCGCTCACGCTGGCTGTTCGGTCCCGAATTCGAGTCCCAGGAGTACTGCTCCAACGTA
>JAKLLB010000207.1 GCA_023150345.1 Aquabacterium sp.
CCAGCAAGCAACGAGATCCAGTAACCTTCAACCCGGACTCCTGACTTATCGCTGGTACGGCTACAGGGGGCAGGTCAATTTGCGCGTAGTACTTGTTCGAAGCTATGTCTAGCGACTCGCTTTAGGCCTTCGAGGGGAAGGACAGCTTGTGGAGGGTGCGAGACTTCTCGAAGGCGTTGCAGGCCTTCATCTCTGCTATGGCTTTGTCGAGGTCCTCGTAGTCGAAGGAAGCCGTCCACTTGTGAATCCATTGCATGGCATCCAGAAACGGCTTCGGATTCCCGTCTCTCGTGAGCACGCGTAGGCAATCCAGGTATTCCTCTCTGAACAGCGTCGGGACGATGATGCGGCAGCTGTCCACCACGGAGAGCTCGGCATTCATGACCAGGCGCGCGAGTCGCCCGTTGCCATCCGTGAACGGGTGAACCTCCGACACGAGGAACATCGCCATGAGGGCCCGAGCTGTACCGGCGGGCACTGTGGGGAGGAGCTTTGACCCCTCAACGAGCGTCCCTCGCGCGAGACGAGGAACTACGAACTCGGTGTTGCCGGCGCGGTTCGCTATGGTCTTGAACTCGCCTGGCCCAATTTCAGGCCGCTCCTTCATCTGGTCTGCGTGTCGTTCGCGGAGCTGGTTCAAGACTGGCTCGCCGTAGCTGAGCGTCTGGTTTGCCCAACCGGGGTTGAGCGCTTGGCGAAAGACGCCAATGATGTCGTGCGAGTCCTTCGGCCTTTCCGTGATGGGCTTGCCCTCGAGAACAAAGCCCCTGGCTTCCCTTACATCGAACTCCGTTCCTTCGATGAAGTTGCTGAAGTAGGGTAAGCGTCCGGCGAACCCATCTTGACGCCGGCCGCGGAGCTCAGGTCGACGTGATCGGCCGCCAGCGATGCGGCAG
>JAKLLB010000208.1 GCA_023150345.1 Aquabacterium sp.
TCCCCGATAGCTCAGTCGGTAGAGCGCCGGACTGTTAATCCGTAGGTCCCTGGTTCGAGCCCAGGTCGGGGAGCCAAAACTCCAAGCAAAACAACGGCTTAGACGCGCAGGCGTCTAGGCCGTTTTTGCTTCTGGTCCCTTTCCGGCCTGCGGAGCGGGCCAGACGTTGGTTGGCGGGTGGGTGCGGGGCATGCGGAAGTGGTTGTCGCGCATGGGAAATCGGCGGGGTGGGTTGGGTGGCCTACGGAGTGCGGGTGATGGCGCTCGCGGATTGGTGGTGGTGATATCGGGCTGCGGGTGCCGGTCGACGGCAAGTAGCGCGGCGGGATCGCCGCCGCTGTTGCCGGGAAGCTGGCGACTGCCAGCGGCCGCATCGTCATGCCGGGGCTTGCGATGCGAGCAGTCTGGACCGGTGGCAGACCGGATAACTGCGGCCCACACCCTGCACGCATCACTGGTCCCTGCGCACTTCTCCGGCCGAGGCAGTGACCTGGACTCTGTCGACCCAGACCCCAGCACACCGTTCACCGCGGGCGTTGTGACTGGCGGCTCTCGACCCTTCAGCGACTCTGACTGGTCCGACTTGATCGCCGCTCAGCGGTCCTTCGCGCGGGCCCCATGCAGCCCCCTGCTAGTGATGGTTGAAGGTTGGGGAGCTACAGAGCTCTAACGCCTCCGTTCCAAAGAGGTCTCAGCGGCCGAACATGAGCCAGCGCTTACCGTCTGGGGTACGCACTACAGGCTGACTGTAGGATTTCCGGATACCGCAATCGCAAGGGCTGTGCGATGCTCGTCATGTCCGTCACAGGAGGGCACTTCTTGAAACCTCTCTCGTTGCGAGCTCACTGACGCGGCAAGATGGAGAGCATGATCACCCCGCGCATC
>JAKLLB010000209.1 GCA_023150345.1 Aquabacterium sp.
CTCTTCCGGCAATGCGCCCCAGGTGGCGCCATGCGCGGCCTGCACGTCGTCGTGCAGGATCTCCAGGTGCGGGCGCAACCGCACCTTCGGTTGCCCCGCCACGGGAATGCCCGCCAGGCGCTGGCCCACACGCGCACCCTGCGCCCGTGGCGCTTGCACGCTGCGCGCATCGGCGTCCACGCGCGCGGACCCGGCGGCCAGCACCAGCGTCTCGATGCCGGCCAGGCTGTCGCGGCCGCGCTGCTCGGTGTGCACTGCATGCTCGAAGCGGCCGGCCGCGGCCAGCAGCACGCTGCCGACGTGGGCGCGTGCCCCGTCGCCTTCGAGCCGCACTTCGGTGCGGTCGCTGCCGGCGGTGGCGGCGCACAGCAGGACCTGGTCGTAGCGCGCGTCGGCGCCCAGCTGCGCGTGCACCTGGCGCACCGCGCCCGAACGCGCCGGCCGCAGCCGCAGGTGTTGCAGCCAGGCACCGGCGCCCAGTTGCAGCTCGAGCCGCCAATCGGCGCCGCCACCGTCGCCGGGCGGCACGGTTTCCACCAGCACGCCGTGCGCGCCGGGATCGAGCTGCAGCCGCAGCGTGGGCAGCTCGCCGGCGCCTTGCGTCAGCGCCGGCACGGCGCCGGCCCTCGTGCGCGGCTCGAGCCTGAAGCCGTCGGCGGCATCGTCGAGGTAGACCCAAGTCGGCCCGGAGTCGGCAGGGGCGCTGGCCGACGCGGGCGCAGCCGTGGGTGCTGCCCGCAGTCGCATCTGGTGCGGCTGACGCAGCGGCGTGTCGAAGACGGCGGCGTCCATGCCTCAGGCCGCCTGTGCCACGGCCGCGCTTGCGTTGCGATAGCCCTCGCGCGCCAGCGCACGCGCCAGTGCGATGTCGC
>JAKLLB010000020.1 GCA_023150345.1 Aquabacterium sp.
GGGCACGAGCGCGGCGCATTCACCGGTGCGCAAGCGGCGCGGCGCGGGCGCTTCGAGCAGGCCGATGGCGGCACGTTGTTCCTCGACGAGATCGGCGACATGCCGTTCGATCTGCAGACGAGGCTGCTTCGTGTGTTGTCCGACGGCCAGTTCTACCGAGTGGGCGGGCATCATCCGCAGAAGGCCAACGTCCGCGTGATTGCCGCCACCCACCAGAACCTCGAGCAGCGTGTGCGCGAGGGTGCATTCCGCGAGGATCTGTTCCACCGCCTGAACGTGATCCGGCTGCGCCTGCCGCCGCTGCGCGAGCGCCGCGACGACATCCCCGGGCTGACGCGGCACTTCCTGGCGCGCAGCGCGCGTGAGCTGGGCGTCGAGGCCAAGCGCATCACCGATGGCGCGGTGCAGCGGTTGGCATCGTTCGACTTTCCCGGCAACGTCAGGCAGCTCGAAAATGTCTGCCACTGGCTCACCGTGATGGCGCCAGCACAGGTGGTCGAGGCCAAGGACCTGCCACCCGAGCTGCTGCTTTCTGGTGCCGCCCCGCCTCACGCTGGGGCGTCGGTTGGCTTGGCTGTGCACCCGATGGGTGCGGCATTGGCCGACGAGCAGACAGCGCCTGTCGATGCTGCGGGCACTGGGGACTCTCGGTTGGCAAGAAGTGC
Organism: Aquabacterium sp.; assembly: GCA_023150345.1. Taxonomy (GTDB): domain Bacteria; phylum Pseudomonadota; class Gammaproteobacteria; order Burkholderiales; family Burkholderiaceae_C; genus Pseudaquabacterium. The sequence goes on from JAKLLB010000020.1 coordinate 666, forward strand.
GGCGGCCGACGGTGATGCGGCCCGGGGGGCAATGCCGACCTCGACCGAGGCGAATGCGGGGGCGGGCCCGCGGCCGACGCCGGCAACCGGGGCGGCCTGGCTGGCTGACCTTCAGGCCGAGGCGCAACGGCTGCTCGAGGCCGGCGATCCGACCGTCTGGGACCAACTGACCCGGCAATTCGAGGCCGCGCTGATCCTGACGGCGCTGAAGTCAACGCGTGGGCGTCGCATCGAGGCCGCGCACAAGCTCGGCATCGGGCGCAACACCATCACGCGCAAGATCCAGGAACTGGGCCTGGACGAGTGACCATGGCGGCGATCGGGCCCGATCCCGCTCGCGGGCGTCAGTGAGGCGCCGTATCGGCCCAGGCGTCGGTTTCGAAGTCCAGCGGCACGCGGCCGGTCCAGCTGCGCTCGACCTCGTCGAACTGGGAGTGGGTGGTTTCACTCACGAGTACGCCGGGCGATGTGTCCGGACGGTTGGCACCGGTGCGGTAGTCGATGGCCTCGGCCAGACGTGCGCGCAAGGTGCGCAGGGCGTCGCGCGGCTCGGCCGCCTGGAGCTGCTCGAGTTGCTCGAGGCCGCGGCGCATCACCAGCACGGGCAGCTTGGCCAGTGCACGCGAGCCACGACGGCCGAGCATGCGCTCAACTTGGGCCAGATGCGGCATGGCCATCCGAAGCGAGGGTCGTTCTTCGAACACTTGTCGCAGCGATCGGTATGCCGCGCGCAGTGCCTGGCCGCGGGACTCGGCCGCTGCGCTCGCATCCGCCGCCGCGGCCTCGCGCGTGAAGAGCCGGGTGCGCAGCCATTGCAGCGGCTGGAATCCGCTCGGAGATGGCTCGTGCGACGCCATTGGACGCATGTCTGTCGACGGCGGCAGGGGTTCGAGTGCGGAGTCCCTCATGGTGCTGCCTATGGGCTGAAGCCTGCGATTCGATCAACACGGCCCGCCTGTCAGCGGGCCTCGGCGCGCAAATATGCCACCGCTCGGCCCATCCGGGGAGAGCAGTTCCCCCTGAAACACCTTACCTTAGGGGGTTAGGGTGCGGTTGCGTCGATCTCGAGCACCACCGGGGCATGGTCGCTGGGCCTCTCCAGGCGGCGCGGGGCCTTGTCGACATGGCAAGCGGTCACCAAAGGCCGCAGCGCTTCGCTGACGAGAATGTGGTCGATGCGCAGGCCCTGGTTCTTGCGAAAGGCAAGGTTGCGGTAGTCCCACCAGCTCCAGGTGCGAGGCGGCTGCTCGAACAGGCGGAATGCATCAACCAGGCCGAGTGACAGCAGCGACCGGAAGTGGGCACGTTCTTCGTCGGTGCACAGGATCTGGCCCGCCCACGCCACGGGATCGTGCACGTCCTGATCTTCAGGGGCGATGTTGAAGTCGCCCATCAGCACGAGCCTCGGGTGGCGCACGATTTCCTCGCGCAGCCAGCCGTGCAGCGCCTGCAGCCACCGCATCTTGTAGGCGAACTTGTCGCTGCCCGGGGCTTGCCCATTGGGCACGTAGGCGCCGACCACGCGCACGCCCGCAACGGTGGCCGTGATCACGCGGGCCTGCTCGTCGTCGAGCCCGGGGATGTTGCGCTGCACCTGCTCAATCGGCAGGCGCGCCAGGATTGCGACGCCGTTGTACGTCCGCTGCCCGAACCACGCCGCCTGCCAGCCGGCCTCGGCCAACGCCTGCTGCGGGAACTTATCGTCCGTGAGCTTGGTTTCCTGCAAGACCATCGCGTCGGGTTGCGCCGACTGCAGCCACTGCAGCAAGTGGGGCAGCCGCACGGCCAGCGAGTTCACGTTCCAGGTGGCGAGTTTCATGGCGGGTCGAGTCCTGGCGGGCCGGCCATTCTTCCACTTCCTGCGGCAGCGGCTGCGGCAACGCAAAATGGCCGCATGGATTCAGTGACGCAGGCAGTCCTGGGGGCTGCGGTGGGTGTGGCGGTGATGGGGCGACGTACCGGCGTGTGGAAGGCGGCCGTCGCTGGCGCTGTCGCCGGCACGGTGCCCGATCTGGACGTGCTGGTGTCGCACGGCGATCCGGTGCTGGACATGGTGCAGCACCGCTCGCACTCGCACTCGCTGTTCTGGTTGAGCCTTGCCGGGCCGGTTGCCGGCTGGCTGCTGGCGCGGTTGCTGGGCGAGGGCGCGTTGCGCTGGCGCTGGTCCTTGGCCATCTGGCTGGGTCTGGTGACACATCCGCTGCTGGACGCGTTCACGGTGTATGGCACGCAGTTGCTGCAACCGTTCAGTGACCGGCCTTATGGGCTGGGTAGCGTGTTCATCGTCGACCCGTTCTACACCGTGCCATTGATGGTGGGGCTGGCCTGGGCACTGCGCAGCCGCGGCAGCCCGCGTGGCCTGGCGGCCAACAGGCTCGCATTGGCTGTCTCATGCGCCTATCTGGGCTGGGGTGTCGCGGTGCAGCAGCATGTCGAGACAGCGGCTCGCGAGTCGCTGGCCGCGCACGGCGTGGCAGCGCAGCGAGTGCTGGTCTCGCCGGCGGCGTTCACTTCCGGGCTGTGGCGGGTGGTGGCCATCGACGATGGCCACTATTACGAGGGCTTCCGCTCGCTGTTCGACAGGTCGCCGCATGTTGCGTTCGACCGCTACGACCGGGGCGCGGCGCTGGAGCCTGCGATGGCGTCTATCGATGCCGTGCGCCGATTGCAGGCATTCAGCCACGGCTACTACCGGCTTTTCGAGCGTGGGGACAGGCTCATGATCAGCGATCTGCGCATGGGCATGGAACCGAACTACCTGTTCACGTTCGAAGTCGCCGAGCGGCGGAGCGCGCCTGTGGCCCTGGTACCGCCCCGGCAGGTCGGCATGCGTGTGGACTTGTCGCGCGCCTGGCCCTGGTATTGGCAGCGTCTGGCGGGCGACCCCGTCTCGATGCGGCGTTGACGGGCTCGGCGTCTGGCCCGCCCGGCTGCAGGTGCGCACGGCCCGTCGGCGCCGGCCTTCAGCGTCGACTGTGCGAAGTCAGGCGTGCATAGGGCAGCGAAGCACTGACGCCTGGCGGTGCGCGGTGGCGCCCTGCCGCACCTATGGCTGCGCCCGCGGCACCGGCGTCCATGCCCTGGCGCCGCATGGATACGCCCACGGCCAGGATGTCGACGACCAGCAGGTGCAGGATGCGGCTGATCATCGGCAACTGGATGTTGGGATCCTCGGGATGATCGACGATGAGCGCGAGGTCGGCCTTGCGCGCCAGCGGCGACTGGCTGGCGGTGATGGCCACCACGCGCGCACCGCGCTCGCGCGCCTTGTCGGCCACCTCCAGCAGCTCGGCAACGCGACCGGTGCCGCTGATGAGCACGGCCACGTCGCCTTCGCCAAGCACGCCAGCCGAGAGGACCTGCAACCTGGCGTCGGTATAGGCGTTGCACGGAATGCCGAAGCGCATGAACTTGAACTGCGCATCGTGGGCCACCGGGCCGTAGTGGCCGACCGCGTGGAAGTCCACCCGGTCCGCGCCGTTGAGCAGTTCGATCGCGCGCTCTACCGCATCGCGGTTGATGTGATCGCGCATCTGCAGGATGGCCGACGCGGTGTTGCCTGCGACCTTGGCGCCCAGTTCGACGGTGGAGTCGTCGTCGGTGACCTGGGTGTGGGTAACGGGCACGGTCCCCGTCAGTCCCGAGGCCAGGCGCAGCTTGAAGTCGGACAGGCCTTCGCAGCCCAGCGAGCGACAGAAGCGGATGACCGTGGGCTGGCTGACCTGCGCGGCCCGGGCGATGTCGGCGATCGGGTCGTTCAAGGCCGAGCGCGGGCGTTCGAGCACCCAATCGGCCACACGGCGCTCGGCCGGTGACAGGCCACCCAGCCCGCGCCGGATTTGCTCCAGGATGGCAGACTGCGGCGTGCCCTCGAGAGTGCGCAACTGCGACTGCAGGATGGCCGAAGCGCCCACGAAAGTGGCATTCGCCGCCGTGATCACGTAGGTCGGGATGGCCCTCAGGTAATCGGCGAATCGGCCCTTGTCCTCGAAGCGGGACCGGAAACCTGAACGGTCGAAGACCCCACCCAGACGCGGCACGATGCCGCCGCCGATGAAGATGCCGCCCAGCGCACCCAACGTGACCGCCAGGTTCGCTGCGGTGGTGCCCAGCATCGTGCAGAACAGTTCCACCGCTTCCACGCAGGTGGCATCGCTGCCGGCGGACGCCAGCTGCGTGATCTCGGGCGCCGACAGCGGCGCAGCATCGCGGCCGGCGCGGTGGTGCAGGGCCCGGTAGACGAGTTCCAGGCCGGGGCCGGAGACCAGGCGTTCGAACGACACATGCCCGAACTGCGACCAGGCGTAGCGCAGGACGTCGACTTCGCGCTCGTCGCGCGGCGCGAAGCTGGCATGGCCACCCTCGGTGCCCAGCGCGACCCAGCCGTCTCCGGCCGGAATCAGTCCCGATACGCCCAGACCCGATCCGGCGCCCAGCACGCCGATGACGCTGCCCTCGCGGCGCGTGCCACCGCCGATCTGGCGAAACTCGTCTGCACGCAGCCGGGGAACGGCCATGGCGAGGGCGGTGAAGTCGTTGACGACCACCAGCGTGTCCAGCGCGAGCCGCTCGCGCATCTGCTCGATCGAGAAGCGCCAGTGGTAGTTCGTCATGCGGACTTCGTCGCCCTCCACTGGGTTGGCGATCGCGACTGCCGCATGCTGCAACCGTTGCTCGGGCAGGGTGGTCAGATAGGCCGAGACGGCGGCATGGAAATCGGCGTGATCTGCGCAACGCAGGGACAGCGCGCGCTCGAATTGCCCCGGCGCCACCTCCAGCGCGAACCGCGCGTACGTGCCACCGATGTCGGCGATCAAGCGGGGACAGTCGTAAGGGTTCATCGGTGGCTCAGGCGGCACGTTGGGCGCCGTATTGTGGACGACACCTGCCGCAGGCCGAGCGGGCGCGGCGGTACCGGCTGCGGCCGGGCGCCGGGGGCGTCGCAAACGGCGCGGCGAAACTTGGGGGCAATGCCGAGGCACATGGTAACTTCACTACAAATAGCCATGCTCGCGGATTCACCGATACCGCCGACTGATCCATGGTTACTGCTGAGAACGAACGCCCGCCAGGGCGCGATCCGGTGAGATCAACCTATTGCGGTAGAAGTGTAGTTTTGCTACCGTCGCGGCCATCTCCAGTTGGTACGGGTGCGCAGTGACACGTCCACAGAATCCTGATCGTGGCCAGCCTTGGCTGGTGGCCGACATTGGCGGCACGAACGCCCGCTTCGGGTGGGTCGATGCCCGCGAGGGCGGCGCGATCACCCGCGTGTCGACGCTGCCGACGGCCGCGCATGCCGACATCGCTGCGGCGGTGCGTGCATACCTCGGGCAGGTTGCGGCCGAGCTGGGCGATCGTTGGCAGCCGCCCCAACGGGCTGCCTTCGCCGTGGCCACGGCGGTGGCGGGCGATTGGGTCGAGTTCACGAACAGCCCATGGCGGTTCTCGGCGCGCCAGTTGCAGATCGACCTGGGGCTGCGGTCGCTGCAGGTGCTCAACGACTTCGAGGCACTGGCCCTGGCACTTCCAAGGCTGTCGTCCGGTCAGTTTCGACCGCATGGGCGCGCGCCCGACGCCGCCGGGACCCTGGCGGTGGTGGGTCCGGGCACCGGCCTTGGTGTCGCCGGCGTCACCCGCGCGCACGACGGATCTTGGGTTGCGCTGGCGGGCGAGGGCGGCCACTGCACACTCTCTGCATTCAATGACTTCGAGAGCGCGTTGCTGCAACACGTGCGCGGCGAGTTCGACCACGTTTCGGCGGAGCGGCTGCTGTCGGGCATAGGCTTGCCGGTGCTTCACCGCGCGGTGGCGCACGTGACGGGACGTGTGGTCCAACCAATGACGGCGGGGCAGATCGTCGAGCTGGGGCTGGCGAGAACCGACGACGTGTGCGACCGGACCCTCGATGCGTTCTGCGCGCTGCTGGGCGGGTTCTGCGGCAATGTCGTATTGACGCTCGGTGCGCGCGGCGGCTTGTACATCGGGGGTGGCATTGTCCCGCGGCTGGGCGATCGCTTCTTCGCTTCCTCGTTCCGCGATCGCTTCGAAGCCAAAGGCCGGTTCAGCAGCTATCTGCAGGCGGTGCCCAGCGCGGTCATTGTCGACACGCTGGTGGCGCTGGACGGCGCGGTCGCCGACATCGAGCGAATCGCAAAGTAGTTTGACTACGCTATCGGTCGGGCGAAGCATGCCGATCGGCGCTGCCGCATGCGTGAAAACCCTTGCGTTCGATCGGTTTTCCCGCGGTAACTGGGTGAAATCGACCCATCTGCGCCACACCTAGGGTTTACACAATGCCGCTCAAGAATCTAGTTTTGGTACAAACCCACTCCGAACAGTTGTGGTCTGTATACCGGTGCGGCTCTGTGGCAAGTGCGTGCAACCGGTCTTCTTCGTGGGTCCGTTTTCAAGGAGACATCCGGTGAAAAGTTCGAACATGCGGTCAGGCCGCGGCGCAGCAGCCGCGCCGACCTGGATCACCCTCAACGCAACAGCCACCGCCGCCGGTGCGGCCCTGCTGTGTGCCACCGCGGGCCTGGCGCAGGCGCAGCAGGCTGCGCCTGCGGCCTCGGAGGGCACCTCGACCGTGGTCGTGACGGGCATCCGGCGCGGCATCGAGGGCGCCATTTCGGTCAAGAAGAACGCGAACAACATCGTCGATGCCATATCGGCCGAAGACATCGGCAAACTGCCCGATGTCAGCATCGCCGAGTCGATCTCGCGCCTGCCGGGTGTGACTGCGCAGCGCACAGCGGGCCGCGCGAGCCAGATCAGCATCCGCGGCATGGGTCCTGACTTCTCGACGGCGCTGCTCAATGGACGCGAGCAGGTCACAACGGGTGACAGCCGAGGCGTGGAGTTCGATCAGTACCCGTCGGAGCTGCTGAGCAACGTCGACGTGTACAAGTCGCCCGATGGCGGCCTGATCGGGCAGGGGCTCTCCGGCACAGTGGACATGCGCACGGTGCGGCCACTGGATGCACAGGGCCGGACGGTGGCAGTGAACCTGCGCAAGCAGCGCACGGGCGTGGGTCTGCAGCAAGAGGGCGACGGCTATCGCTTCAGCCTGGCCTATATCGACCAGTTCGCCGACCGCAAACTCGGTGTCGCCCTGGGATTCGCCCGCTTCGACGAGGACGGTGCCAAGACCTCGCGTTTCGACTCCTGGGGCAGCGGTACCACGAGCTACCAGGGCCAGACCGTGAACGTGCCCTACAACGGGTTTGGCATCTTCACCGACCAGACCACCCAGACGCGCGATGGCGCAATGGCGGTGCTGCAGTACCGCCCGAACAAGCAGTTCTCGAGCACGCTGGACCTGTTCTACTCGAAGTTCGACAAGGTCAAGGCCACCAAGGGGTTCCAGGCGCCGCTGAACGACTCCTGGTCGAACGGCAACTACGACACGGCTGGCGTGCTGACGAGCGCAACGCTCAATGGCACCAACGTGACCCAGGGTACGTTCAACAACGTGCGCGGCGTGGTGCGCAATGACTCCGAGGCCACCAACGACAAGCTCCAGTCCATCGGCTGGAACAACAAGTTCGTCAGCGGCGCGTGGACGCTCGCGGGGGACTTGAGTCACTCGTCGGCGCGCCGCCGCGGCGGCATCATCGAGACCACGGCAGGCGTGGCGCAGTCTGCGCTGGGCACCGCCCCGCTCGATACGCTGGCGTTCACGAACGCCCAGCAGTTCACGCCGGCGATGAACTACACGGATCGCAATGTCGTGAAGCTCACCGATGTGCAAGGCTGGGGTGGCGGCATCAACTCACCGCAGGCGGGCTACTCCAAGCTGCCCAACGTGAAGGACGAACTCAACTCGATCCGGCTGTCGGCCAAGCGCGACCTGCCCGAGGGCTGGCTCGTCAGCTCGCTGGAGGGCGGCGTGAATTTTGCCGATCGCAGCAAGACACGCGCCTTCGTCGAAGGTCGGCTGGTGATTCTGGGCGGCAATCCGCTGGGCGCAGCGGACATCCCGGGCAGCGGTGTCGACACCGTCGGCGGCATCGCGATTCCCGTGTTCGATCCAAGCAATGCGATCGGCTCCATCTACGAGGTGGCGCGCAAGCTGCACCCGGATATCTACAACAAGGACTGGACGGTCGACGAGAAGGTCACCACGCTGTTCGTCAAGGGCGACATCGACAGCACGCTGTGGGGCAAGCAGCTGCGCGGCAATGTCGGCCTGCAGGTGGTGAACACCGACCAGAGCTCACGTGCGTTCAACGTCGATCGCGGCCAATGCAGCAGCGACCAGAACTGTCCTGCCGACACCAACACCGCGGGTGCGAAGTACACCGACATCCTGCCCAGCCTGAACCTGGCGCTGGAACTGGGCAACGACCAGGTGCTGCGTTTCGCGCTGGCTCGTGCGATGGCGCGTCCCACTCTCAACGACATGCGCGCGAGCTTCGGCTTCTCGGTCGACAACTCGCTGCAGATGCTCAAGGGTGACGCCGGCAACCCGCTGCTCAAGCCCACCCGGGCGAACGCGCTCGACCTGACATACGAGAAGTACTTCGGCACCAAGGCCTACTTCGCGGCGGCTGCGTTCTACAAGGACCTGCGTTCCTATGTCCTGCGCCAGGACGTGACCGTCGACTTCACGCCCTATGTGAACGCCGGTACGGCACTGCCGCCCGGCGGCAGGTTGCTCGGCCTGATCAACATGCCGATCAACAGCACCGGTGGCGATGTCAAGGGCCTCGAGCTCGCGGCATCCATGCCATTGAACATGGCGGCCAAGTGGCTGGATGGCTTCGGCATCGAGGCGAAGTACGCCGATATCTCCAGCTCGGTCAACCTCTCAGCCTCTGCCGTGGCGACCGACGGCATCGACGCCGGCAGCAGCATTCCGCTGCCTGGGCTGTCGCGCAAGTCCGGCGCCGTGACCGTGTACTTCGAGAAGTGGGGCTTCTCGGCCCGGGTGGCGCGCAAGTACCGCTCGAACTTCATCGGCGAAGTGTCTGACTTCGCGGGCGATCGTCGCCTGACATATGTGAAGGGCGAGGGCATCACCGACCTGCAGCTGGGCTACGAGGTGCAGGGTGGCTTTGCCAAGGGGCTGTCGGTGCTGTTCCAGGCCTACAACCTGGGCAACACGGAATACGTTCGGTACCGGGGTACGCCCGACAACATCGTCGAAAAGACGAAGTACGGCAAGACCTACCTCTTCGGCCTGAACTACAAGCTGTAATCCGGCCGCAGCACGTCAGTTGGCCCACGTGTCGCCCTCGACGCGTGGGCCTTGTCGCCTCCGGGCACCGGCACCGTGCTCGACCCCGACCGATTCAGTGGCGATGAACCAGGCACCCATCGAGACCCTTCGAGACATCGTGATCGTCGGCGGCGGAACCGCTGGCTGGATGACCGCCGCGGCACTGGCCAAGGTGCTGCAGGGTCGGTACCGGATCCGACTGGTGGAGTCCGATGACATCGGCACCATCGGCGTGGGCGAGGCCACGATTCCGATGATCCAGCTCTTCAACAAGGTGCTGGAGATCGACGAGCACGAGTTCATGCGCGAGACCCAGGGCACGATCAAGCTGGGCATCGAGTTCGTGAACTGGGGGCGCGTGGGCGACCGGTACATGCATGGCTTCGGTCGCTTCGGGCAGGACCTTTGGACCGTGCCGTTCGACCAGTACTGGCATCGCATGCGCGCAGCCGGGCGCGCACGTGAGCTGGCCGAATACTCCATCAATCGCATGGCCTCCCGCGCCCATCGATTCCTGCGCGCCCAGCCGGATATGGCCAACTCACCTCTGGCCGACATCGTGCACGCGTTTCACTTCGATGCCAGCCTGTACGCACGTTACCTGCGCCGCTATGCCGAGTCCCGCGGCGTGCAGCGGGTCGAAGGGCGCATCGTCGATGTGCTGCTGCGCGGCAGCAACGGACATGTTGCGTCCGTGTTGCTCGAGGACGGCACGTCCGTGGCGGGCGACCTGTTCATCGACTGTTCCGGCTTCCGTGCCTTGCTCATCGAGCAGACGCTGCACACCGGCTACGAGGACTGGAGCCACTGGCTGCCGTGCGACCGGGCGATTGCGGTGCCGTGCGAGCCGGCCGCGCGCCTCACGCCGTTCACCCGTTCAACGGCTCACCGGGCCGGATGGCAATGGCGCATACCGTTGCAGCATCGCATCGGCAACGGGCATGTGTTCTGCAGCCGGCACATCAGCGAGGACGAGGCCACGGCGACACTGCTGGAGCATCTGGACGGCCAGCCGCTGGCCGAACCGCGAACCATCCGTTTTGCCACCGGCATGAGGCGTCAGGCGTGGAACCGCAATGTGGTCGCCGTCGGGCTGGCCGGTGGCTTTCTCGAGCCGCTGGAGTCCACCAGCATCCACCTGATCCAGACGGCGATCGCACGCTTGATCACGTTCTTTCCGGACCGTGGATTCGCGGCCGCCGACATCGACGAGTTCAATCGGCAGAGTCGGTTCGAGTTCGAGCGCATCCGCGACTTCATCATCCTGCACTACCACCTCAACCAACGCGACGATTCGTCGTTCTGGGTCCAGTGCCGCGAAATGGCGGTACCCGAGCCGCTGCAACGCAAGATCGACTTGTACCGAAGCCGCGGACGCGTCGTGCGCGACAACAACGAACTCTTCGCCGAGGTGGCCTGGCTGCAGGTGATGGATGGCCAGAACCTGGCTCCGCTGTCACACCACCCGCTGGCCGGCCTGATCGACGACGAGGAAGTGCACGCCTATCTGGAGAACGTGCGTACGGTCATCGAGAAGTGCGTGGACGTGATGCCCGCCCACGAGGACTACATCCGAGACCATTGCGCGGCACGGCGGTCGAGTTGAGACCACCGAAGCCCGGACCGGCCCTGGGCGTACAGCAGCGTCACTGCACCCGCTTGTAGTTGTTGTAGCCGCCCACCGGCGTGGTCACCGGCGCAAGCAGCATCGCGCTGCGTGCGGGAACGGTGACTTCGAGCAGTGCCGACATCACGCGCTCGGCGATCGGCTCCGTGCTGCCGAGCAGATCGCGCAGCCGGGTGCCGTCCATGACCTTGGAGTTGGGCCAAAGCAGTGTTTCGCGCACGGGCGCGTCGCTGGTGTTGAGCAATACCAGCACGGTATCGGCGGCACGGTCGGTGCTGCGCTCGAAGGCGATGAGGTGTTGTGCCTGCAGCAGGCGGAAGTTGCCCACCTTGAGCGCGCGGTGGTGCTGGTGCAGCGCCACCAGACGCCGGGTGTAGGCCAGGTCGGGCTGGTCGTCACGCACCAGGTCCCAGCGCATCGGGGCGCGCATCTCGGGATCGTCGCCGCCGGTCATGCCGAGTTCACTGCCGTAGTAGAGGTTGGGCGAACCGGGCAGCGTGAACTGCAGCACCTGCGCCAGCCGGCGCTGCCGAACGTCGGGCAATACCGTGGCCAGGCGCGGCGTGTCGTGGTTGTCCAGGTAGAGCCACGACTTGAGCATGGGCTCGATGCCGGCATCGCTCACCAATTGCCCGATCAATCGCGCCGCGTGGGCCGGCTCCAGACGAGCGGCCGCCGTGCGCAGCATCAGGTGGCGCAGGGTGAAGTGCATGATGCCGTCGACCGCCGGGAACCAGTCTCGCGGGTAGTTGGCGATCTCACCCACCACCAGCGAGCCGGGCTTCTCGGCGTGTGCGGCGCGGGTGAGTTCGTCGAGGAAAGCGAAGCCGATGTCGAAGGCCACGTCCAGGCGCCAGCCGTCGATGCCTTCGCGCAGATAGCTGCGCACCACCGAGTCAGGGGCGCCGTAGATGTGGGCACGCACCGCCGGGTTCTCGAGGTTGAGCTCGGGCAGGTTCTCGGCGTTCCACCAGGTGCGTGCGCCGCCGGGGTATTGCGGCGCGAAGTCGAACCACTGGCGCTCGGGACTGCAGGGGTCGGCCTCGGCGCGGCGAAACACCGGCGCGTTGCGGCCCATGTGATTGAACACGCCGTCGAGCACCAGCCGCATGCCACGGCGGTGTACGTCGGCGGCCAGTGCCTTCAGGTCGTCGCGGGTACCGAACTCCGGCGAGATGCTCAGGTAGTCGAGTGCATCGTACTTGTGGTTGGTGTACGCATGGTGGATCGGGTTGAGGTACAGCACATCCGCACCCAGGGTGCGCACATGGTCCAGGCGAGCGGCCACGCTGCGCAGGTCGCCACCCCAGAAGTCGACTTCGTGGCTCCACAGCCGCTGGTCGGGCAGATACTGGCCCGCGCGCGGCACTTCGTCCCAGCGGCGCAGCCGCTTCGGCGCCGGGTACAGGGCGCGCTTGAGCTCGAGTTGCACGCTGGGCGCAAAGCGGTCGACCAGCACCTGGTAGACCACGGCGCCGTTGCGCCAATCGCGCTCGCGCGCCTCGAATACGCCTCGCAGTGCGAGGTCGGACGGGTTGCCCTCGGGGCCGGCGGCGAAGATCTGCATGGACGTGGCCAGGGTCAGGGTGATGGAGGTGGCCCGCGCGAGCGTGGACAGGGCACGGCGGCGAGACGTCGAGCGAGGCAGTGTCATCCCTTTACACCGCCGGCGGTGAGCCCCGAGACGATCCATCGTTGCGCGGCCAGGAACACCAGGGTGATGGGCAGGCCCGACAACACCGCTGCGGCGGCGAAGTCGCCCCACAGGTACTTCTGGTCATAGAGGTAGAACTTCGAGCCCACGGCCAGGGTGAGGTTGGGCTCCTCGCGCAGCAGCACGGATGCGACGGGGTACTCGATGATGGTGCCGATGAAGGCCAGCACGAACACCACCATGAGGATGGGCACCGCCATCGGCAGCAACACATGAACGAAGGCCTGCCAGTGCGTGGCGCCGTCGACCTTGGCGTTCTCCTCGATTTCGGCGGGAATGGTGTCGAAGTAGCCCTTGATCGTCCAGATGTGCGTGGCCACGCCGCCCAGGTAGGCCACCACCAGCCCGGCATGGGTCTCGATGCCCAGCCAGGGAATGTGCCGCCCGATGCCCTCGAACAGGGCATAGATGGCCACCAGCGCCACCGCCACCGGGAACATCTGCAGCACCAGCATGCTGCCCAGCAGCGGCGCCTTGAAACGGAACTGCAGCCGCGCGAAGGCATAGGCCGCGGTGGTGGAGATGGCCACGATCAGCAGGGCCGAGACCGTGGCCACCTTGATCGAGTTCCACAGCCACATCAGCACCGGGAAGGGCGGTTGCATCTGCGTGCCGTCGGGCAGCACATGGGGCAGGCCCAACGCCAGCTTCCAGTGTTCGAGACTGATCTGGCTGGGGATCAGCGAGCCGGTGGCGAAGTTGCCGGGCCGCAGCGAGATCGACACCACCGCCAGCAGCGGGAAGAGGGTGACGGCGATCAGCGCCCAGAGGAAGGCATGCGCCGCGAGCACGCGCCAGCGCTGGGACTTGCCGGTGACGATGGCCATGCGGATCAGCTCCGGTTGTCGGCCTGTGCCCGGGTCAACCTCAGGTTGATCACGGACATCAGCGCCACGATGACGAAGATGAGCGTCGAGATCGCGGCAGCCAGCCCGAAATTGGCGCCGGCGTCGGTGAAGGCGATGCGATAGGTGTACGACACGAGAATGTCGGTCGTGCCTGCGGGCAGCTTGGTGTTGAGGAAGTCGGGCCGACCGTCGGTGAGCAGCGAGATCAGCACGAAGTTGTTGAAGTTGAAGGCGAAAGCGGAGATCAGCAGCGGCGTGAGCGGGCGTGCGATCAGAGGCGCGGTGATGCGCAGGAAGTTGGTCATCGGCCCGGCGCCGGCGATGGCCGAGGCCTCGTACAGGTCGGCGGGAATGGCCTTGAGCAGGCCGCTGCACAACAGCATGATGTACGGGTATCCCAGCCAGGTGTTGACGATGAGGATCATCACCTTGGCCAGCAGTGGATCGGCAAACCATGCCGGGCGTATGCCGAACAGCGCATTCAGGATGGCGTTGATCTCGCCGAAGTTCTGGTTGAACAGGCCCTTGAACACCAGGATCGAGATGAAGCCGGGAACGGCATAGGGCAGGAACAGCAGCGTGCGGTACACGGTACGCCCACGGAGGGCCTCCCAGTTCAGCAACACGGCCAACGTCATGCCCAGTACCGTGCTGAACAGTACTGTGAGACCGGCGAACAGCACGGTCCAGATGAAGATGGAGACGAAGGGCCCGCGCAGGTCGGCGTCGAACAGCATGCGCGAGTAGTTGCGCCAACCGACGCCCACCTTGAATCCGGGCTGCAGCCTGAGGCCGTCGGCCGACTCGAAGAAGCCGGTTTCGCGGTTCGCACGATAGATCGTGCCGCTCGGCTTGTGCGTCAGCGCGCCATCGGCACCAGGCAGCCACGCCGGCTCGGCGGTGCCGAACTCGTGCACGCCGGCGTAACTCAGCAGGCGCCCATCGGGCAGTGCCAGCTTCAGGCGCATCACCGCGTCACGGTGGCGCAGCTTGTCCCGCAGGCCCAGTGCGGGTGCCAGCGGTGGTGCATCGGCGGGCAGGGGTGCCAACGCGACCGGTGTGCCGGCCATGGGTGCGCCGTCGGGTGTGGCGACCAGATCCAGTGGCGGCGAGATGAACGCTGCACCGGCGCCGCCTTCGGCAGGCGCCAGCCGGATACGCCAGCGCGCACCATCGGCATGGAGCGAGAACGCCAGCGCATGCTCCTCGTCGATGGTGGCCTGGTCGAGCAGGTAGGCGCGGGCCCGTTCTTCGGTCAGCAGGTTGGTGGCCGAGTAGTTCGTGAACCCGATCTGCACTGTGTAGAGCAGCGGCAGTGCCACGAACAGCAACATGCCGACAACGCCTGGGTACAAGTAGCGCGCCGCCAGGGTGCGGGCCGAGCCAAACACGTAGAGCGTGGCAGCGCCTGCGGCCAGCGCCAGCACCGCCCACAGTGGCTCGCCCGCCGCATGCAGGCGCAGCACCAGCCACAAGAGCACCAGCGCGGCCGTGCCGAGCAGCACGTACTTCCGCGCGGGCGCTGCGGAACCGGCTTTGCCGGGCCGTGCACGTGCACCGAAATCGTCTTGAGCGGACGTCATCTCGTCAGCATGCGAGCGGCGGCGCCATCCAGGGCGTCTTTCGGGCTCTGCCGGCCGTTGGTGATGGCCTCGAGCGCGGCATCCATGGCTGGGAAGAAGCGGCCGGTCTCGGGGATGTTGGGAATGGGCTCACCGCGACGGGCGTTCTCCATGGTGGCGCGGATGCGGGCGTCGCCCGCGAGCTCGGTGTAATAGGCTTTGTTGGCCGGTGTGCCCAGCGGCACGTCGGCGGAGATGGTCTTCAGGTGCTCGACCTGCAGCACATACCCTTCGAGGAACAGGCGAGCGAGGTCCTTGTGGCGGCTGGGTGCCGCCACCATGCAGCCGAGCACACCGACGAACGGACGGGCCGGCTTGCCGGCCACCGACGGTATGGGGGCGACGCCGAAGTCGATGCCGGCCTTGCGCGCGTTGTCCCAGGCCCAGGGGCCCGTGATCATCATCGCCACTTCGCCCCGCGCGAACTGCGCCTCCATCTCGGCGTAGCGTGCGCCACGCGGCATGTGGCCGGCGGTGATCAGGCGCTCGAGCATGCGCGCGCCCTCCAGCGCGCCCGGTGTGTTCACGCCCACCTGGCCCGGGTCGTAGTCGCCGGCGGCATTGCGCCCGAAGACATGGGCGCCACCGGCGGCCAGCATGGGCCAGGTGAAGAACGACTTGTTGTAGTCCCACAGGATGGCCTTGCGACCGCGCGCGGCGAGCTCGCGGTCGAGTGCGATCACCTCCTCGAAGCTCGTGGGGGGTGTGGGCACGAGCGCGCGGTTGTAGATCAGTCCGATGGCCTCGATCGCGAGCGGGTAGCCCCAGACCTTGCCTTGGTAGGTGAACGCCTGCCACGCCGCGGGTTCGATGGCTGCGCGCACGCGCCGGGGCGGCTGCACCGGCACGATCAACCCCGACTTGGCCCACTCGCCGGCGCGGTCGTGGGGCCAGCAGAAGATGTCGGGTCCCTTGCCTGCGCCGGCCGCGGCCTGGAACTTGTCGGGCGCGCCCTCGGGGTGCTGGACCACCACCGGCACGCCACTGTCGCGCGTGAATGCGTCGCCCACCTTCTGCAGGCCGTTGTAGCCCTTGTCGCCGTTGATCCAGACCAGCAGCGACGGCTGCGCGGCAATGGCCGGCGCGCACGCCAGCATGCACGTGGCCAGCGCGAGCATCAGCGCCTTGATCAGAGGCGTTGTCGTCATTGCGCGTGTGCCTGTTCGGGCGCTGGCATGTCGCGGGGGTCGGCCGCCGGCGCGCCCAACCGGTGATAGGCGTGGCCCTGGTCGTCGAACAGGTAGCACCACCGTGCCGGCAAGACCAGTTCGAGCGGTTGACCCGGCCGCATGGGTGTGCGGCCGTCGAGCTGACAGGTGAGCGGCTCGTCCAGTCCGGCGTATTCGCCATAGGCCTGGGTGCTGCTGCCCAGCGCTTCCACGAAAGTGACGCGCGTGCGCAGCCGATTGCCGGGCTCGGCATCGGCCGCAACCGCCAGCAGCAGGTGCTCTGGCCGCACACCCAGCGTGACGCGATCGCCCGCACGCGCAGCGGCGGCGTTCACCTCGCAGGCGATGGTCTCGCCGCCGGCCAGTTGCACGGTGGCGCCTTGCGCACTGGCCTGCAGCACCTGCGCCGGCAGGAAGTTCATGCGCGGCGACCCGATGAACCCCGCGACGAACAGGTTGTCCGGTTGCTCGTAGAGCTGCATCGGGCTGCCGACCTGCTCGATGCGACCGGCCGACAGCACGACGATGCGGTCGGCCAGCGTCATGGCCTCGACCTGGTCGTGCGTGACGTAGACCATCGTGGTGCGCAGTTCCTGGTGCAGGCGCGCGAACTCGTAGCGCATCTTCACGCGCAGCGCGGCGTCGAGGTTGGACAGCGGCTCGTCGAACAGGAACACCTGCGGCTTGCGCACGATGGCGCGGCCGATGGCCACGCGCTGACGCTGCCCACCCGACAGCGCCTTGGGCTTGCGCTCGAGCAGGTGGTCGATGTGGAGGATCTTCGCGGCGTGCTGCACGGCGCGGTCGATCTCGTCGCGCGGCACCTTGGCCAGCTTCAGGCCGAAGGCCATGTTGTCGTACAGGCTCATGTGCGGGTAGAGCGCGTAGGACTGGAACACCATGGCGATGCCGCGCTCGGCCGGAGGCACATCGTTGACCACGCGTGAGCCGATGCTCAGGGTGCCGGCGGTGATGTCTTCCAACCCGGCAATCATGCGCAGCAGCGTGGACTTGCCGCAGCCCGATGGCCCGACGAAGACCATGAACTCGCCATCGCGCACATGCAGGTCGATGTCCCTGAGGACGTGCACGCTCCCATAGGACTTCTGAGCCTTCAGCAACTGGACATCGGCCACATCTCACCTCGTGCAGACGAGGTGAGCCTCGCCCTGTTGGTGTAGCGAATATACATCGATATGGCGAGCGATATGACTGGGCAAACCCGAAGTGACGACGTGATGACACCTATGAAACAGGTCGATGATTGGTGGCATCGGGATAAACAGCATGTAGGAGAACTACACAAAAGTCGGCAACTCCGCCATACTTCGCGCCGTGCCGGCCGCAGCCCTTTTCTTGGCGTTGGCCGGCGTGTCTTCTGCGTGGAGCGCAAGCCGATGATGAACGTTCGATCGACCCGTCGCCCTGTCGAGGCCCCGTCTGCCGCTGTCCGCCCCGATGGTGCCGGCCCCGTTGCGGCCGGCGCACCAGACCTGCTGGCGCGGGAGTTCGCCGCGGCCTACCGCCGCGAGCTGTCGCAGCGCTGCGACGTGGGAACCGCTGAGGCCAGCATGCGCGCGGCAGCGTCGGCCACCCGCGGCCTGCTGGCGACGCGCTGGGCGTTGACACAGGCGGCGGATGCGATGCGGGGCAGTCGGCGCCGGGTGCACTACCTGTCGATGGAGTTCCTGATGGGCCGGGCGATGTCCAACGCGCTGGCGGCGCTGGGGCTGAACGCATCGTCGCAGGAATTGCTGGGCGGCCAGGGGCCCGCCCTGGCGGAGGTGCTGGCCCGAGAGCCCGACGCCGCGCTGGGCAACGGCGGCCTGGGCCGGTTGGCGGCATGCTTCCTCGATGCAATGGCCACGCTCGGGCTGCCATCGTTCGGCTATGGGCTGCGCTACGAGCACGGCATGTTCGCCCAGGCCATCGAGGCCGGCCAGCAGGTCGAGCGCCCTGATCAGTGGCTCGAACATGGGAACCCGTGGGAACTGCTGCGGCCGGAGGTGCGTTACTCGGTGGGCTTCGGTGGAGCCATGCATCCGGTTGAAGGCGAACCCCGCTGGGTGCCGGCCGAAGTGGTGATCGCTCAGGCGCACGACTTCATCGTGCCGGGCCACGGCACCGAGCATGTGTCCACGCTGCGGCAATGGCATGCGCGCGCGGCGCGCCCGATCGACTTCATGGCCTTCTGCCGCGGCGACCATGCGGCGGCGGCGTCGCACAAGCAGACGGCCGACGCGCTGAACTGGGTGCTGTATCCGGACGACAGCACCCCCGCCGGGCGCGAACTGCGACTGAAGCAGGAGTACTTCCTGGTGAGTGCATCGCTGCAGGACATGCTGGCGCGCCACGTGCGCGAAGGCGGCAACCTGCGCGCTTTCGGCGAGGCGAATGCGGTGCACCTGAACGACACGCACCCGGCGCTCGTGCCCGCCGAGCTGATGCGGCTGCTGGTGGACGATCACGGCCTGGGCTGGGACGAGGCCTGGGCCGTCACCACCCGCGCCGTGAGCTACACCAACCACACGCTCATGCCCGAGGCGCTGGAGACCTGGGAGCTGCCGATGTTCGAGGCCATGCTGCCGCGGCACCTGCAGATCATCTACGAGATCAACCACCGGCTGCTGCGGGAGGTGCGCGCCCGGCACCCGGGCGACGACGCCTTGGCCGAGCGCGTGTCGCTGATCGACGAGCGGGGCTCGAAACGCGTGCGCATGGCCGCGTTGGCCATCGCGGCGTCGCGCAAGGTCAATGGTGTATCGGCGCTGCACTCGCAGCTCATGGTGGACACCATCTTCAGCGACCACGCCCGGCTGTGGCCCGATCGCTTCATCAACATCACCAATGGCGTCACGCCCCGGCGCTGGCTCATGCAGGCCAACCCGGGCCTGGCCGCATTGATCGACACGCGCCTGGGCGAGGGCTGGCGGCGCGATCTGGGTCAGTTGCAGGGGTTGGCAACACACGCCGGCGACCAGGCGCTGGGCGAGGCCTTCCTGCGCGTCAAGCATGCCAACAAGCAGCGGCTGGCGCAGCTGATCGAACGCGAGCTGGGCATCGCGGTCGATGCCGCCAGCCTGTTCGACGTGCAGATCAAGCGCATCCACGAGTACAAGCGGCAGCTGCTCAACGTGCTGCACGTCATCGCGCGCTACCAGGCCATCGTGGCCGATCCACATCGGGACTGGGTGCCCCGCACCGTGGTGTTCGCCGGCAAGGCCGCATCGGCCTATGTGGCGGCCAAGCAGGTCATCCGGCTCATCCACGACGTGGCAGCGGTGGTCAACCACGATCCGCGCGTGGGCGCGCGGCTGAAGGTGGTGTTCCTGCCCAACTACGGCGTCACGCTGGCCGAGAGCATCCTGCCTGCGGCCGACCTGTCGCAGCAGATATCCACTGCAGGCACCGAGGCCTCGGGCACAGGCAACATGAAGTTCGCGCTCAATGGCGCGTTGACCATCGGCACCTGGGACGGCGCCAACATCGAGATGGCGCTGTCGATGGGTGAGGAGCAGATGTTCGTGTTCGGACTGCGGGCCGACGCGGTGGCCCGGATACGCGGCGCTGGCTACGACCCCGCAGCCTGCGTCGCCGGTGACGTGCGCCTGGCAACCGTGATCGAAGCGCTGGAACGCGGTGACTTCAGCCCTGCCGAGCCTGAGCGGTATCACACGCTGACGCATGCGCTGCGCCACGACGACCGCTACATGCTGTGCGCCGACTTCGCCGACTACCTGCGTGCCCAGGATGAGGTCGATGCGTTGTTTCGTCAACCGCAGGCCTGGGCGGCCCGCGCATGGCGCAACGTGGCGGCGATGGGTCCGTTCAGCGTCGACCGTACCATCGCGCAATACGCAGCCCAGGTCTGGTCCTGAACGCCTCGGGTCCCCTGCAGCAGCCCCTCGCCATGCTCAGCGACGACGATGTCCGTGCCCTGGTGGGCGCCCGCCACGACGATCCGTTCGCCGTGCTCGGCATGCGCGCCGACACCCGTGGTCGCTGGTGGCTGCGGGCCATGCTGCCGGGCGCGCGGGCCGTGCGCACGTGCAGGGCCGACGATGGCCGGCTGCTGGCCGAACTTGCGCTGCGCCACCCCGATGGCCTGTGGGAGGGCGAGCTGGCGCTGCGCACGCCGGCGGACTACCGGCTCGAGGTGCAGTGGCACGGCGGGACCCAGGGGCACTATGCCGACGCATACGCGTGCCCGCCATTGATCGGCGACGCCGACCTGCACTTCCTGGCCGAGGGTACACACCTGCGGCCTTTCGAGGCGCTGGGCGCGCACGTCATCGAGCCCGGTTCGGCGCCGGTGCCCGCGTCCGGCGTGCGATTCGCCGTGTGGGCGCCCAACGCCCGCCACGTCAGCGTGGTGGGCGACTTCAATGCCTGGGACGCGCGCCGCCACCCGATGCGCTCGCGCGGTGGCAGCGGCGTGTGGGAGTTGTTCGTGCCGCATGCCGCCTGCGGCGATCGCTACAAGTTCCAGATCACCGCCGCCGGCGGGCAGGTGCTGCCGTTGAAGTGCGACCCCTACGCACGCCAGGCCCAGTTGCGACCCGACACCGCCAGCGTGGTCGCACCGCCGCTGGCGGCTGTGCGGGGATTGCCCGCAGCGCGCGCCGCTGCCAACGCTCGCCAGGCGCCGGTGTCGATCTACGAGGTGCACCCGGGTTCTTGGCGGCGCCATCCCGACGGTCGCTTCCACAGCTGGGACGAGCTGGCGGCCGCGCTGCCCGACTATGCCGCCAGCCTGGGTTTCACGCACATCGAGCTGTTGCCGGTCACCGAGCATCCGTTCGATGGTTCCTGGGGCTACCAGACGCTCGGGATGTACGCTCCCACATCGCGGTTCGGTCCACCCGACGGCCTGGCGCGCTTCATCGAGGCCTGCCACGCGCGCGGCATCGGCGTGTTGCTCGACTGGGTGCCGGCCCACTTTCCGTCCGACGCGCACGGCCTGGCGCGGTTCGACGGCAGTGCGCTGTACGAGTATGCCGATCCACGTGAAGGTTATCAACCCGACTGGGACACACTGATCTACAACTTCGGCCGCCATGAGGTGCGCAACTTCCTGGCTGGCAGCGCCCTGTACTGGAGCGAGCGCTACGCGGTGGACGGGTTGCGGGTGGATGCCGTGGCCTCGATGCTCTACCGCGACTACAGCCGCGAGCCCGGTCAATGGCTGCCCAACCGGCACGGCGGCCGCGAGAATCTCGAGGCCATCGCGCTGCTGCAGCATGTGAATGCGATGCTCGGCCAGCATGCGCCGGGCGTCGTCACGGTGGCCGAGGAATCCACCGCCTACCCCGGCGTCAGTGCACCCACCTCTGCCGGCGGCCTGGGATTTCACTACAAGTGGAACATGGGCTGGATGCACGACACGCTGCAGTACATGCGGCAAGACCCCGTGCACCGGCGCTGGCACCACGACAAGATGCGCTTCGGCCTCGTGTACGCCTACACCGAGAACTTCGTGCTGCCGCTGTCGCACGACGAGGTGGTGCACGGCAAGGGCTCGCTGCTGGGCAAGATGCCGGGCGACGACTGGCAGCGACGGGCCAACCTGCGGGCCTACTACGGCTTCATGTGGGGGCATCCGGGCAAGAAGCTGCTGTTCATGGGCCAGGAGTTCGCCCAGCCAGGCGAATGGAACCACGATGTCGAGTTGCCCTGGGGCCTGCTGGCCGACGAGCGCCATGCCGGTGTGCAGCGCCTGGTGGCCGATCTCAATGCCCTCTATCGCCGCCTGCCCGCCCTGCACAGGCTCGATGCGATGCCCGAGGGCTTCGAGTGGCTCGCAGCCGACGAGGCCGAGCAGTCGGTCTATGCCTGGGTGCGACGCGACGGGCAGGGCCATGCGTGCATCGTGGTGTGCAACTTCACACCCGTGCCGCGCCACGGCTGGCGCCTGGGCGTACCCGAGGGTGCCGTTGCCTGGCGCGAAGTGCTGAACACCGATTCGGCTCATTACGGTGGTGGCAATGTCGGCAACATCGGTGCGCCGCTCGCCGTGCAGGCGCCCGGGGCACATGGTCGCGGCGGCGCGATCACACTCACGCTGCCGCCGTTGGCCACGCTGTTCCTGGTGCCCGCCTGACAGCCGCCGCAGCGCCTCCACTCCCGGACGTCATGTACGACAGCACGCACCCAGCCATCGCCACCGCTGCCAACGGCGATGGTTGGCCGCGACCCCTGCCCGCGACCTTGGAGCCGGGGCGCTGGGAGCCACTGGGTGCACATGCGCGCGACGGCGGCGTGAACTTCGCGTTCGTGGCCGAGCACGCCCAGCGCGTGGAGCTGTGCCTGTTCGACGCCGCTGGCGAGCGCGAGCTGCATCGGGTGACACTGCACGGACCCGATGACGGTATCCATCACGGATTCATGCCGGGGGCAGGGCCTGGTGCGGTGTACGGGCTGCGCGCCCACGGGCCACGCGATATCGCCGCGGGCCACCGCTACAACCCTGCCAAACTTCTGCTGGACCCGTGGGCGCGCGAGATCACCGGGCGCTTCGAGTGGCGCGACGAGCATCTCGATCACGACGCGGGCCATCCCGGCGGCCTGCATGCCGTCGATCGACGTGACAACGCACCCTGGGCCCACAAGGCCCGTGTGGCACCGCCGTGGAACATCGACGCCTCGGCCCCGCCGCCGCCCCGGGTGCCTGCACGCGACCTGTTGCTGTACGAGGTGCACGTCAAGGGCTACAGCCGCTTGCATCCGGACATACCGCCCGAGATGCGTGGCACCTTTTCCGGCCTGGCACACCCCGCGTCCATCACGCATCTGCGACGCCTGGGCGTGTCCACGTTGTCGTTGCTGCCAGTGCAGATGGCGCTGGACGAGCCTGCCCTGGCAGCGCGTGGCAGCGTCAATTACTGGGGCTACAACACGCTGGGCTTCTTCTACCCGTCGCCCCGTCTGTCGTGTACGCCGCACGACCCGACCGCGGTCAACCGTGAGTTCCGTGCCATGGTCGATGCCCTCCATGCGGCGGGACTGGAGGTGGTGCTCGATGTGGTCTACAACCACACGCCCGAAGGCGACGAGCGCGGGCCCACGCTGAGCTGGCGCGGCCTGGACCAGGCGATGTGGTACCGGCTCGCGAGCGACGACCGCGGCCGCTGCGAAAACCTCACCGGTTGCGGCAACACGCTCAACGTTGCCCACCCGCGGGTGACGCAGTTCGTGCTCGACTCGCTGCGCCATTGGGTACTGGCAATGGGCGTGGACGGCTTTCGGTTCGACCTTGCGCCGGTGCTGGGGCGCACCCGCCACGGCTTCGACGCCCATGCGGCGTTCTTCACGGCGCTGCGCCAGGACCCGGTGCTCGCGCGTGTGCACCTCATCGCCGAGCCTTGGGACGTGGCGCACGACGGCTATCAGCTGGGCCGCTTTCCCGGCAGGTTTCTCGAGTGGAACGACAAGTTCCGCGACAGCGTGCGGCGCTATTGGCTGGCGCCATGGCTCGATCTCGGTGGGCATGGACACAACCCGCATCGGGTCGGCCGTGGCGAGTTCGCCCGGCGCTACACCGCATCGGCCGATGTGTTTCACCACGGCGGGCGTTCGCCCCTGGCTTCGGTGAACTACCTCGCCGTGCACGACGGCTACACGCTGGCCGACCTGGTGAGCTACAGCCACAAGCACAATGAAGCCAACGGCGAAGGCAACCGCGACGGCCGCGACGGCGAACCCAGCGCCAATCTGGGCGCCGAAGGCCCAGACGACGATGCCGCACGGACGGCGTTGCGCACCCGGGTGCGGCGCGCCCTGATGGCCACGCTGCTGCTGTCCCAGGGCACACCCATGCTGTGCGCCGGTGACGAACTCGGGCGCACGCAGCGGGGCAACAACAACGCCTATTGCCAGGACGGCCCGCTGAGTTGGCTGGCTTGGGAGCGTGCCGATGCCAACTTCCTGGCCTTCGTCCGTGAGCTCACGGCGCTGCGCCGCGCCGAGCCGGCATTGCGGCACCAGCACTGGTTCGGCCTCGCCGGTGGCCTGCCGTTGAGCTGGCTCGCACCCAATGGCCATTCGATGGGGCATGGCGAGTGGTGCGACCCGCATGCGCTGCCGCTGGCGTGCTTGATCGGTCGTGGCACCGACCAGGCGCCAGGCGGCAGCGCGCGCCTGATGCTGGCCTTCAATCCGCTGGCGCACGATACCGCGTTCACCCTGCCGCACGGGCGTTGGCAGGTGGCGCTGGACTCCACCGGAACCACGCCCACCGGGACCGACTTGCCCGCCGTGGCGGCCTGGCCGGTGCCGGCGCACGGCGTGGTGGTGCTGCGCAGTGCCACCCCGTGACGGACGCACCCACGCAGACGGCTTGCATGCCTGACCCCATCAACATCGATCGAACGGCAACGCCGAATCCGACATGAACCTGCACCAACGAGCCGCCGGCGTGCTGCTGCACGTGACGTCATTGCCCGGGCCCCACGGCATCGGCGACTTCGGCCCCGAGGCCTATCACTTCGTGGACTGGCTGCATGCCGCCGGCCAGAAGCTGTGGCAATGGCTGCCCGTCAACCCGATCGGGCCTGGAAACTCGCCCTATCAAAGCGTATCGGCCTTTGCCGGCAGCCCGCTGATGGTGGCGCTGGAGCCGCTGGTGCAGCGGGGCTGGGTCGATGCTCCCCAACTGCCGCTCGGAGGCTTCGGCCATGCGGCGGTCGAGTTCGATCGCGTCGTGCCCTGGCGCCTGGCGCGGTTGCGCGAAGCCGCCGCCGGATTCCACACGCGGGCGACCGCCGGCGAGCGCGCGGCGCTGGCCGCCTGGCGCGAAGCCCAGGCGTACTGGCTGGACGACTACACACTGTTCATGGCGCTGGAGGGCGTGCACCAGGGGCGCCCCTGGTGGGAGTGGGCCGCACCGCTGCGCGTGCGTGATGCCGCCGCGCTGGCGGCGGCACGTCGCGAGCATGCCGACGAGATCGCGTTCTGGGCGTTCGTGCAGTGGTGCTTCGATGAGCAGTGCATCCGCTTGAAGGCCTATGCCCACGACCGCGGCGTTTCGATCATGGGCGACCTGCCCATCTTCGTGGCTCACCACAGCGCCGACTGCTGGGCCCGGCCCGATCTTTATGAGCTCGATGACGCCTTCCAGCCCACCGTGGTGGCCGGATGTCCGCCCGACGACCTGGGCCCGCAGGGGCAGCGCTGGGGCAATCCGCTGTATCGCTGGGACCGCATGGCCGCCGAGGGCTACGCGTGGTGGGTCGATCGCGTGCGTCGCGCGCTCGACCTGGCCGATGTGTTCCGCATCGACCATTTCCGTGGTTTTGCCGGTTACTACGAAATCCCGGCCAGCAGCCCGACGGCGCACGTGGGTTGCTGGCGCCCGGGGCCGGGGCAGGCCCTGTTCGATGCGATCTCTGCCAAGTTGGGCGAACTGCCGATCGTGGCGGAAGACCTCGGACACATCACGCCAGACGTGATCGACCTGCGTGACGGCTGCGGCTTCCCGGGGATGAAGATCCTGCAGTTCGCCTTCGGTGGCGATGGCGCGCACGAGTTCCTGCCGCACAACTACCCGGCGCACTGCCTGGTGTACACCGGCACGCACGACAACGACACCGTGCGAGGCTGGTGGCAGCAGGCGGCACCGCGCGAGCGGGCGTATGCCGGCGCCTACCTGGCCGCCACCGAAGCGGACGTGCATTGGGCGATGATCCGCGCGGCCTGGAACTCGGTGGCGCACATCGCGGTGTGCCAGTTCCAGGACGTGCTGGGACTGGACAGCACGCACCGCATGAACGTCCCCGGCGTCGGCGAGGGCAACTGGACCTGGCGCTTCGACTGGCCCATGGTCGGCGCCGAGCCGGCCCGCGTGCTGGGCCTGATGACTGCGGCCAGCGGCCGTGGGCGCTTCGAGCTGTTGCGGGTGGGCGCATGACGTCGGCAGGCGGCATGTGGCGTGCTCGTCGCTGGCGGGGTGTCGTCGCCGCCTGGATGCTGGCTCTGGGCGCGATCGGATTCGCGCCGTTGCCCGCGCTGGGGCAACCGCAATCGCTGCGTGTGGAGCCGCCTTCGTGGTGGGTGGGCATGCGCCAGGCCCGGCTCGAACTGCTCGTGCATGCGCCAGGCCTGGCGGACTGGCAGGTCGAGTTGACGCCCTATCCCGGCGTTCGACTGCTCAGCAGCCGCTCGGGCGACAGCGCGAACTACCGCTTCGTCACGCTCGAGATCGGTTCGCAGGCCCGTGCCGGGTGGCTGGAGCTGCGCTTCACCCACGGTGCGCAGGTGCACACCCATCGCTACGAGCTGGCTTCCCGGCGGCCCGGATCGGCGCAGCGCCGCGGCTTCGATGCTTCGGATGTCATCCTGAACCTGGTGCCCGATCGCTTTGCCAACGGTGACCCTACCAACGACAACCATCCGGGCCATGGTGATCCGGCGAACCGTGCCGACATCCAGGCCGGGCGCCACGGCGGTGACCTGGCCGGCATCGCGGCGCACCTCGAGTACTTCGCGGGCATGGGCTACACCATGCTGTGGCCCACGCCACTGATGGAAAACCGGCAGTCGCGCTATTCCTATCACGGATACGCAGTGACCGACCTGTACCGGGTCGACCCCCGGTTGGGCAGCAACGCGCAGTACCGCGCGATGGTCGCGCAGGCACGTGAGCGGGGCATCGGCGTGATCCAGGATGTCGTGCTCAACCACGTGGGATCCGGTCACCCGTGGACGGCCGATCCGCCCATGCGCGACTGGTACACGCAGGGCGGGCGCTTCGTGGCGACGCGTCATGCCCGCACCGCCGTGGCCGACCCGTACGCCGCGGCCAGCGACCGCGAGAACTTCACGCAAGGCTGGTTCGAACCCAACATGCCCGACCTGAACCAGCGCAACCCGCACCTGGCCACCTACCTGGTGCAGAACGCGATCTGGTGGGTCGAATTCGCGGACCTGAGCGGCTTGCGGGTCGACACCTACGGATACTCGGACACCGCGTTCCTCGCGCAGTGGTCCCAGGCGCTGATGGCCGAGTACCCGGCGCTCAACCTGGTCGGCGAGGAATGGAGCGGCAACCCGGTGGTGGTGGCCCAGTGGCAGCGTGGCCAGGTACCGCAGCTGGCGGTGCCCGGCGGAGGCTCGCAGCTGCCCTCGCTGATGGACTTCCCGTTGCACTACGTGCTGCGGCGCGCGCTCGCATCCGGCGACAGCTGGAACGGCGGGCTCACCGAGCTCTACGAAGCGCTGATCAACGACCGCTTGTATCCCGATCCCGATCGCATGGTGCTGTTCGAGGGCAACCACGACGTGCCCCGGCTGTACAGCGCGATGGGCGAGGACCTCGCGCTCACCAAAATGGCACTGGCCTACGTGCTGACCATGCGCGGCATCCCGCAGCTGTACTACGGCACCGAGGTGCTGATGACCAGCCCGCGGCAGCGCGACGACGGCGCCACCCGGCAGGACTTCCCGGGTGGCTGGGCCGGCGATGCCGTCAATGCGCGGACCGGCGAGGGCCTGAGCGCCGCCCAGCGCGACATGCAGGCCTTCCTGCGCCGACTCATGAACTGGCGGCGCACCCAGAGCGTGATGCACCGTGGCCGGCTCATGCACTACGCGCCCGAGAATGGCGTCTACACCTACTTCCGCTACGAGGGCGACCGGCAGGTGATGGTCGTCTTCAACAAGAACGGCAGCGATGCATCAGTGGACACGAGGCGGTACACCGAGCGCTTGCGCGCCGGTGCATCGGGGGTCGATGTCATCAGCGGCGAGCGGCTGACCCTGTGGCCGGCGCTGGCGATGCCGGCGCGTTCGGTGCGCGTGATCGAGCTGGACTGAAGCCGGCGGCAAGCCGGCCCGGTGGTTCACACCGGTTTGCTGCAGGCGCGTGCCGCCGTCATGCCCTTGAGGAAGCCGCGGCGCACGGTGCCGGCCGCAATGGCGGCCGCCACCTGCCTGGAGTAGCGCTCTGCACCGGTGAGCTTGCGCACCCACCCACGGAACGGAATCACGCCCTCCGCGGTGCGCTGCACTGCGCTCACGGCGGCATCGCCAGCGAATTGCCCGCCGCGTTCGATCAACCCAGGGTTCGACTCCGTGGGGGGCGTGTCGAGGTCGGGGCCCAGCACCTCATCGAGTGCACGCACCTGGGCGCGCAGGGCGTCGCAACTGCTGTCGGCAGGCGGCGCATACGGGGCCTTCTGTGCCTGCTGCAACAACTCGGGTATCGGCGCGTTGACCAGATTCAGGTCGGACAGCGGGGTGCTTGCGGCCTGACCCAGGCGGGTGGAGTCGTTGGACGCGCAGGCCGTGAGTGCCAGCAGCGCAGCGGTGGCCAGCAGGCTCTTGACGTGGGGCATGCGCGGGCTCCAGTGGTGGGTGTTGCTCAGTATCGCAGCGTCCCGGCGCGCGAGATCACGGCGATGTCGACCATGCGCGATCCCACTGTGCCGCCGCCCTGCGGGAAGTCCAGGCTGTAGCCGCCAAGGTCCAGGCGCAGTTTGCGCAGGGCGGCTGCGAGTGCGCTGCCGCCTTCGCCTTTGGTCTGCCGCAGGCCTTCCACCACCGTGCGGGCAGCCAGGTAGCCAACCAGCGTGGCGCTGGAGTATTCGGCGTCCTTGGGAGCGTGTGCCTTCATCGCCTGCTGGAAGTCGCGTACCAGCCCACTGTTGGGCACGGCAGGGTTCGGCGTAACTTGGGCCACGGCCACACCGGTGGCCAGCTCGACGCCGGCCGCATCGGTCACGCCGCGGGCGGAAACATAGGACAGCGAATAGATGGGCGTGCGGTCTCCGGCCAGGCGAACGTCGCGCACGAACGCGGCGCCGCTGTTGGGCGCCAGGATGATCAGGTAGGTCTGCGCGCCCATGGCGGCCAGCGGCTTGACCAGACCCTTCACGTCGTCGGCACCGCGCGGCACCGCGAGCTTGCCGACGATCTGCACGCCCAGCTTCTGGCCCACCTCCTCGGCAATGGCCAGGCCATTGGTGCCGAACGGAATGTCCTGGTAAACGACGCCGATGCGGGTGGCTCCAACGGTGCGCAGGTGGTTCAGCACCGTCTCGATCTGGCTGCGATCGCCGCCCACCACATGGAAGAGCAGCGGATGCCCGGGGTTGCGCAGTTCCTCGGTGCCCGGTGTCACGCCGACCGCGGGCACATCGATGGCATCGAACACCTTCTCCTTGAGCAGCGCGGTGACGTTGGCGGAGCCGAGCACGTTGACGAATGCGGCCGGCCGATCGCGTTCGGCCACCAGGCGCATCAAGCGGATCGTCTCGGCAGGCTTGTAGGTGTCATCCTCGCGGATGAACTTGATCTTGCGGCCGGCAATGCCGCCGGCGGCATTGACCTGGTCGAAGTAGGCCTTGGCCCCGATGTAGTTGGACAGCCCGTTGCCGGCCAGCGGGCCGCTGAACGGCGCCACCTGGGCGATGACGATGGTGCCCTGGGCCATCGCCGAGGCTGCCGCAAAAGCCAGCCCTGCGGCGGCGAGGAAACGGCGCGCGAACCTGCTGATCATGCCTGTTGTCTCCTGGGGTCGTGCGGCAACGCTGCCCAGCCCGGCACGTTGCGTGCGACGCATCATGCCGGTACCGGGAGGCAGTTCGTGGGGCATTTGCCACGTTCTGCTGACACGATTCGTAACACTGTGTATACAAGTCCCGTCGCTGTGCCTGGCGGTCGGTCGATTCACGTTCGCCGGTCAACAGCACTCTGGGGCAGCCGGGGCGGGCGCCCGCCCCTTGTGCTCATCTCACGGCTGTGCCACCACGCGCAGCACCCGCAGCGATTGCGGCGCCAGCGCCAGCAGCAGCGAGCCCTGGGCATCGGCCTGTGATGGCGCCCCGCCCGCGGGATGTTCATTGACCAGCTTCGCGTCGGCGCCCAGGCTGTCGATGCGGATGGCGGCGGGATCCTTGCCGTAGTTCAGGACCACCAGCGTGCGCTCGTTCTCATGGCGCCGCTGGAATGCGTAGACCATGCCTTGAACCTGTGGCGACTCGTAGCTGCCGCGGGCGATCGATGGCAGGCGGTTGCGCAGCGCCAGCATTGCGCGGTAGTGCGCCAGCAGCGAACGCGGATCCGCTTGTTGATCCGCCACGTTGTGGGTCCGTGCATTGGGCGAGACGGGCCGAAACGGCGTGCCGGTCGTGAAGCCCGCACGTGCCGCATCTGCGGTCCAGCTCATCGGTGTGCGCAGTTGGCGATCGCCCGCCAGCGTGGGCACGCCAGCCATGCCGATCTCCTCGCCGTAATAGATGAACGGCGTGCCGGGCAGCAACAGATAGGTGGACGCAGCCAGGCGATAGGCGGCGGTGTCGCCCTCGAGCTGGTCCCAGACGCGCGCGCCTGCGAACAGGTCGTGGTTGGCCAGCATGTTGGCCATGGTCGGCGGTGCCGCCTTGTGGTACGCGGCCACTGCAGCGACGGCTGCTTCGCGGCCACGTGCGGCATCGAGCAGGTGACGCTCCAGACCGAACGCGAAGGCGCTGCCGCAGCCTTCTGCAGTGGCCCAGCGTTGCGGACTGGCGGTGGCCTCGCACACCAACGTGCGGCGTGCGTAGCCTCCGACCAACTGCTGGATGCCGCGCATCAGCGTGTAGCTCTCGGGTTGGTCGTTCCAGGCATCGGGGCCGTTCTCCACCAGGTGCGGCACGGCGTCGAAGCGAAAGCCGTCCAGGCCGCGATTGAGCCAGTAGCGCAGGTTGTCGTGATGCCAGGCCACCACGGCGGGACTGCGCAGGTTGAAGTCCGGCATGCCTGCACCGAAGGTGGCGAAGTAGGCCTGCGCAGCCGCGCCGCTCACCCAGGGGTCACGGCCCCAGATCTGCCAGCCCTGCGGTGCCGGTTGCTGCCAGATGAACCAGTCGCGCCGCGGACCGCTTGGGGATGCAGCGGACTGCATGAAGGCAGGGTGGGTGGCGCCCGCGTGGTTGATGACGTAGTCCATCACCACGCCGATGCCGCGCCGGTGCGCTTCGCGCAGCAGGTCGTCCAGGTCGGCCAGCGTGCCGTAGGCGGGCTCGATGCTGCGAAAGTCGGTCACGGCATAACCATGATCGTGATCGGCACTGGCCGTGATGGGCATCAGCCAGATGCCCTTGATGCCCAGAGCCTGCAGGTAGTCCAGGCCTTCGATGACTCCACGCAGGTCGCCGATGCCGTCGCCGTCGCTGTCGCGCCAGGCGCGCACGAAGACTTGCATGAATGCGCCGTGCTCCCAGCCCGGCGCCAAGGCGCTCCCAGGGTCGGCCACGGGCACAGGCCGGCGGTCGAAGTCCGGCGTGCGGGCACCGGTGACGAGGCCCAGTTGGGAACAGGCGGCCAGGACACCTGCAAGGCCGATGGCAGCGACGCGTCCGGCGCAGCCGGGCAAGGTGGTGGGCATGGTGGTGATGTGGATCTTTGGACGCGGCGAATGTAGTGCAATTACTTCAACAAGCGCAACCGCAGCCGACGCCATGACCGGGTGAATACGGATGAAGATGTAGTTTTGTTTCTATAGCATCGTGTGGAATGAATCCGATGCAACTGCTGCTGCGGGTTTGGCTGGCGCCTCAGGCCATGCCCGATCCGAATGGATCGCCGCACCGTTCGGGCCGGACGGGCTGCGTGATTGTGGGCGTGCTGGCACTGGTGCTGGCTGCGTCCTCGCCGGCGCTGGCCGGGCCATTGCCCTCGCCAGCGCCCAAAGAGGCCAACTGCGCCAGCGATGAGCATGAAACCGTGCTGGTCGCGCCTGCGGCACCGTCGGCGGCCGGTGCCGGCATGCCCCAGGCGGTGTGGCTCGACGGGCGCCGCTTGCGCTGGCCCACGGTGGCCGCTGCGGTTGCCGGCGAGCACTGGCGGCTGTACCGGTCGGCACGGGGTGCGATGCGCGCCGAGGCCGGCCGCAGGGTCGAGGGCAGCGACGCTTCGGTGCTGCTTCATCCGGCGCAAGGCGCCTTGCCGTCCGAAGTCAGCCTGCGCAGCCGGCACGTGGCGGCAGGCGTTGAGCTCGAGTTGTCGGGAACGGATGCCACTCAGTTGGGCGACTGGCTGCGCGACCAACTGCTGTTGGTGCTGGAGGACGACCAGGGGCGGGTACGCCGCGCCACCGCCATCCAGCATGCGCTGGCCCTCGATGCGATCTACGCCGAAGCCGCGCACGAACAGGCCTTGGGCGCCAGCATTCTGACCGGGCGTGACCCTGACGCTGGTCAGGGTCGCGCGGTCCGAACGGTATTTCGGCTGTGGGCGCCGACAGCCCGACGTGTGGCGCTCTGCCTCGAGGCGCCCGCGGCCGGACACAGGGCGCCGCCGCCACCGTCGTTGCGATCGATGCAACGCGACGCGCGCACCGGCATCTGGACGCACGTGAGTGGCGGCGACTTGTCCGGTTGGCGCTATCGCTACATCGTCGATGTGGTGGTGCCCGGCGCGGGCTTGCTGCGCAACCGAGTGACCGATCCGTACGCGTTGGCACTCACGGCCGACTCGCGGCGCAGCGTGGTCGTCGCGCTCGACGATCCGACACTGCAACCGCCCGGCTGGCGCACCCATGCCGTGCCGGCGACCGTGGCAGCACCCACCGACATGGTGGTCTACGAACTGCATGTGCGCGACTTCTCGGCGGGCGATGCGAGCGTGCCCGCGGAGCATCGGGGCAAGTACCTCGCCACCACCCATGCGGACAGCGCGGGCATGCGCCACCTGCGCGCCCTGGCGCAAGCCGGCGTCACCGACCTGCACCTGCTGCCGGTGTTCGACATCGGCACCATACCCGAGCGTGGTTGCACCACGCCGGACCTTGCCGAACTGGCGCGTCATGGGGCTGCCAGCGAAACCCAGCAGGCGCTGGTGATGGCCGGCGCCGCGGGCGATTGCTACAACTGGGGCTACGACCCGCTGCACTACACCGTGCCCGAGGGCAGCTATGCAGTGGACGCCGATGACCCAGGCGCGCGCATCGTCGAGTTCAGGCGCATGGTGCAGGCGTTGCATGCCGCAGGCCTGCGCGTGGGCATGGACGTGGTCTACAACCACACCACGGCCTCCGGCCGCCATCGGCTGTCGGTGCTCGATCGCATCGTGCCGGGTTACTATCACCGTTTGGACGCGGCCGGGCGCGTCGAGCGCTCCACCTGCTGCGACAACACGGCCACCGAGCACCGCATGATGGCGCGGTTGATGAGCGATTCGGTGCTCACCTGGGCCCGCGAGTACCGCATCGACTCCTTCCGGTTCGACCTGATGGGCCACCAGCCGCGCGACGCCATGGTCGAGCTGAAAGCCCGGCTGGCGCGCGAACTCGGACGCGAGATCCCGCTGATCGGCGAGGGCTGGAACTTCGGCGAGGTGGCCGACGGGGCGCGCTTCGTCCAGGCCTCGCAGCGCTCGTTGAACGGCACCGGAATCGGCACCTTCAGCGATCGTGCCCGCGATGCCCTGCGCGGGCGTGGCGGGCCGCATGAACAGGGCTGGCTCAACGGCCTGGTCTACGACCCCCATCCGGCTGCCCCAGCGCGCAGCCGTGACGACCTGCTGCGCGCGGCAGACATGGTGCGTGTCGGGCTGGCCGGATCGATCCGCGACGTCGTGCTGCACACCCGCGACGGCCGGCAACTGCCAATGGTGCAGATCCCGTACGGCGACCAGCCCGCCGGGTACGTGAGCGAGCCCGACGAAGTGGTGAACTACGTCGAGAACCACGACAACCATACGCTGTTCGACCACCACGTCACCCGGCTGCCGCCGCATGCATCGCCCATGGACCGCGCGCGCGTGCAAGCGCTGGGCATGGCGACCACGGCGCTCAGCCAGGGCATAGCCTACTTCCATGCGGGCATCGAGCTGCTGCGCAGCAAGTCGATGGATGGCAACAGCTTCGACTCGGGCGACTGGTTCAACCGGCTGGATTGGGCCGGGCACGACAACGGGTTTGGCAGCGGCCTGCCGCCGCGCGAGGGCAACGCCGAACTGTGGCCCATCGTGCGATCCCTGCTCGCCGATGCGTCGATCAAGCCCGGTCCGGTCGAGATCGCCTACGCCCGCAGCGCACTGCTGGACGTGCTTCGCATCCGCTCCAGCTCCACGCTGTGGCGCCTGCGCAGCGCGCAGCAGGTCCGCGAGCGACTGGTGTTCCACAACACCGGGCCCGACCAGGTGGCCACCGTGCTGGCTTGGGAGCTGCGCGGCCAAGGCATGGCCGGTGCCCGGTATGGGCGCGTAGTGGCCTTCATCAGCGCCGACCCGGCCCGGCGCGAGCTGGTGGTCCCGGCGCTGGCCGGCCTGTCGTTGCAGTTGCACCCCGTGCACCGTGAACCCGGGGCGGCCGACGTACGCGTGGCCAACGAGGCGCACTACGAGTCATCGACTGGGCGCTTCGCGTTGCCGCCGCGTTCGGTCGTGGTATTCGTGGAGGACGGCAGCGACTGAACCTGTGGTCAACTGGGCGCGCGCGCGTCGCGTCCCCCGGGGATGCGACGATGCGCGTTTCGTTGCTTCCCGCCCGTTGCCCCATGCTGCACGATGAAACCCTGAAGACCGACTCCGGTCCCCCCGAGACGGCCGCCCCCCCTGCGGGGATGAGTGAGCACGTTCCCACCTGGCATCACGGCCCGGTCACGGTCTACTTCGGCGCCAAGTCGGGCAAGTATCCCGACGGAAACCAGGTCGTCGTGCGCGGCAGCGACAGCACGGCCGTGTTCGACACGCCCCAGGTTGCCAACCGCATCGGTGCCGTGCTCGATACCGCCGACATCGCCATCCTCAGCCATGTCCACGAGGACCACATGGCGGGCCTGCACCGGCTGGCACGGGCCGAAGTCCATGTGCACGCGGCCGATGTCGAGGCCGCCCGCAGCTGGGAGGGCCTGTGTCGGCACTACGGGTACGAACCGGCCCAGTTGCAGGCGCTGAAAGCGAAGATCGAAGCCGAGTTCCACTATGTGTCGCGTCCCGATGCGGTCGCCTACGTCGAAGGGCGCACCTGGGACCTGGGCGGCGTGCGTGTGCGCGCCGTGCATCTGCCCGGTCACACGGCGGGCCACAGCGCACTCTTGATCGAACCCCACGGCATCGCGTTCATCGGCGACATCGACCTGACCGGATTCGGCCCCTACTACGGCGACGCCAGCTCCAGCCTGTCGGCATTCCGCGAGTCCATCGCGCGGCTGGCGCAGTTGCCGGCCTCGGCGTGGATCACCTCGCACCACAAGGGCGTCATCACCGATCGGGCTGCGTTCGACGAAGCACTCAGCCGCTACGCTGCGCGGCTCGACGAGCGAGAGCAGCGCCTGCTCGAGATGCTGGACGATGGGCCGCAGACGGTGGATCAGCTTGCTCGGCGCCGCTTGCTGTACCCGGCCGACTTCAACGAGGTGTGGGTCGAGTTCGCCGAGCGTCGCTCGATCGAGCAGCACTTGCTGGAACTGCGTGCCAACGCGCGGGTGACCGCAATGGCCGATGCCCCCGGCGAGCCCATCCGCTACACCCGCTGACGCCGCGACGACCGCGGTGGCCGCATGACAACGCCGGTCGCGTCCGCCAGGCCGAAGCCGCGCCCGAGCGCGCCGCCGCGCCTGCGTTGGCCGGCCCGCCTGCGCGCGGGTAGGCGCCGCGCGCGGCTGTCGGCAGGGGTACTGGTTTCGCTGGCCGTGCACACGCTGCTGCTGGGGCTGACGTTCGGCTCCGATGCCGGGCTGCCCGGCCTGGCGTGGTCCGGTCCCGACCGTCGCGTGGGGACGCCCGACCTGCATGTGGTCATCACCGGGGCGCCTGTCGAGCCCCTGCCTGTACCCGTGGAACCGCCGCCGCGCGCGGAACCGCTGCCGGTCCTCTCGGTGCCCGGGCCGCGGCAGGTCGACCTCGCAGCGGCCGACCCGGCGACACCGCCGCCGCCGCCGCCACAGCTGCCCCCCAACTCATCGGCCGTGCCGGTGCAGCCCGTTGCGCGTGAAGCCGTGGTGGAGGTCCCGCAACGCCCGGTGGAGCCGCTGGCCGCCGAGCCGTGGAGGCTGACCGAGTCGAACCATGAGGCGATCGCCAGCCCGGTCGCATCGCCCGTGGTGGCGCTGCGCAGTGCCGACGTGCGGCCGCCCGAGTGGTCGGTACCACCCGTGCCATCTCAATCGGAAGAGCCGACGCTCGCGACCAAGGCCCCATCGGTGGCGGCCAGCGCGCCTGCCATCGATGTGCCCGATGTCCGAGACGTCGAGCGCGAGCGCGCGCTGCAGTCGCGGCAACAGCAGTCGGCACGCGACGCAACCCTGCGGCTCGAAGCCGAGCGCGAGCAGGCCGAGCGCCGGACCCGGCGCGAGGAGAGCGAGCGACAGGCGCAGGCCGCGGCGGACGCCGAACTCGCCGAGCGAGCTCGCGCAGAGCTGGCCCGGGTGGAACAGGCGCGGCAAGAGGCGGCACGGCAGGAGGCGGCACGGCAGGAGGCGGAGCGCGCGGCTGCTCAGCGCGAGGAGGCGGCCAGGCAGGCGAAGAGGTTGGCGGCCGAGCGAGAGCAGGCTGCACGCGAGCAGGCTGTGCGCGAGAAGGCGGTGCGGGAGCAAGCTGCACGCGAACAAGCTGAGCGGGAGGAGGCCGCGCGCATCGAGGCGCAGCGCCTGGAAGCCCTGCGCCAGGAGGCCGTGCGGCGTGAAGATGAGGCCCGCGTGGAACAGCAGCGCGAAGCCGCGCGGCGTGACGCCGAGAGGCTGGAAACCCAACGGCGCGAAGCGCAGGCGCGCGAGGCACAAAGGCGCGAGGCAGAGCGCCGAGATGCGGAACAGCGAGAGGCGGCCAGGCGCGAAGCCGATCGTCGCGACGCCGAACAGCGAGACGCGGCCAGACGCGAAGCCGAACAACGCGAAGCCGCCGCACAGGCTGCCGCGCGCGAGGAGGCTGCCCGCGTGCAAGCCGCCCGTGCCGACGACGAGCGCCGTGAGGCAGCGCGCCGCGCGATGGGTCGCCAGCTCGACGCGGAGGCGGCCGCGCGCGACGCGGCGCGCACGCAGAGCCCGGCGCCCAACCTGTTGCCCTACTCCTGGAGCAGCGCGCGACGCGGGCGCTTGTTCGGGCGCGCCGACCCGAATACCGAGCTCGTGCTGTATGCCGAGGCCTGGGCCCGCCGCATCCAGCTCAACACTGGCGCCGATCTTCTGCGCGAACTCGCCGGCAAGAACCACCGTGCGCCGGTCGTCACCGTGGCCATCCGCCAGGATGGCTCGGTCGAGTCCGTCACCCTCGTGGTGTCCAGTGGCGCTTCCGAGGTCGACGACGCGGTGCGGCGCATCGTGCAGGGCCTGGCTCCCTATCCGGCATTCTCACCGGCCCTGGCGCGTGTGTACGACGTGATCGAGATCCGACGCACCTGGCACTTCGATTCCGCAGTCCGACTGGACTGATCGCCTGGGAATTCCCTCCGATCTGCTGGGCTGGGCGAACTGCGCGACATTCGGGGCCTCCCACCGCCCGCCAGGAGGTCCTGCACCATGAGCACCGGAACCGTTCACCTGCACCGCGTGCTGCGGGCGCCGCCCGATCGTGTTTATCGCGCATTTGTCGAGCCATCGGCAATGGTCAAGTGGCTGCCGCCGCACGGCTACACCGCGGAGGTCCACCACATGGACGTCCGCGTGGGCGGTGGCGTGCGGATGTCGTTCACCCACTTCGCCAGCGGCCAGCGCCACTCGTTCGGGGGCGATTACCTCGAGCTCGTGCCGGGCGAACGGCTGCGCTACACCGACACCTTCGACGACCCCAACCTTCCGGGGACGATGACGACTACCGTCACGCTGAGGCCGGTGGCCTGCGGGACCGAGCTGTCCATCGTGCAGGAGGGCATCCCCGAGATGATTCCGGTCGAGATGTGTCACCTGGGATGGCAGGAGTCGCTCGCGCTGCTGTCGTTGCTGGTAGAAGCCGAAGTGCCGTCCGAAGCAGGTTGATGCAGGCCTGGGTCAGCCGTATGCTGTCACTCGCAGTCTGCAGCGTCGCGTCGTGGCGCCGTGGCTGATGAGGGAGGCCGCGATGTCGATGCCAGATCCATCCCTGAGCCCGCCGCTGGCGGTACGGGCTGCGCATTCCACCGTCCGTGGTGTGAGCCTGGCATATGCCAGTTGCGGCGAGGGCGCACCGGTTCTGCTGCTGCATGGCTTGGCCAGCGACCATCGGGCCTGGCTGCCGCATCTGGGCCTGCTGGGCCGGCGCTATCGCGCCATGGCACTCACGCAGCGCTACTTCGGTACCGACGCCTGGGCCGACGACGGCGCCTCGTACGGAATGCAGACCCACGTCGACGACGCGGCGGCATTCATCGCGCAGCTCGGCCTGGGGCCTGTGCACCTGGTCGGCTGGTCATATGGTGGAGCGGTGGCTTTGGCTGTGGCGATCCGGCATCCCGAGTGCGTTGCCAGCCTGTGCACGTACGACATGGCGCTGGCGACTTTCATCACGGACGAGGCCGATGCCCGCGAGGCCGCAAACGACCGCACCCAAATGGTCGGCCCGTCGGTTGCCGCGGCCAAGGCGGGCGACATCGCAGGTGCGGTGCCGCTGCTGCTGGATGGCGCCTGTGCCCAGCCAGGGGCCTTTCTGGCGCTGCCGCTGCCGGTGCAGGCGATGATGCGCGACAACGCCCGTGCACTGGCGTTGCAGTTTGGTGCATCGTCCCCCCCACCGCCGCTGAGCGCGGCCGAACTCGCCGGGCTGCGGTGCCCGGCTGTCTTTGCGATTGGCGGGCAGACAAGGCGGTTCTATCGTCTGGCCAGCCAGACAGCCGCGCGCCTCGTGCCCGGCGGCCGTTGCATCGAGATCGATGCGGCGCGGCATTTGTGGCCGGTCCAGGAACCTCAGGGATTCTGCGACATGCTGTCCGACGTCATCGACAGCGTGCCGGCGCCGGGCTGAATCGGCGGCGGAGGTGCCTGGCGGCCGGCCTTGCCGCAGCGTCCCACGCCTGCGCCGGCTCAGTTGCAGGAGTAGTGGTGCCGCGCCGGCAGGCCGGCCGGCACGGGCGCGGTCCACAGGTCGCCTTGCAGTGAGCCGTTGGCGGTCCACAGCGTACCGTCGTTCGACTGCGCCAGGCCCCAGGTGACGATGTTGGAGCCCGTCTCCGGCGTCGCCAGCCAGGTGGCGCCCATGTCGCAGCTGATCTGCACGTCACCCGCCTCATTGCCGGTGCCCGCGAGCAGTGCGCCGCTGGCCAGCTCCAGGATCTTGTACACCCGAGTCACGGTCGCCGCAGTGGGGGCCGGAGGGTTGCCGGTGAGCCGCGTACCGGCGAGCAACGAACCGCCGCGCAGCCAGGTGTTGCCGTCGATGCTGCGGTAGTAGCCGCCATTCAGGCCGGTTCCGGCCGCGAT
Source organism: Aquabacterium sp. (assembly GCA_023150345.1). Classification (GTDB taxonomy): domain Bacteria; phylum Pseudomonadota; class Gammaproteobacteria; order Burkholderiales; family Burkholderiaceae_C; genus Pseudaquabacterium. The sequence continues at coordinate 40,175 of JAKLLB010000020.1, forward strand.
GGAGCCGTCCGAGAGTTCCGTCAGCGCATAGACCCGATTGGCGCCGGTGAGGGCGCCGGTCAAGGTCCAGGAGGCGCCGCCGTCGGTGCTGCGGTAGATGCGAGCCTGTCCAGCGGTGGTGGGGTCGTCGTGTTCAGCGCTGTCTTGGGTGGAGGCGTAGATGGTGCCGTTGCGGCTGACCGCCAGCGCCAAGCCGCCCAGTCCCGGCAGCGCCGCCAATCCACGCAGCGCGCCGGTGGTCGGGTTCCAGGCGTAGATCACGGTGTGGCTGGCCGCCGGGTCGTTGGCCTGCGACGATGTGCTGATGATGACCTCGCCCTGACGCTCGGCCAGGTCCCAGGCGATGTCGGAGCTGCTGTTGGGCAGTCCGCTGGCCACGGCTGTCCAGCTCGAACCGTTGTCGCGGCTGGCCCAGACCACGGGTGCAGTTGCAAATGCCTGGCCCGCTGCCACGAGCATTCCGCTTGATAGTCTCGCGAGCTGATGCACCTGCAGCATCCGGTCCAGCGCGGTGTGGGTCCAGGTCGCGCCCTGGTCGTCACTGGTCGCCATGTAGGCCTTGTTGTCCTGTGAGTACCAGGCTGCCACCAGTCTTCCGCCGTCGCCCACCACCACGCGATTGACGTGGCGGGGCTGGGCAGGGGCCGACGCCCGAAAGCCGGTCTGAACCCAGGCCGTCATGTGACTGACGGGCGAGACCGGCACAGCTTGCAGCAGCTCGAAGCGAAACCCGCCGATGTCCTTCAGCCGTGCCGAGTAGGTGGCGGAGGCTGCGGCGATCTTCGCAATGTCGAGCATGCCGCTCGTGCTGTCGTAGAGCGCTGGCGCAGCGGCCACCGATGCCGTGGTTTCGACGGCCGACTGCAAGGTGAAGCGGCCGTCGTCCTGCCGGCGCAGCTCGACGGCGAACGAGCGCCCGAGCGCCGCCACTTCCGGCAGACGCACGATGCCCGAAACCGGGTCGTAGGTGGCCAGCCCGTCGGCGGTCATGCCACGCGCCGCCGTGGCGCCACCGGCCACCGCAAGTGCGAGCACACATGGCCACAGTCTCATCGGTTGACTTCCCGTGTCCGAGTTCTGATGGCGCGAGCTTAGAGCGCGCCGTTGGCGTCCGCAAGCCAGGGCGCGCGTGTCGGCGCCGACGGGTGGCAACTCGAATGGCGTGGGTTGGCGAACCGCCCATCGCCCCCCCGCCAGCGCCCTCCCTAGAATCCAGCGTACACATCGCCAGATGCGAACTCTTCGATGGATGGTCGGATGACCTCTTTCGCGCCCACGGCCGGCATGACCTCGGTGCACCGCCCGCGTTGGGTTGTGCGCCTGCTCGGCGATGTGCAGGCGGCGTCGGGCACACGTGCGATCACCCGATGGCCGTCGCGTGCGGTGGCCATGCTGCTGGCCACGTTCGCGCTCGACCCGCAGCGTGCCCATCCGCGCGAGGAGCTGATCGAGCGGATATGGCCCGGCGTAGCGCCCGAAGCCGGACGCAACCGCTTGCGTCAGGCCCTGTCGGCACTGCGTGCCCTGCTCGAGCCTGCAGGTGGTCCGGCAGGGGACGTGTTGCTGGCCGATCGTGCCGTTGTTCGCGTGGCGCCTGGCGCCCTGGATTGCGACGTGCACCGGTTCGAGCACCATGCCCGCGCGGGCAGGCTCGAGGACGCCCTGGCGGAATATCGGGGCGAGCTGATGCCTGGCTACTACGATGACTGGGTGGTGGCCGAGCGCGAACGACTCGCCGCCATCCACGGCCGACTGGCCACGGTCGGCCCGCGGCCGCTGCCTGCGAGCACTGCTGCCGCGTCGACCGCCGCCGGTGACGTGGCTGGCACATGGGCGCCGTCGGTCGAACTTCCCACCTACCTGACACGCCTGTTCGGTGCGGAGCCTTCCGCTGCCCGGCTGCGCACCCTGCTGCTCGAGCACAGGCTGGTCACCGTCACCGGACCCGGCGGTGTGGGCAAGACGCGGCTGGCGGTCGAAGTCGCTCAGGCACTGGTACCGCCCGATCCCCGGGCACCGGGACTGGCGCAGTTCGATCGCATCGTCTTCGTGCCGCTGGTCGCATGCGCCTCGCGGGTGCATCTGCTCGATGTGCTGGTCCAACGCCTGCGCGCAGCGCCGGGCGAGGCGGCGCCGCTCGATCGCATTGCCGCGGCGCTGAGGGGCCGTCGCACGCTCATCGTGCTGGACAACTTCGAGCAGCTCGTCGAGTGCGCCAGCGACGTCGTGGCTGACTTGCTGGCGCTGGCACCAGGGTTGCATGCCGTGGTCACGTCGCGGCGCACGCTCGGGCTCGACGGCGAACACGTGGTCGCACTGCCCGGGCTGCCGTTGCCGCACGACCAGGCAGATCTCGAAGAAGCAGCGCACAACCCGGCGCTCGCGCTGTTCGTCGATCGGGCCCAGGCCGTGCGGCCCGACTTCCACCTGGGCGCACGCAACCTCGCCACGCTGACAGCGCTGCTGCACCGCCTGGATGGCCTGCCTTTGGCGGTGGAACTGGCCGCATCACGCGTGCGCAGTTTCGCGCCAGCGGAAATGCTGGCCATGCTCGATCGTCCCGCGGGGCAGCGTGGAGACCTGGTGGCGCGCAGCGGGCCCCGAGCGGCGCTCGATCCGCGTCACGCATCGATGCAGCAGGTCGTGGCCTGGAGCTGGGGTCTGCTCGACGATCGCCAGCGGGTGCTGCTGCAATCGCTGGTGCCTTTCGACGGTGGCTGCACCGCAGCCGCAGCGGCCGCAGTCCTGGACGACCCGAACGCCGCCCTGTGCCTGGACGAGCTGGTCGGGCATTCGCTGCTCCAGGCGCGCACCGGCGTGGGCGGCAGCACCCGCTTCGCGCCATACGAGCCGGTGCGCGAGTTCGCCGCCCTGCACACCGACGCGACCACGGCGCAGCGGCTGCGGGCGCGCCATCGCGCTTGGATGCGCCTTTGGGCGCGCCAACTGCCGGACACGCCACCGTTGCCGCAGGTGCGTGACGAATGGCCCAACGTCGCCGCCGCACTGGCCTCGGCGGTGGCCGATGGGTGCCCGGCCGAGGCCTTGGAAGAGCTGGTGTTGCTGCGCCGCGTCGTCGAGGACGTCGGACTGAGCGACGCCGCGCTGGCGCATGCCGTGGCGGCCGCGCAGGCGACACCCGATCACGCCCTGGCCGCCGCTGCGCGCTGCGTGCTGGCGCCGGCACTGCTGCGCGCCGGGCAGGCGGCACAGGCGTTGGCCCAGGCCGAGCTGGCCGCGCATGCGCTGCCCCCGGGCGACCCGCAAAGGCCGCGTGCCTTGCACACATTGGCTCGGGTGATCTGGCGCAGCCGGCGCGATGCCCAACGTGTGCTGCCGCTGCTCGACGAGGCCGACGCCCTGGCTGTTGCGCAACCGGAGCCCGAGATGCAGGCGGCCCTGGCCGCACTGCGCGCCTTCGTGACGAATGTGCACCACCGTGACCCGCAGGCGGCGCGTGCGCTGCACGAGCGTGCACTGGCGCTGTGGCAACTCAGCGGCAATCGCCACGCGGTGCAGAGCGGCCAGTACAACCTGGCAGTGACCGACCAGAACGCGGGGCTGAACGAGCAGGCGTTGCAGCGCTTGCAGCCGCTGATCGTCGAGGCCCGCACCCTGCACGATTGGAGGCGCGTGGCCGAGGCGCACAACGTGGCCGGCAACGCACTGTGTGGCTTGCGGCGCTGGGCGGAGGCCGCGGCCGCATTCTCGGCTTCACTGCAGGTGGCCTGGCGCCATGCCACGGCCTACGAACTGGCCTACCCGCTGTGGAACCAGCCGCGCGCGCTGGCTCACCTGGGTCGCGCGGCCGATGCGGCCCGTCTGGCCTCGTTCGCGGCCGTCTTCTGGACCGAGCGCTTTGGCCCGCTGGGTGCCAGCGATCGGCTCGACCTGCGCCGCATCCGGCGGTTGGCCTGCGTTCAACTCGGCCCGGCCGCCACCGCCAGGGCCTGGCACGATGGCGAGTCGCTGGCGCTGCCCGCCGCGCTGGCCCTGGCCGGGCGAGTCGGATCCGATCAGGCCTGAGGTGCCGCCGCGGCGCGCTGCCGCTGCAGCCCGGGCGCCGTCAGCGCCAGCAGCCCTATGCCGAGCAGAGCCGCAGTTGCGGGTTCCGGCACGCCATTCGGCGGTTGTTCGGCACTGAGAAACACCCCCGAAGCCGACGTCCAGCTCAGGCCTGCCGGCAGGTCGCCGAAGCCGAACAGCGCGGTGTGGCCGAAGTCGCAGATGGCGCCGGACCGGCAGTCGACCGAGAGCGAGGCGTAGATGTCCAGCGCGCCTTCCCCCGCGGGGATCATCAGGGTCGCGGCGATCAGGCCGTTCTCGCCATCGCCGAGGGACGTGCGCCACGCACCGTCCGGGTTGCCGCCGTGCGGGGCGAACGTGAAGTAGTCGCCGCCGTCGGGGGCGATGGGCGACCCGTAGTACTGGTACTGGGCGCCGCCCAGATGGTCGGCATAGCTCCCGTCGGCGGCCTTCATGCCGATGTACGCGTAGTTGTCGTAGTTCCGGTAGAGGCCGATCGAACTGGTGACCGTGCGCCAGCTGTTGCTGTCGATGGCCGTGATCGCGCCCTCGGTGTTCCAGAAGATGTCGAGCTCGACCGTGTGGCCGGTGCTGTTGTTGAAGGTCACCGTCTCCATCCAGCTCGCGTAGCCGATCGCGTTGGTCGGGCCGGTGCTGGCATAGGCGTCTACGCGCAGGCTGCCGAACGTCAGGTCGGCCGCGGCGTAGGTCCTGGCCAGCGTCGGAAACGCGGTCTGGGTCGTGTCGGCCCACACCGCGGACGTGCCACCCCCCGTGTTGCTGCTGCCACCGGGGTCAGCCGTGTTCTCGCCCGGAACCAGCACGCCGTTGATCACGTGGGCGATCGACCCCACCGGCTGGGGCGCGTTCTGGGCCATCGAGTACGACCTGGCCTCGACATAGGGCCCCGCCTGCGCGGCAAGCGGAACAGCGGCGGCAAGCGCCAGCAGAACGGGCAAGGGGCGGATGGTGGCGCGCATCATGGTCGAACTCCTGTGTTGGCAGGGGCCACGCAGCGGCAGCCCACGCCAGGCACTGTCCGTCCGCACCGTTAGGCAAGTGATTGGGCAGCCCGTGCCGCTCCCCCGTGATCGGGGGGCGCCGCCACAGGGGCTGGGGCCGCCGGCCAGCCCGGCACGGCGGCTGAGCGCCCTACAACGCCACGCGGCGCGCCTGGCTGCGCCCACGGGTGGGCGTGATCGGGATGGCGGCGCCGCGGGTGTAGGCCGCACGGGTGATCAGCACCACCTTGAAACCCCAGCCGCCGGCCACAGCGAGCAGGCCGCCCAGCGCCAGCGCCCATTGGGCACCGGTCAGTCCCGCGACCAGCAGCAGCACCGAGGCGATGCGCGTGGCCTGCAGCGCGTGCACCTCGGGGCGGGCGAACCATGCCAGCGTGGGTTGGGGTGCGCGGGCCGCTTCGAGCGCGCGCCGGTAGGCGGTGCGCAGCACTTCGCGCGCGATGCCGGCGCCCAGTGCGGCGAGCACCATCGGCACCGATGCAGCTCCCGCTGGCCCGCCTGCGAGCGTGGCCAGTGCGACAAAGGCGCCCAGGCCTTCGGCCAGGCCGGTGGCGATGACGAGCGGCACGCCCTTGGGGTTGGACCAGGCCGGGATGGCGCGTGCGGCGCGCAGGATGCGTGCCTGCGAGTAGAGGAAGCCAGCGGCCAGCGGCGTCGCCAGCGCCAGCCAGGCCGGCTGGTTGAACCACCAGGCCAGCGCGCAGCTGCCCAGCAGCGGCCCGGCGAGGATGCCCTCGCGCGTCATCCAGGAGGTTTGCGGGTGGAAGAACACGTGCAGTGCGCGCCAGGGCTTGCCGATCTCCAGCCACACCAGCGTCAGCCCGGCGCCGATGCACGCGGCGCCCACGGCCAGCGCCAGCGCGGGCAGCGGCGCGCCCGACAGCACCGCCATGGCGCAGGCCATTACCAGGCCACAGCCGGTGCCGCCACCGATGAAGTTGCCCGCGGCGCGCAGGTCCCAGTGCGCCTGGCGGCGCGCGGCGTTCATCTGCTTCACAGCTGCAGTTCCTTGTCCCAGAGGTAGTAGAAGCCGGGGCCGGTGCCCTCGGACTCGTGCATGCGGAAGGACCGGTTCTCGGCCAGCAGCCGCGAGACGCCGCTGTTCGGGTCATCCAGATCGCCGAAGCGCATCGCGCCGGAGATGCAGCTTTGCGCGCACACCGGCGTGGCTTCGGGGTCCTCGCCCGGCACCAGGCCGCGGGCCAGGCCCGCGTCGATGCGGTCGACGCAAAAGGTGCACTTGGTGACGACGTCGACGATGGGCTGGGCCGTTCGCGTGCGCTCGGCGGCGGTGGGGCGGGCGCCGAAGGCGAACTGCTCGTCCTCGACCTTGTAGCGGGCCTCGTAGGGACAGGCCATGATGCAGTAGGCGCAGCCGATGCACAGCTCGTAGTCGATGGTGACGATGCCGTCGGCGCGCTTGCCGGTTGCGGTGGTGGGGCACACCTCCATGCACGGCGGCTCGTCGCAGTGCTGGCACCCGGTAGGCACGAACACGCGGCTGACGTCGGGGTACTCGCCGGCTTCGATGTCGAGCACTCGGCGCCACTGCACGGTGGGTGGCGTGCCGTTGGCCTCCTTGCAGGCGGCGGTGCAGGTCTGGCAGCCCACGCAGCGGCGCAGGTCGGCCACCATCACGTAGCGGGTCATGCCGGTGCTCCTTGCATGGCGGCCACGGGCGCGTCGCGCACCGGGGCCGGGGGGTCGACCTTGCGCACCTGCACGCGCACGATGTCGGCGCCCGAGCCGGTGGCATCGGTCAGCGCCAGCGACACCGCACGCAGCGGCGCAATCGCGTTCAACGACGGGAACTGCAGGGTGCGCGCCACCGGCGTCTTCCAGTGGGCGTACTGGCCGGGAATGACGATGGTGTCGGGCCGGCAACCCTGTATGGGTGCGGCGCGGCCGATGGTGACGCCGCAGGTCGAGCGCACCTCGACCCAGTCGCCGCTGGCGATACCCAGCCGGGCGGCGGTGCCGGTGTTCAGGGTCACCGCGCCGTGGCCGCGCAGATTGCCGCTCACTTCGTTCATCAGCGGTATGCCCACGTTGTTGCCCGTGGTGTAGGGCATCGACTTGGTGGTGATGGCCCAGAACGGGTAGTCCTCGAGTTTGCCGCCGGTGGCTTCCACCGCACGGTTCCAGTGCGCCGGCACGTCGTGCCACTGCGGGATGGCCTGGTACTCGGTGAGCTGGGTGTCCCACCAGTGGATGCCTTCCTCGTGCAAGCGACGGCCCAGCTCGATGCCGGTGCGCAGCAGCCGCTCCTGGTAGGGCAGCTCATAGCGCAGGCCCATGGCCTCCATGGTCGGGGTGAGGTACCAGTCGGCGCGTTCGAAGGGCACGACGAACCAGCCGTGCTCCTTGAACCAGGCCAGGTCCTTGATGTCGCGGCCCTCGGTGAGCTCGGCGGTGGCGGCCTGGCACACCGCGTTCCACACGGTGTCGACGTCGAACACCTGGTCGGGCTCGAGGGTGAAGTCCCACTGGCCGCCTGCGCCTTCGCCTTTGAGCGCGCTGCCGGCGGCACCGCGATTCAGCGCCGCGGTGTAGGGCTCGATCAGCCCGGTGCGGCGCGCGAGCTCGGCGGAGATCCAGGTGAAATCGCGCGCTTCGCCCTGCGGCGCCACCGCCGGCTGGCGCAGCGCCACGCCCTGATGGTGCCAGTGCTGCTCGACGAACTTGGTGCCGCCCACGCGGGTGAGCTGGGTGCTTTCCAGATCGGTGGCGTCGGGCAGCAGCACGTCGGCCATGTGGTTGGTCTCGTCCATCGTGTAGGCGAAGCACACGATGAAGGGCATGGTGGCCATCGTCTCCGACAACTGCGACGTCTCCCAGAACGAGATGGCGGGGTTGGTGCGGAACGCGAACCACACCTCGGGGTGGGTGGGCTTGGGCCAGTCCGGCGGCGCTTCGCGCAGGAACATCCAGGCCAGGTGGGTCGGTCCCAGGGCCTGGCTCCAGGGCGAGTTGCCGACGATGGGGATCAGCGTCTTGTGGGCGTTGCGGCCGGTGGGGCGGCGCGCCCAGTGCTCGCGGTCGGTCGGGTTGAATCGCGTGAGCATGAAGCCGTCGTCGCCGGGCTTGACCGACAGCAGCCGGTTCTCGTGCGGCTTGTTCAGTCGCACGGTCGTGCCCAGCGTGCCGCCGGGCACTTCCAGGGCGCCCACCAGCGTGGCCAGCACGGTGCGGGCCCACACGCACTCGAAGGCGCCCCAGCCGTTGTTCACCGTCTTGCCCAGGGTCACGGCCACCGGGCGCAGCGGCAAGGTCTTGCCGTTGATCACCGTGGTCTCGCCGATGCAGGCGTTGTCCAGATACTCCAGCGCCACGCGGCGGATGGTGGCCGCGGGCACGTCGCAGATCGTGGCCGCCCACTCGGGCGTATAGCTGCGCATGGCGTCCACCATCTCGGCATAGGCCGGCTGGCCGCTGACCTGCACGTGGTGTTCCACCTCGCCATCGGGGCCGCGGGTGATGGCTTCGGGCACGGTGTAGCGGCCTTCGAGCGCGGGCGCGGTTCCGGGCGTGTCGAACGGCACGGCCCGGCCGCTGCGCTCGTCCCACAGCAGCGGCTTGCCGCTGGCCGCGTCACGCAGGTACCAGCCGCCCGGACCCACCAGGTAGGGCGAGGCGGTGCGGTCGCGCAGAAAGGCGGTGTCCAGCCGCGCAAGTCCGGCCTCGTGCAGCAGCACGTGGATCATCGCCAGCATGAAGGCCGCGTCGGTCTTGGGCTTGATCGGCACCCACTCGGCCGAGCACGCAGCGGTGGGCGACAGGTGCGGCTCGATCTGTACCCGCTTGATGCCGCGCAGGCGCGCGTCCGCGTGGCGCCGCACCGCGCACACGCCGCCGGTGACCTCGACATTGGCGCCGAAGGAAACGATGTAGCGCGAGGCCACGGTGTCGGCGCAGACGGTGAAGGCGCGGTGCCAGAACTCGCCGTACAGGTGCTCGGAGTGCACGCACTTGACACCCTGGCCGGAGCCGAAGCTGTAGTCGATCGGGCCCCAGGCCGACAGGAATGCCGGCAACGTGCCCATGTAGTGCGCCGGCGTGCCGCCGTGGCCGAAGGTGGCCGCCACGCGCGGCAGGCCCTCCTCGTCGATCAGGCCGCGCGCGCGGATGTCGTTGAGCTTGGCGGCGACGATGTCCATCGCCTCGTCCCAGGATATCGGCACGAACCCGGGGTCTTCGTCGCGTCCCTTCTTCGGGTTGGTGCGCTTCATCGGCGTGAGCACCCGGTGCGGGTTGTAGGTCTTCTGCACCAGGCCGTAGGCCTTGACGCAGGGCCGGCCGTGCGCCGGGTGCACGCCGGTGGCGCTGTGGTCGGGCTCGACGTTGATGGCCACGCCATCGCGCACCTTCACCGTCAGCAAGTCGGGGCCGGAGACACAGTTGTAGCAGTAGGTGGGGACGCTGCGGGTATCGTCGGTGCCTGTACCGTGCATGGGGCCTCCGGGCTGTGGTGCATTCCGATATGATTCACGAGACATAGCTTGATCGCGAATCGATGTGTACAACTCTTTCGCTGTTGAGTTCGATCGAGTGCGCGTAAAGTAACTCAGTTTGTGCAAGATGCGCAAGCATAGTGAATCATAATTGTCGGAGATTTCCGCGATGGACCTCACCGGCCGGCTCGACGACCTGGCGCTGCGCATGCAGCCCAAGGTGAAGTCGTTGATCGTCACGATCTACGGCGATGCCATCGCTCACCGTGGCGGCAACGCCTGGCTGGGCAGTGTGATCGCGCTGGCGGGCCGGGCCGGGGTACAGGAGCGCGCCGTGCGCACGGCGGTGTTCCGGCTGGCGCAGGAAGGCTGGCTGGCCTCGCAGCAGATCGGCCGGCGCAGCTACTACCGCCTGACCGACGACGGCCGCCGCCGCTTCGATGCGGTGCACCAGCGCTTGTACAACCCCCCGGCGCGCACCTGGGACCATGCCTGGACGGTGCTGGCGCTTCAGCCCGCAGGGCTGGATGTGGCCGCGCGCACGCAGCTCGAGCGCGACCTGTCGTGGCAGGGTTTCGCGCAGCATGCCAGCGGCGTGTGGCTGCACCCTGGACCGGACGACTACCTGCTGGAGCAGATGCTCGCCCCGGCGCTGCGGGCAACGGCCGTGCTCGTGATCCGGGGCCCAGCGCTGCCGATGGTCGGCGCGCAGGCCTTGCGCGAGGCTGCGCAGGACTGCTGGCAGCTCGAGCAACTGGCCAGCGACTACCATGCCTTCCTGGACCTGTTCAGGCCGGTTTGGCAGGCACTGCGTGGCGCAGACCCGGTGGATCCACCGCTGGCGTTCGGGTTGCGGACCCTGCTGATGCACGGGTATCGCCGGGCCTGCTTGCGCGACCCCTTCCTGCCCGCTGAGCTGCTGCCGGCCGACTGGCCAGGTACGGCGGCGCGGGTGCTGTGCCGCAATCTCTACCTGAGGCTGCAAGCACAGGCCGAGGCGCATGTGTCGGCGGTGCTCGAGACGCCCGAAGGCCCCGCGATGCCGCCTCAGGCAGGATACTGGGCGCGTTTCGGGGGTCTGGAGGCATCGGCATAGGCCACGCCCCACCCCCGTGGGGGAAGCCGGATGAGACACGCTCGGTTGAACCGGCCGCTTGGCCGGCGCGTCGTGATGGCGGTGGCGCTCGCTGGGCCGGCGGCTGTTGCGGCGGCCTCGTGGAACCCGTTCATGATCAGCTCGCCCACCGGCTTTCCCCTGGGCCCCGCAGTGCGCACGCCGCAGCACATCGCCACATTGATCCAGGCGCTCGAACCCTACGTTCCCAGCCTGCACCGCAATCCGGCCAACGACCGCTATCGGCTGGCGCTGTGGCTGCTGCCGGTGGATGGGCGCGGCTCGGCGCACCGAATCCCCATCGCCGAGCAGCGGCCGGCGGGGGAGTTCCGCCTGGCGGGCCTGCTGGGTTGCGACGGGCGCACGGTGTGGTTCGGCTTCAACGGGATCGCAGGCGTCGATCTCGATACCGGCAAGCTCGTCGGGCCGGCCCAGTTGCGCGCGGCCAATCGCGGGTTGGACGAGTCGTGGAGCGATCCACGGCGCATCACGTTCGACGGCAGGCTGCGCGTGACCTCGCCCGATCGCAAGACCGTGCTCGAGGTCGATCCGTCCACGCTCGTCGTGCGACCGGTCGTGGCGGTGCCGCGTGTGT
>JAKLLB010000210.1:0-462 GCA_023150345.1 Aquabacterium sp.
GCCAAACGGCGGGGCCTTTGCCTCTATCGCGCTACGCACCGCGGATGCTTTTTTCCGGATTTTCACGGTCGACCGTGAAAATGGGGCTTTTTTCCGCCCTGTCGCTCAAGCCTGCCTGCCGCGTCGCAACCAGCGGTGCAGCGTGGCATAAACGCGCTCCAGGTCGACCGGTTTGCTGATGTGGTCGTTCATCCCGGCGTCGAGGCAGGCCAGGCGGTCCTGCTCGAAGGCGTTGGCGGTAAGGGCGACGATGGGAGTGTCGCGATTCAGCGAATCCCGACGGATCGCCCGTGCGGCTTCGATGCCGTTCATGCGCGGCATCTGCATGTCCATCAGGATCAGAGCGTATTCCCGGGTGGCGGCGAGCTTCACGGCGGCGGCGCCATCGTCCGCCAGGTCGCTGCTGATGCCAACCTCGTCGAGCGCCCCCTGCATGACCGCCTGGCTGATCGGTTCGTCTTC
>JAKLLB010000210.1:472-869 GCA_023150345.1 Aquabacterium sp.
ACTCCGGCAAAATCCCGGCGCAGACGAGCCTCGGCGGCTTCCTCGGCCGGGTGGCTTGCCGGGTTGATGCCCCCCGGGGTATCGGCCAGTTGCAGGCGGACCGTAAACCAGAAACAGCTCCCCTGCCCCGGCTGGCTGCGGACGCCGATCCGCCCTCCCATCAATTCGGCCAGCCGCTTGCTGATCGCCAGGCCCAACCCGGTGCCGCCGAACCTTCGCGTCATCGATTCGTCGGCCTGAACGAAAGGATTGAACAGCCGTGCCTGTTCTTCCTCGCCAATGCCTATTCCTTGGTCCTCGACACAAAAACGCAGCAGGACCCCCGACTCGTCGCCGCTTTCGGGAACATCGCCAGCCAGGATCTCGGCGCCGATGCGCACCTCGCCCTGCTGGCTGA
>JAKLLB010000211.1 GCA_023150345.1 Aquabacterium sp.
TTCGGTTGGGTCATCGCGAACAATGTCGTGCATGTCGAGAAAGACCACGTCAAACTTTGACAGTTCCTCAAAGTCGCCGACACTGACGTGTTTGTAGGTTTTGATCTGAAATCCAGCCTTACGAAGATCCGCAATGGGGAAATCGGATAGATTGTCGTCCACGATTGCAACTTGGGCAACTTCTCGGAGTCTCGACATAGGGTACGGAGAAGGAAATTGATTCCTTGCGTACGCAGAGAACGTTCGGGGAGCGGAGAGCCGCTTGTGGGCGCGGCGCCAAAGCCAAGCTGCGCCACCCGCAAGCGGGACGACGATAGCCAAAGCGTTGGCGATCCAGTCCGTAGCCTTAAACCACTGAATGATGGAGTCCATGGCGGTATTCTGAGGCGAAGACTGGTGCAGAGCGCGTCTTGTGACGCATAACGTTCGACATGAGCGGCATGACCCGGCTTGCCGGGGCATGTCCGCTCGATGGAGGGGTTAGGTGCCTGCTTCGTAGAACGCTCCATTCACCTTACTCCCCAGTACGCCTCTGATTCAGCACAGACCGACTTTGAATGCCAATGCTTGACGGCTTTGCGCGTGTTGGCGGCATCCACTTCCGTTTGAGCGAGGGGGCGCCATTTGCTACTGCGGCGATACCCCTCGGCGAGTTCTACACCCGCGGGGTACTTGGCCAACGCCGCGAATTGCGCCGCCGCAAGCGACCTCTTGTTGGCACCACCTTCGGACGTTGGGTTGGCCAATTGAACACCATCGTCTTCCCACCCGCAAACATCACAAACGGCGAAAGAACCGTATTGGTCTTGCAGCGTCATGAAACCGCAGCAGGGGCACGGAATGTCTCGCATACGAGGCACCTA
>JAKLLB010000212.1 GCA_023150345.1 Aquabacterium sp.
TTTCTTCATGGATATGGCTTCATAAAATCAGGCAATCGCCTGCTCTGGGGAAATGGCAACAACGTACTCGGGAAAAACCAGCGCTTCCTCGCCCGACTCGAGCGCGGCGCCGAAGGTAAAGACGAGGAAGAAACCCTCCACATCCTGCGAGAGCGTGATTTCGCGTATTTTTTCGTTACGGAAACGTTGCTCGACCTCGGGCACCAGCGCCATCTCGAAAAGGATGCGCCCATCGAGGGTGTACATCGACAAGCCGCCCTGGCGCAGGCTCAGGGTGTGGCGATCGAAGTAGACCGGCGCCGTATCGGCAAAACTCAGGAGCGGCAGGGGCCGCAGCGGGGCATTGCCGATATACCAGGGACTGGCGGGGTGCTGGTAAACCACCCGAGCCGTCCGCGATACCGAGTAGATGGCGTTGCAGATCATCTGCGAACCCAGCGCCGGAAAGCGCTCGCGCATCTGGCGATAGGCCAGATGATGCAAGGCCACCCGGTTCCAGCAACGATGCTCCTTGACCAGCGGCGCCAAGGCATTGCAGGCCTCGGCAAAGGCTGCCCGCAGGCGCAGCAGGCTGGCGCGCTGAATTTCATTCACCGGAAAACGGATAAGGACGGTTGAGTTCATGGTCGGCGCATGATACGACAAGCGTCCTATATGAAACAAGTCCTATATGAACTTTCTTACATGAATTTTTTCCGCCGCGGCCGACCGGAGTCGGCCGCCGGTGGCGCCAGCCCCGAGCATGCCTCGCTTCAACAAGGATCCAGGCCGGCCACGAGACCGGCAAGTTCGCGCTTGACGCCACCGAGCGTGACCGCGCCATGGTCCTCGCCAGCCGGCGAAGTGCTGG
>JAKLLB010000213.1 GCA_023150345.1 Aquabacterium sp.
GGACGGGTCACCCAGGAGGCGGAATGTCTCAGCCAAGATGGTCACGTCATTCTGTGACAGCGATTCCAAATCGGCGCTGGGACCCTTCGGTGGGGTACTGAATGGCTTACTTGTATTCATTTTTAAAATATTTCCTAACCTCGAATGGCTGTTTTCGCCCTTCAGAATTAACAAGGCAGCGGCCGCTTAGGCGCGCGCAGCAAAGAACCAGTGCGAGCCTGGCAGGCAAGGCCTCCGTTCCCCGTGCACCGGGTCATTTCTGAAACCTGACAGCATCCGAAAAAGCGCTTGACCTTCCCACGATGGTAAACCCTAAGCTCCCTCCATGTCGAATTTCAACTATGGGAAGCACACCATGAGCATGGCAACAACGAGTAGTGCTGGCGCCCAAGCAGCGGCAATCAGCCTGCCCATCGAGGGCATGACCTGCGCAAGCTGTGTCGGCCGAGTCGAGGCCGCCCTTGCCAAGGTCGAGGGCGTGGCAAGCGTGTCTGTCAATCTCGCCACCGAGCGAGCGGACATTCGCCTGAACCGTCCTGTCGATCGCATGGCGCTGATCCAGGCGATCGAGAAGGTAGGGTACGACGTGCCTCAGGGCACCATCGAGCTGGCGATCGGAGGCATGACCTGCGCTTCGTGCGTGGGCCGCGTCGAGAAGGCGCTCAAGGCGGTGCCGGGCGTCACTGAGGCTGTGGTCAATCTGGCGACCGAGCGCGCTACCGTGCGTGGCGTAGCATCCGTGCAGGATCTGATTGCTGCTGTCGATAAGGTCGGCTACG
>JAKLLB010000214.1 GCA_023150345.1 Aquabacterium sp.
TCAACCGTCGCACCTTTGCTTACGATGCGCTGGCGCAGCATGCCAACGCCGGCGAGTGGGAGGTGCTGCGCCGCGAGCAGCGGCAGGCGATGTTCCTGCTTGGCCTGTTGATGGCGGTGCTGGCGCATCTGCCTTTTGTCGGTCTGCTGGTGCCGGCACTGGCGGCGCTGGCTTATGTACACCTTGGTCTGGAATCCTTGCGCCGTTTGCGTGGCGAGGCACTGATGGTCGGCGAGGCCCGTCTGGTCAGCGACTGACTCGCCGCTGGCGGACCGTTTTCGGAGAAATTGAACGATGAAAACCTTTGGCACGATCATCATTGGTGACGAAATCCTGTCCGGCAAGCGCCAGGACAAGCACTTCGCCAAAATCGCCGAAATGCTCGCGCAACGCGGCTTGCGCCTGTCGTGGGTCGAGTATCTGGGCGACGACCGCGAGCGGCTGGCGGCGACTTTCCGTCGCACCATGGCGGCCGGCGACGTGGTCTTTTCCTGTGGCGGCATCGGCAATACCCCGGACGATCACACCCGCCAGGCGGTGGCACAGGCGCTTGGCGTTGGCCTGGAACTGCATGCCGCCGCCTTCGAGGAGTTGAAGATCCGCTTTGCTGGCGAGGAAATCACCGAGCAACGCAAATTGCTGGTCACTTTCCCGCAAGGCGTGCAGATGATCCCCAATCCGTTCAACCGGATCGCCGGCTTCATGACGCATGAGCATTACTTCGTGCCCGGTTTTCCGCAGATGGCGCATCCGATGCTCGAAT
>JAKLLB010000215.1 GCA_023150345.1 Aquabacterium sp.
GAGGCGCTGCGCGAGGAACTGAGCGCGCAGGGCTACGTTTTCACCTCCGACACCGATACCGAAAGCATTGCCCACCTGCTCGACGCGACCCTGCGCAGCGAAGCCGACCTCTTCCGCGCCGTGCAGCAAGTCTGCCGCCGCCTGGTCGGTGCCTACGCGATTGCAGTGATCGACCAGCGCCAGCTGGGCAAGGTGGTGGTCGCCCGCGAAGGTTCGCCGCTGCTGCTCGGCGTTTCCGAACAAGGCAATTACGCTGCTTCCGACGCCTCGGCGCTGCTGCAAGTGACGCGCAACATGGTCTATCTGGAAAACGGTGCGCATCGCCCGTCTCGACGGCAGCCCGGTCGAGCGGCCGGTGCATGTCTCGCAACTGTCGGCAGCGGCGGTCGAACTCGGCAGCTACCAGCACTACATGCAGAAGGAAATCTTCGAGCAGCCGGAAGCGCTGGCCAATACGCTGGAACTGCTCGGCGGCAGCCGCAGCATCCAGCCCGGCATGCTCGGCGCCGCCGCCGGCGAGCTGCTCGCCGACGTCGATTCGGTGCTGATCCTGGCCTGCGGCACCAGCGCCCACTCCGGGCAGACCGCCCGCTACTGGCTCGAAGCGCTGGCCGGCATCCCCTGCACCGTCGAGATCGCCAGCGAATACCGCTACCGCCTGTCGGTGCCCAACCCGCGCCAGCTGGTGGTGGCAATTTCGCAATCCGGCGAAACCGCCGACACGCTGGCCGCGCTGCGCCACGCCAAGGCACTCG
>JAKLLB010000216.1 GCA_023150345.1 Aquabacterium sp.
AGTTCATCCTCGGCGCGCTGTCGCGTTGCGCAGACCATGCCGGCGACACCACCGGAGTTCTCGGACATCAGCACATAGACGGTTTGATGGGTTGGTTCGTCGCCGATCTTGTCGACGTCGACCGGAGATTCAGGGGTCATCGTTCTTCCTCAGGTTGCAACGCGCTATCCGGCCGCCGGCCAGAATGCGCTTCAAGGCTTGCACGACACGATGTCGTTGCTCTACCTTGCCGCTGAGTGATGTCCTGCAGCCGACAACAATGTCCGCGGCAAGGTAGCGAGAAGACCGAGTCGGTGAGCCGCCCCGAGGTGGTGTGTCCTGAGAAGTGTTCTTATCAGGACGTCATTTGATGCTCATAAATCCATCGCTTGGAGTTCAGCGCTCGCGCAACTAAAAGTGATGCTGTCCGGCAACTAAATTTGATGCTTGCCCCGGGCTGCGGCGGACAACTCGTCACGCTACGCCGATTGGCTCGCCACAGCAATGTCGCCGGCCGGCGAACAGTCGGTGCTCTCGGGTCTGTAGACCTCAGCGCGGCCGATCATCTGGATTGGCCGCCAGATCGGCCTTGGACCGAAACCAGATGTTCCCTGGCGATGTTGCTGAACATCCAAGGCCTTCGCCAGAAGCCGTGAGCGTGCAGTTCACGACTCACCCGCAGCTCGTACTCAGCGTGGACCTCCGGCGGCAGGGCCTCAGGTTCGGACGCCGGCAGGGGCGGCGCCGCGTCGACCGGCGGACATTGCCTGC
>JAKLLB010000217.1:0-258 GCA_023150345.1 Aquabacterium sp.
AGCCCACGTTGTTGTGTCACCTGTAGCGATCTTCGCCATTTCGTGCAGCGCTTTGTTCCTCGACTTCCGCCAGTTGTCCAGATCTTGGTCGATCAAGGAAAGAAGTACTGGGTCCTTCTCGACTTGCCTAGCCTTGATTATCAGCGACCCCAGATGCTGGAAACTGAAGTCTTTTCCTATGACGTGGGTTAGTCGGCTCTCAAGGCGGTCTGCGACGATGCTTTCGATTATTGTTATGGCTTCCAAGTGAAATCCAGC
>JAKLLB010000217.1:268-730 GCA_023150345.1 Aquabacterium sp.
CTTGGCCGTCTGACTGCCAGGATGAGCGATCGCGCGAGTTCTCTTTGCGGTAGCGGAGGTCGACATGTGGTTGTCTTTGATGCCTAACGTTCGCCATGAGCGGCATGACCCGGCTTGCCGGGGCATGTCCGCTCGATGGAGGGGTTAGAGGCGTTCACGAATAGACGCCTCGTTCTTTGGCTTCCAGGCACCACCGCTCCCGTGATACGTCTCGGCGACCAACTCAAATAGTTCCGCGCAGTTGCTACACCGGAACTGGTGATACAGCACATCATCCCATGGGCCATTCGCTGGCACTTCCGCGAACGGACGATCGCCTAGCGTGGCCGACGATGTGTCTGGAACCTCCACGATAGTGCCATCGGCGACGTACGAGTGTGCAAGTGCTATAGCTCGGCTCAGCTCCGCGGGCAGCTTGATCCGGTACTCGACACACAGATTGGCGCACCGATCACACGACAT
>JAKLLB010000218.1 GCA_023150345.1 Aquabacterium sp.
GAGGAAGCGGACGTGGCGCATCACCCAGTGGTCGGCATGCACGCCGATCCAGTCGAACACCAGCCAGCCGCGGGCGCGCGCCATCATCCAGCGCGGCGCGTTGTCGTCGCCCACGTCGTCCAGGGCCACCAGCTGCACGGCCCCTGACTCGATGGCCTCGCGCGAGGGCACGGTCGGCACCGGCGTCAGATGGCGGCGCTCGCCATGCTCCACCTGCACCGGGTAGCCCGACACCAGGCTGCACAGCTCGGCCGGCAGGGTGCCGAGGTCGTTCAGCAGGTCGAGGTGCCCCCAGCCGCGCATGACGCTGTAGTAGGTGTCGATGAAGTGGCGCGGCGGCAGTTCGGCCTTGGCGATCTCCAGCGTGCGCCGCCAGCAGGCCTTCAGCTCGGTGTCGATGCGCTGGCGCTGCACGTCCTCGTCGATCAGGCGGTCGCGGTCCGGCAGGCGCGCCATGAACTGGCGCGAGTCCAGGTGCACGACGTTCACGTCCTCGCGGCTGGACCAGGCCGGCCGCAGCACGCAGAAACCCTGCAGGAACACCCAGGTGTCGTGGGTGTACCGGCCGTCGCGCGTGCCCGCGAGGTGCACGGCTCCGATGGCGCTGGCCTGGGTGGCCAGGTGGGCCTCGGCCATGGCGCGCTTGAGCGGCTCGCCGTTGAACCACACCGGCACCGGAAACCCGGCGCACAGTTCCTCGACGCGCT
>JAKLLB010000219.1:0-352 GCA_023150345.1 Aquabacterium sp.
GTCGCAGCCCGAACCAGCGAGGAAGTGCGCGGGGGTGCCCGTTTTTTCCCCGGACTTCCGCATGATGTACAACCACACCCATGGTATCCCTGCTTCTACAGCAGGGCGGTTTCCTGTACTGGGGAACTACACCACCATACACAAGGCAAAAGGGCCCGGATATTCTCCGGGCCCTTTTTCTTGCCTGATATCCCCGCGCCACGCGGGGTTCCGGCCACATGTGCTCCGGGTGGCCGCTGCAACGCCACTGGCCCCGACGGGACCTCGGCGCACCGCGCTCGCAATCACCCGCATGGGTTGGATTTGCCCGATCGGCACAGGTGCCGCGGCACGTTATCCTTGGTCGACATGG
>JAKLLB010000219.1:362-675 GCA_023150345.1 Aquabacterium sp.
GTTCGGACTTTTCCGAGCAGATCCTGCCGCATGTGGTGTGGCTCGGCAGCAAGACCGGTGCGGCGGTGTC
This sequence comes from Aquabacterium sp., assembly GCA_023150345.1. Taxonomy (GTDB): domain Bacteria; phylum Pseudomonadota; class Gammaproteobacteria; order Burkholderiales; family Burkholderiaceae_C; genus Pseudaquabacterium. The sequence continues at coordinate 433 of JAKLLB010000219.1, forward strand.
GCTTCTGCGCCTGGTGGAATCGCCCGAGGCGCTTGCAGACGCGAAACGCGCGCTCGACATCCTGGCGGCCCGCCACGCGGCCACTGCGGTGTGCACCGCGGGCAGCGGCGATGTGGCGCAGCTCATCCTGGACGAAGCCGCGAAGGTTCCGGGCACGCTGGTGGCCATCACCTCGCACGGCCGGTCGGGTGTGATGCGCGCGCTGCTGGGCAGCACGGCGCTGAACGTGCTGCGCGCTGGCCG
>JAKLLB010000021.1 GCA_023150345.1 Aquabacterium sp.
CAGCAGCTGCTCGCCGTCGGCGCTCTGGGCGTAGTCGCCCTGGAAGTCGAACAGCTCATGGTCGGGCAGGGAGTAGCTGCGCTGGGCGGTCAGGCCCACCTTGAGCGAGCGGCCCGGGGCGGTGAAGTCGTAGCTGGTCAGGGCGACCTTGTTGGCACGCACCTCGCGCGAGCAGCGCCAGTCGGTGAGGTACTCGGCGTCGGGGGGAACCTGCTCGCGGTTGGCGTAGTACGGCAGCGCCTCGTAGCCTGCGAGCGCCTCGTGCGAGCCCAGGTCGTCGACGACGATGAGCTTGTGGCGTCCGCCCTGGTGCTCGAAGTACCAGTAGATGCCTTCGTCCTCGAGCAGCCGGGCGATGAAGTTGAAGTCGGTCTCGCGGTACTGCACGCAGTAGGTGCGTTTGCGGTAGCTGCGCACGAGCTTGAGCTCGACGCTGGCGCCGTCGACATGCTCGGCCAGGACCGACTGCACGATGTCGGGCACGCTCTGGTCCTGGAAGATGCGGCAGTCGGCGCGGCGGGTGAGGAACCACAGCCAGGGGACGATCTCGACGCGATAGCGGTAGTAGCGGCCCTGGTGGCCCTCGAACTCGAAGCGGCGCACGTAGCCCGACAGCTCGCGCTCGAGCTGCTCGTGGCGGTCGATGTGATGCTGGTGCAGGGTCAGCGAGACCAGCTGGCCCAGCACATCGTCGGCACCCAGGTTGGCGTTGGGGCTGAGGATGCACAGCTGCAGGTCTTCGAGCATGCTCAGCCCGGCCGCATAGGTGAGCGAGCTGAAGTGCAGCTCCTGGCCACTGAGCTGGGGAATGTTCAGCGTGACGAGGTTGGGCATGGCGAACTGGGGCCTGGATAGGGCAGTGGCCTTGATGGTCGGGTATGCCCAACACGCCGGCCAGCGCCTAAAGTCATGCGATCACTCGTCGTTCGCGGCATGTGCCACTGCTCCACACTTGCCCTCGCGCGCGCAGGTGATCGGCTTCGAACCACGGGTCACGCTGCCGCGGCAACGATCCGGCGGTTCGGTGTGAGGCCGCCGTCGACGCGTCGTCGGAAGCCCGGGTTTCAACCGAAGCCGTACTCGAATTGGGCGTCGTGCACGCCCACGGTGACGGCACCGATGGGCTTGCCTTCCATCATGCGTCCAAGGAACTCGCGGCTGATGTCGGGCAGCATGGTGTTGGTGAGGATGGCGTCGATCATGCGGCCGCCCGACTCGCTCTCGGTGCAGCGCGAGACGACGAGCCGAATGACGTCGTCGGTGTAGGAGAACGGGATCTTGTAGCGCTCCTCCACCCGCTTCTTGATGCGCCCGAGCTGCAGCCGCACGATGCGACCCAGCATCTCGTCGGACAGCGGGTAGTACGGAATCACGACCAGGCGACCGAGCAGGGCCGGCGGAAACACTTTGAGCAGGGGTTCGCGCAGCGCCTTGGCCATGCCCTCGGGATCGGGCATGAGATCGGGGTCCTTGCACAACCCGGCGATGAGGTCGGTGCCCGCGTTGGTGGTGAGCAGGATCAGGGTGTTCTTGAAATCGATGAAGCGACCCTCGCCGTCTTCCATGAAGCCCTTGTCGAACACCTGGAAAAAGATCTCGTGCACGTCGGGGTGGGCCTTCTCCACCTCGTCGAGCAGCACCACCGAGTAGGGCTTGCGTCGCACCGCCTCGGTCATCACGCCGCCCTCGCCATAGCCGACATAGCCGGGAGGCGCGCCCTTGAGCGAGGAGACGGTGTGCGCCTCCTGGTATTCGCTCATGTTGATCGTTATCAAGTTCTGCTCGCCGCCATACAGCGCTTCGGCCAGCGCGAGCGCCGTCTCGGTCTTGCCGACGCCGGAGGTACCGGCCAGCATGAACACGCCGATGGGCTTGTTCGGGTTGTCCAGACCGGCGCGCGAGGTCTGGATGCGCTTGGCGATCATCTCCATCGCATGGTCCTGGCCGATCACGCGCTGACCCAGCAGCTGCGGCAACCGCAGGATGGTGTCGATCTCGTTGGCGGCCATGCGGCCCACCGGGATGCCGGTCCAGTCGGCCACCACACTGGCCACGGCCTGGTAGTCCACCGTGGGCAGGATCAGCGGGGTTTCGCCCTGCAAGGTGGTGAGCTCGGCCTGCACCTGCTTCAACTCGGCCAACGTGGCCTCACGCTGCTCGGGCGTCAGTGCCGGGGCCTGCGCCTCGGCGCTCTGCGCGCTCTCGGCTTCGGTGGGCGCAGCGGCGCTGGCTTCGAGCGCGCTGCCGGTGCCCTCCACAGGGCGTGTGGCGCCGCGCAGCGTGGCACGCAGCGCCAACAGCCGGTCGACCAAGGTCTTCTCGGCTTGCCAGCGGGTGTTCAGCGCGTCCAGGCGCGCTCGCTCGGCGGTCAGCTGCTCCTCGACTGCAGCGGCGCGCGCCGCGGTGTCGATGCCGATGGCGGCCTCGCGGCCGATGATCTCCTGCTCGGTCTGCAGCGCCTCGATGCGCTTGGCGCAGTCGTCCACCTCCGGCGGCGTGGCATGCAGGCTCACGGCCACACGCGCGCAAGCGGTGTCGATCAGGCTCACGCTCTTGTCGGGCAACTGTCGGGCGGGGATGTAGCGGTGGCCGAGCTTGACTGCGGCTTCCAGCGCCTCGTCGAGGATCTGCACCTTGTGGTGTCGTTCCATCGTCGAGGCCACACCGCGCATCATCAGCACCGCGCGCGGCTCGGTGGGCTCGTCGACCTGCACGCTCTGGAAGCGCCGGGTGAGCGCCGGATCCTTCTCGATGTACTTCTTGTACTCGGCAAAGGTGGTGGCACCGATGGTGCGCAACTGGCCTCGGGCCAGGGCGGGCTTGAGCAGGTTGGCCGCATCGCCTGTGCCGGCGGCGCCGCCCGCTCCCACCAGCGTGTGGGTTTCGTCGATGAACAGGATGATGGGCCTGGCACTGGCCTGCACCTCGTCGATCACCGAGCGCAGGCGCTGCTCGAACTCGCCCTTCATGCTGGCGCCGGCCTGCAGCAGGCCGACGTCGAGCGCGCGCAACTCCACATCCTTCAGGCTGGGCGGCACATCGCCGCGGGCGATCCGTTGTGCGAAGCCCTCGACCACCGCCGTCTTGCCGACGCCGGCCTCGCCCACCAGGATGGGATTGTTCTGGCGCCGGCGCATCAGGATGTCGACCACCTGGCGGATCTCGTCGTCGCGGCCGACGATGGGATCCATCTTGCCTGAGCGCGCCTGCTCGGTGAGGTCGGTGGTGAAGCGCTTGAGCGCCTCCTGCTTGCCCATGGCGGCCGGGGCAATGGCGTCGCTGGCCTCGCCTGGCGCGGCACCGGAGTCGCTGGGGCCCTGGCCTTCTTCGGGCGAGCCGGAGAGCAGGCTCGCGAATCGATCGCACAGGTCGTCGAGCTTGATGCGCTCGAATTGCTTGGAAATGGCCAGGAGCGCGCCGCGCAGCGAGGGCGTCTTGAGCATGCCCACCAGAAGGTGGCCGGTGCGGATCTGGCGCTCGCCGAACATGAGCGAACCGTAGACCCAGCCGCGCTCGACCGCGTTCTCGATGAAGCTGGACAGATCACTGATCGACGAGGCCCCGCGCGGAAGTCGATCGAGCGAGCGGGTGATGTCGGCGGCCAGCGCCGCAGCATCGAGCTCGTAGTGCCGAATGATGCGGTGCAGGTCGCTGTCGGGCGCATTGAGGATCTGGGTGATCCAGTGCTGCAGCTCGACATACGGATTGCCGCGTAATTTGCAAAATACTGTCGCACCCTCGATGGCCTTGTAGGCCAGCGGGCCGAGCTTGCCGAACAGTGCAGTGCGGGAGATTTCAGCCATGGGAGGCTCCGTTTCGTCGCATCAGGAAGGCAGAGCCCGGCCGCAGCCGCAGCTCATCACGGTCGGTGGGCGGGCGGCGCTGGCCCTGGCGGCGGCCGCCGGGCCCCACCCAGCTGGTCAGCCCCAGCCGGATGCGCCGGTCCAGCCCCGGCTTGGGTACATGGTCGTGCCGCAGCACGAGCTGGACGTCCCAGCCGAGGTCGGGGCCGGCCATCAGGCGCACCCAGTCGCCCAGTGCAGACCAAGCAGGCCCGCCGGGCAGGAAGTCGAGGTACTGGGCCATGGTCAGCGGGCCCAGCCGCAGTCGAAAGCGATACTGCCGGTCCCACACCTTGTGCCCGGCGTTGGCGCTGCGCCCGAGCTCGGCATGCGGCACCTGCGAGCGCTCGGGGCGGTTGCGCGCATGGCCCAGGCGCGAGCGATCCTCGCGTTCGAGCACCAGCCAGTGGCCGATGTGCGACTGCAGCGTCACCGGTACGCCGAAGTACTGCCGAAGCACCTTGCACAGCGCCTCAGGGTGGCGGCTGCGGCTGGCGATGAGCCCGGCCTGGAACAGCCGCGCCTGCTCCGGTACGGCGCTGCGGGGTTGCGGTCCACGGCGCAGGCCGACCAGTGCGCCCAGCCAGGAGCCGTAGCGGTCGTCGTGCGGCCGATCTTGCTGCACCACCGGCTGGGCCTGCGCCCATGCGCGGTAGAACAGGCTCAGCATGCGGTGGTGGAAGATGTCCAGGAAGCGCGCAGCGGTGGGGTCGTTGCGCTGGTGCAGCCGCTCGCGTACATATTCGGTCAGGTGCAGGGGCAGCGGCCCGTGCGGCCCCAGCAGGCCGAGAAACCGCACGCCCAGGCGCGGAGCGGCCGGTGGCGGATGGCCCGGGTGTCCCGCCTGGTTCAGCTCAGCCAGCGCCGCGGGGGCGAAGTCCAGCTCCGGCACCTGCGCCAGGCGGATCGCCTCCTGCGAGGGCCGTGCGGCACAACCGGTGGCCGGCAACTGCGGACGCATCGCATCGATGCGGCGCATCAGCGCATAGAAGTCGTAGGCCCAGGGCTGGGCCTGAACGGCGTCCAAAAGGGCCTGCAGTTCGGTCTTGGCGGCGTCGTGGCCCGGCTCGGTCACAGCGTGGGCCTTTGTCCGATGCGTGCGGGCCAGGTCTTGATCAGGCCGCGCTGCTGGCTGCGCAGCGTGAACTGGGTGTAGCTGTTGATCGCGGCGTGCCGCGCGTGGTAGCGCTCGAGCACGCTGGCCAGCAGGAACGCGCTGGAACCCTGGAACGCCAACTCGTTGACTTCGAGCGTGAGCTCGACACCGCTGCCGAAGCACAAGGGGCCGCGGAACGGCAGACGGCGCACGGAGGGCTTCACCTGCAGTGACAGCAGCCCGTCCACCTGGTGGCCCCAGGCCAGGTCACCTGGCGGGCCGTACAGGCGCAGCATGTCGCGCAGCGCGGCGCCCGCCTGCGCGGGCGAGCCCTCCAGGCTGAGGTGGTTCTGTGTGAGCTGGCTCACCAGGTGCCAGCCGATGTCGCCCAATGGCCGACGTGACACCGGTCGCGTGGGCCCGCGCATGCACTCGACCTGGGTGACCGGGCCGGGTGCATCGAGCCGCCAGGCGCTGGCCCCTGCGGTGCCGGCCTGTGGCAGCAGCGTGGGCAGGTCGCGGTTGGTCACCCAGGCCGTGACCGACAGCTGGCGCAGGCTCTCGCGGTAGGCACCATGCCCGGGATCGGACAGGCTGAGGAAGACCTCTTCGCCGATGTACGACGAGCGCGGGCCCTGCAGCCGCTGGCGGTCCGACATCAGCCGAGGCTCGCGACGCAGCGTGTAGTAGCCGTGCCCTTCGGCTGGCGGCACGTGATGGGCAGTGAACAGCGGCCTGAACTCGCGTTGCGGGTCGCGCCCGGCGGCGTGGCCCACCACCGTGGCAACGCTGTGCACTTCCAGGTCCATCGGCCGCGTGCGGTCGGGCACCAGGTGGTACTCCCAACTGCCCGGACCGAGTTGCACGCGGTCCAGCCTCTTCGGAAAGAGGTTGACCGCGGGCGTGCAGAAAAGCGCGAGGCTCCCGCCGTCCACCAGCGTTTCGAGTGCAGGATCCCCGCGTGAAAAGAGAATGACGAGCTCGACCTGATCGCCGGCGACCTGCGCCAGGCGGGGGGCCAGGTCGGTGAGCTCGAAGAACAGCAGGCGTTGCGGCAGGGCCGCCACCTCCTGCAGCAGGCGATGGCCCGAGAAGGCGCGCAACGACTCGGGAAGCAAGGCCTCGTCGGCTGCGCAGCCCACCGGTTGCACGCTCTGGTCATCACGCCACAGACGCGCCGGATCGGCCAACCCCGCCGGACCTGGTGGCACGACCAGGGTGCCCAGGGCAGTGCCGAGCACCAGCTCGTGCAGGCGCATCGCGGTGTCATCGGGCGCCGCGATGTAGAAGCGCAGGCGGTCGATCGGCAGCTGAGCGAACGTCATGCCGCCGCCGGCGCGCAGCCGGATGCGAACGCCGCCACGCGCCGGGCGTGCCTGGGGCAGGCGGGCCAGCGACAGGTCGGGTGCATGGGTGAAGTACTGCACGCCTGACAGCTCGATGGGCCACAGAGTCACCGCCATGGCGGTGCGGAACTCGCAGGTCGTGTCCTGCCCGCGTGGCTGGAGCGACTGCACGGCGCTGTGGCGCGCCACCGTGTAGCCGCGCGCGAGGTTGGGGTCGGTCGGGTCGGCACCCAGCCGCGCCACCATCATCGATGGCACCGGCGCCAGGAAGTTCGGGTACATCGACTCCAGCAGGTGCGCGATCAGTCGCGGCTGCTCGGCTTCGAGCTTGAGTTGCACCCGTGCGGCCAGGAAGGCGAACCCTTCGAGCAGCCGTTCCACGTAAGGATCGGCCACCTCCATGCCGTCCATGCCCAGGCGGGCCGCGATCTTCGGAAACTCGGCTGCGAACTCGCCGCCCACCTCGCGCAGATGGGTCAGTTCATCCTGGTACAGGCGGACGAGTCGTGGATCCATGGCTGCTGCTCAGTTACCTGTCTAGGCCACCGGTTGGCGAGAGGGCGTGCTGCCGGATGCGTCGCGCACTTCCACTTGTCCGGCTTCGAGATCGAGCTTGGTGCGCAGCAGCACTTCCAGCGGCACCGGCTGGGCCCACAGATGGCCCCGGATCTCGAACTCGATGGTGTTGTGGGTATCGAGCACATGGGTGGCCTCGAGCGCCACCACCTTGAGCGACTCCGGCAGCAACCGCGGCTCGAAGCGCAGGATGGCCTGGCGGATGGTGCGCTCGAGCTGGCTGATGTCCACACGCGACACCAGTTGCCCGGACAGCGCGGGCAAGCCGAAGTTCAGCACGCTGTCGGCCAGCACCTGCGGCAGGTCGGCATGCGATCCGAGCGGCTGCGTGGCATTGAACAGCCACCCCAGGTCGCGCAGCACCGCTTGGCGCAACTGCGCCTTGGACATCACCCGCCGCTCATCGGCCTCGACCTGCTGGCCGGGGTTGTCGTCGGTCAACCGGTCGAGCAGCGCCGGTTGCAGGCGGTCGCGAACCTCGCCGGTGGCCATCGGCGCGATCGGTTCAGTCGGCTGCCGCGTCTGCGGCGGGGGCGATGTCGAAGCGGATCTGGCGAACCTCCAGCAAGCCGGTCTCGAATTCGCCCGTGGCCAGCAGACGCTGGCCCAGGCCGCGGTACTGCGGCCCGCTCGGACCGTCGCCCAGTGCCAGCCACTCGGTCTTGCGCGACATCCTCAGGGCACCATCGGCCTGCGCCGCGGTGCCGCTGTAGCGCACGGGCAAGAGGGCCACCGTCTCGCCGCCGTTCGCGAAGACCAGATGCGCCGGCGCCCAGACCAGGTCACGCAGGTCGGCCGGTGGTTCGAGGTCGATCTGCGCCAGGTTGGCCATCGGAAGCCAGCCGTAGCGGCCATTGATGATCACCTCGAACACCGGGCCCAGGCGCGAGTCGGCGTCGGCCAACCACTCGAAGTGACGATCGTCGAGCATGCCAGCGCTGGCGGGCGCCTGCTCGAAGGCGCTCTCGCGCAGACGTGCCGCCGTGTGCGGGTCGCCCTGTGCGTCGGCTTGCAGCGCCTGCGCCAGCAGCGCCACCCAGGCCTGCGGCTGGCCGAACACATGTGGCAGCACCTTGCCGTCGAACACGGCCTCACGCACCGCTTCACACTGCAGGGCCGGGCGGTAGGTGTTCACCATGGCGAGCGTGCCAGCGTCGAGTTCGCCACACACCTGCAACTGATCGAGGGCGCGCTGCCACTGGCCCAGCACGCACAGCAGCTGGAACAGGAACACGCGCAGCTTGGGGTCGGCCGCATGGGCGCGCACCTGCTGCTGCAACGCGGCCAATGCGGCCTGCGGATCGCCTTGTGCGAGGAACTCCTGGGCAGTGGGCATGGTGAACGATGTGTCTCGTTGGGGGTGGGTCAGATCGACACGAGCTCGTCGGTGAACGTGAAGCTGCCGCCGCGGCCGCCGGTCTGCTTTTGCGGCCGGTATTCCACCTCCACCTTGGTGAAGGCGAACTGCACGGTCTCGACCGTGGCACCGTCGGCGCCCGTGGCATGCGACACGCCGGTGATGCGTGCGTCCTTGAGCGTGAGGATGAAGTAGTCCTCCTGGTCGCCCCCGGCGCGGCGCATCGTCAGCCGGGCCTCCTTGACCGGGTCATTGGTGGCCAACGCCGACATCAGGGCGGTGGTGGCCTGGTCGATCGTCTTCTGCACCGTCAACGCGGTGTACGAGCGGCGCCCGGTGGCTTGCGTGCTGCCGATGGCCGACGCGGCGGAAAGGCCCCAGTTCCAGGAGATCACGAGGATGTCGTCCTCGTGGCCGCCGAGCGTGGACTCGCCCTTGATCTTGCCCGTGCGGCGTGTCTGCACATGCAGGAACACGTCGCTCGAGCTCTGTGACGCGCCAGCGCGCGCGGTTACCTCGGGTATGACGATCGCCATGGATCCACCTCGAATCGGCGCGACCCGGCCACACTGCGTGGTCGACGGGCCCTAACGTTGCATGCCATCGACCATCGACTGCATGCAGCGACGGACGGCTCTCGATGGTTCGCCTGTTGCCAGGCTGCCATCGAGGCCGCGCCGCGGTCAGCGAGTCTCGGTGGTGGCCACGTTCCAGCCGAACTTCACTGCACCGCCCAGGCCGCCCTTGTCGTCTTGCGGCTTGTACTCGAACTCGATGTCCTTGTAGCTCATGGATACCGACTCCATGATGCCGCCGCTGCTCCCGCCGGTGGGGGCGGTCGAGGTGATGAAAGCTTCCTTCATCGTGACCTTGAGGAAGTCCTTCTGGCCTTCGCCAGCCTTGCGCGCGGTGAGGACGACCGTCGCGAAGTGCTTGCCATTGGCGCAGGTCTTGGCCAGGACCGGCGAGGCTTTGTCGTAGACGTGCACGAAGTTGAAGTCGCCGGGCGTGGCCTTGCCCTTGCCCGAGCCACCGCCCGACGTTCCGCCGATGTTGGCATTGCTCACGTTCCAACCCCAGGACAGGACCTCGATCTCGCCCTTGTGGTCCTTGTGGGTTGCCTCGCCTTCGACGCCGTCGAACTTGATATGGGTGTCTATGTCAGCCATGGTGATTCACTCCTGAATGCGGGAAATGGGGGGATTGGATGCTGGTTATGGACGTTAGGAAAGAGCGCGTGGCGGTGCTCAGGCCTGCTTCTGGGATGGCAGCTTGGACACCAGCCGCAGCGACACGGTCAGCCCTTCGAGCTGATAGTGCGGCCGCAGGAAGAACTTGGAGCTGTAGTAGCCGGGGTTGCCGGGGATTTCTTCGACGATGACTTCGGCCGCTGCGAGCGGCTTCTGGGCCTTGGTGGCCTGCGACGAGTTGGCGGGGTCGCCGTCGACGTAGTTCATGATCCAGTTGTTGAGCCACTTCTCCATGTCGGAGCGCTCCTTGAACGAGCCCACCTTGTCGCGCACGATGCACTTGAGATAGTGGGCAAAGCGGCAGCACGCGAACAGGTACGGCAGCCGTGCCGCCAGGTTGGCGTTGGCGGTTGCGTCCGGATCGTCGTACTCCTGGGGCTTTTGCAGCGACTGCGCGCCGATGAAGGCCGCGAAGTCGCTGTTCTTGCGATGCACCAGCGGCATGAAGCCGTTCTTGGCGAGCTCGGCCTCGCGGCGGTCGCTGATCGCGATCTCGGTCGGGCACTTCATGTCCACGCCGCCGTCGTCGGTGGGGAAGGTGTGGGTGGGCAGGCCCTCGACCGCGCCGCCGGACTCGATGCCGCGGATGCAGCTGCCCCAGCCATACAGCTTGTACGAACGGTTGATGTTGACCGCCATCGCGTAGGCCGCGTTGGTCCAGGTGTACTTGCTGTGGTCGCCCCCGCCGGTCTCTTCCTCGAAGTTGAACTCCTCGACCGGGTTGGTCTTGGCGCCGTAAGGCAGGCGCGACAGGAAGCGCGGCATCGCCAGGCCCAGGTAGCGCGCATCGTCGGACTCGCGCAGCGAGCGCCAGCCGGCGTATTCCGGCGTGGAGAAGATCTTGGTCAGGTCGCGCGGGTTGGCCAGTTCCTGCCACGAACCCATCTGCATCAGCGACGGGTTGGCTGCGGCGATGAATGGCGCGTGCGCCGCCGCACAGACCTTGCTCATTTCGCCGAGGAACTCGACATCCTGCGGGCTCTGGTCGAAGTAGTAGTCGCCGACCAGGCAGCCGAAGGGTTCGCCACCGAACTGGCCGTACTCCTCTTCGTAGACCTTCTTGAACAGCGGGCTCTGGTCCCACGCCGTGCCCTTGAAGCGCTTGAGCGTCTTGGCCACGTCGTTCTTCGAGATGTTCATCACGCGGATCTTGAGCATCTCGTCGGTTTCGGTGTTATTGACGAGATAGTGCAGGCCGCGCCAGGCGCTCTCGAGCTTCTGGAAGTCCTCGTGATGCATGATCGTGTTGACCTGCTCGGACAGCTTGCGGTCGAGCTCGGAGATCATGGCCTCGATCGACAGCAGCACGTCGCTGCCGATCACGTTGGCGTTGACCAGTGCCTGCTGCGCCAGGGTGAGGACGGCCTGCTCGACGGCGGACTTGGCCTCGTCGCTCTTGGGCTTGAACTCCTTGTTCAGCAGCGAGGCGAACTCGTTGCCCTCGAATGTCAGGCCCTGCAGGGCGGCTGCGGGGTTGGTGGATGCGTCGGCCATGGTGTTGGGACTCCGGTGGGCGATGGGTTCAGGTGGGGTCGCGTTCGGCGGTTCGGGCGTTCTCAGCTGCCGGAGCCGTCGCCATCGCCTGGCTTGGCGCGGGCCTGGGCCAGCGACTTCAGCAGCGCCTCGTCCTTGATCACCTTGGCGATGAGCTCCTCGGCGCCAGTCTTGCCGTCCATGTAGGTGATCAGGTTGGCCAGTTGCTGGCGAGCCTCGAGCAGCTGCTTGAGGCCGTCGACCTTGGCCGCCACCGCCGCCGGCGAGAAGTCATCCATGCTGTCGAACGTGATGTCGACGGCGATGTTGCCCTCCCCCGTCATCGTGTTGGGCACCTGGAAGGCCACACGAGGCTTCATCGACTTCATCCGCGCATCGAAGTTGTCGACGTCGATCTCCACGAACTTGCGCTCGGCCACCGCGGGCAACGGCTCGCTGGGCTTGCCCGACAGGTCGGACAGCACGCCCATCACGAACGGCAGCTGCACCTTCTTCTCGGCCCCGTAGAGCTCGACGTCATATTCGATCTGCACCCGCGGCGCGCGGTTGCGGGCGATGAACTTCTGACTGCTGGTGGCCATGATGAAGCGCTCCTGTGTGAGTGTGTCGACGGGGACGTTGGGCTGCGGAGGATCAGTTGTTGATGTCGGCGTCAGGCCCGGCAAGCATCTGGACCTGGCTCATGCCGTCGGGCGCCAGGTCGCGGATGATCTCGACGAAGCTCTTGGTCATCAGCCGCTGCGCACGCCGAATGAGCAGCGGCGCCGGATGGCTGGGTTCGTTGCGCTCGATCCATTCGCACACGCGATCGAGCATGCGCAGGGCGTCGTCGCGGCTGGCTATGGTGCCCGGGGCTGCAACAGCCGTGCGAGCGGATGCGCCGCCCGGGTGTTCGCCATCGGCCGGCGTCTCTGCCGCACCTTCGCCCGACGGGGCCATGGCGTCGGTCAGGGCCCTGAACAGCCGCCGCAGGGGCGTGAGGTCGGGCGCCGTGCCGCCGCCCACCCGTTCGTCGAGCAGACGGGCGCAACCAGCCAGCGCGTCGGCAGCACCCTGCACGCACGCAACCAGTTGCGGCCGGGTGGCGCTCAGCTCCGACACCGCCTGCCGCACCGCAGCTTCGCTGGGCACCCGTTCTTCGCCCGCCGGCTCGGCGCGTCCCAGGCCCAGCTCGACATCGCGGACCGTGAGGCTGGCGCGGTCGGCCGACAGTGTGGCGGCGCGCAAGTCGCCCAGGCCGGCGTCCATTGCCAGCAGCGGGGCCAGCGCGTTCAGGCGCATCGTCGGGTCGTTGTTGTCGCTGGCATCGAGCTGCGGATGCAGGGTGTCCCAGTGGCGTTCGAGCAGGCCGCACACCAGTTGCAACGCCCGCGCGGCGCCTTCCAGGCCGTGCAGCCGGGCCTGGCAACGCACCATCCAGACGGCCACGCGAAGATCGCGGGTGCGCTGTGCAAGGCCGTCGGCCAACTCCTCGACCCGGCGCCAATCGGCTGGTTCGGCCGGGATCACCGTGTCCCCGAACTGCTGTTCGGGCTTGCCGGCACCGGCTTGTTCCAGGGCCAGGAAGTCCGGGTCGTACTCGAGGTCGCTGCCGCTGGGGGCAGAGTCGCCGAGGGGGGCGATGAGCGACTCGATGTCCTGCATGGTGGCGTGGTTCCGTGGCATGCGGCCGTGGGCCGGCGTTGCGATGGAGCGGACTCTAGGAGCGCCGGCCTGAGCGCACAGTGGTCGAAAGTCATCTCGCCCCGGCAGGCGGCGCCTCGGTTGTGCAGTCCTGGGCGGCGCGGCGTCACGGGGGCGTCACCGCCGCCTTGCAGACTCGGGTGTTCCCAACCGCGACGGATCGCCTGAGATGGACAAGCAAAGTGCCGTGGCCGGGCTCGGCGAGACGGCCCTGCTGCAGCCGGCGCGTGTGCGCCAGGCGCTCAAGGCCAACGACCGACTCAAGGTCTATCTGGGCCTGCTGCAGGCGGCGGCCGCGCATGCCCGTGCGCCGGACCAGGCACCGCAGGATCTGAGCCCCGAGATCGCCGCGGCTGACATCCAGCCGCGTGACGAGGCAGCCTGGCTGCGCGAGCTGCCGGCGCAGGCGTCGCGGCGTGGCGACATGCTGCAACTGCCGCAATGGCCGCGCCTGGCGGGCCACCTGGATGATGACCTGCACGCGCTGTCCTGTCCGGTGCTCGCCGACCTGGATGCCGACCCCGAGGTCGGCCAGCGCGTGGAGCGCTGGAGTCGTGTGCTGCGCGCCTGTGCGAGCGACGAGCTGCCGCTGGAGCAGGTGTCCCAGCTGTGCCACGGGCAGCGCCCGCGCGGCGACAGCCTGCATCTGCTGGTGATGGACCTGCACAAGGGGCTGAATCGCCTGGCCGCGCGGCTGGCGCCCGAGAACATCGACGGCGCGCACGTCTGGCAGCTCGGATCCGATCCGGCCGACCGGGCCCGGGTGGCGGCCTTCATGCGCGGCGTGCGCCGCACACGCGCGCTCAAGCTGGACCACCCGGGTCTCGAGACCGCGGCGACCCGCGATGGCGACCGCCTCCTGATCCAGAACGACATCGGGACCAACGACGCCCACGTGCTCGTGATCCAGGTCTGCCAGGCCAGATTGGCGCTGACGTATTCCGACCTGCACCGCCAACGCTACGCCTTCATGCAGGCGATGCTGCAGGAACTGGGTGCCACCTGGACCGGCAACGACGACCGCGTGTCGCAGGAGCTCAACGGCGGCCGCCCGTACCAGGTGGGCGTGGCCACCTACGACGCGCCCGACGACACCGCGCTGGAAGCCATGCTCGAGGGCATCGGCGCGCGCATCGTGTTCCTGATCGACTGGAACCGGGCGCGCAAGCGGCTGCTGCCTTTCGTCGACCGCGACCGCGCGGTCCAGGTGCTGCGCGAGGCGGCGCGCCGCGAGGTGGGCCACATGGCGTGGCTGCGCGCCGGCGGCGAACGCCTGGTGTGGGGGGCCATGGCGGCCCAGGGCGAAGGCGTGTTCCGCCTGGGCGACCGACTCGATGACCTGCTCGGCGGCGACGAGGCCGCGGCACTGCTGGTGGACCTGCTGGCGCTGGCCAGCCAGGCGCACGCGCGCGGCCAGCCGGTGGCGCTGGTGGCCGACGAGGCCCGACTGCTGGTGGCGCGCAGGGTGATGGGCCGCCGCAGCGAGTTCGAACTGCTCGACGAACATGCCGCGCTGTGCCATGCACTGGCGCAGGCGCTGCGCGACGCGCTGGTGCATGGGCTGGAGCGCGACCCGGCGGCGGCCGAAGCGCTGGCCGTGCGGGCCAAAGGACATCACCACGGCTGGGGTGGCGCCGTGCGCACGGCGCTGCAGGCGCTGGCCGATGCGGTGCTCACCGCCACCCAGGACCACGTCAAGGCACTGGCCGTGGCTGGCACGCTGGGTGATGCGAGCAGTGCCGCGGACCATGAGGACTACCTCGACGCGAGCTGGCGCGTGTTGCAGGCTGAGCGGCGTTGCGACGAGCTGCTGCGATCGGCCCGCCGGGCGCTGGCGCGAGAAGTGAAGGACGCGGCCTCGCTGGCCCTGGGCAACGATCTGGCGGCGGCCATGGAGGAAGCCTCGGACGGGCTGCTGGCACTGGGCCATGGTCTGCGCGAGCACGCGCTCAAGCGTGCCGTGCCGTGGGGGCGGCCGTGACGGCCCGCGCGGCGGCGTTGCTGCGGCAGGCCGATGCCCGCATCGGCATCGCCGGTGGTGTCACCGAATCCCGCTCGACCGCCGCGGACCCGCCAGCGGGGCCCGCGGCGGTGCTGATCGGCTGCGGCGCGGCCGCCCCCAGCCCCGGCCCCGAAGCCATCGGCTTCAAGGCGCACAACCTGGCGCGCATGGCGGCCATGGGTCTGCCCGTGCCCGAGGCGTTCGTGCTCGGCACGGCCTGGTGCCGCCGCGAGAGGGTGTTGCCGCGCACGGCCTGGCAGCCCGCCTTGCAGGCGCTGCAGGATGCCACCGGCCTGGCACTGGGCGACGCGCGCCGGCCGCTGCTGCTGGCGGTGCGCTCAGGCGCGCCGGTGTCCATGCCCGGGATGATGGACACCGTGCTGAACATCGGGCTGAGCGATGCCACCGTGTGCGGCCTGGTGCGGCGCACCGGCAATCCACGCCTGGCTTGGGACGCCTACCGGCGCCTGGTGGCCGGCTATGGCGAAGTCGTGCTGGGCATCGAGCCAGGCGCCTTCGAAGCCGACCTCGCGGCCGTGGCGGCTGGCCGTGACGAGCGAACGCTCGACTTCGCCGAACTGCGCGCGCTGACCCGCCGGCACCTGGATACCGTGGCCCGGCTGCACGACCAGCCATTCCCGCAGGATCCGTTGGTGCAGCTCGAGTGCGCCATGCGCGCCGTGTTCGCGTGGTGGTGGAGCCGGCGCGCCACCACCTGGCGAGCCCTCCAGGGGCTGTCCGACGACTTGGGCACCGCTGTCACCGTGCAGCGCATGGTGTTCGGCAACGCGGGCGGCACCTCCGGTGCCGGCGTGGGTTTCACCCGGCATCCGGCCACCGGCGAGCCGCAGCCGTGGATCGACTTCCTGTTCAACGCGCAGGGCGAGGATGTGGTCGCCGGACGGCGCCAGGTGGCCGTGTCCGATGACCTGGCCCATGTGGCGCCGCACGCGTGGCAGGCGCTTGCCGACGCGGCCCAGGCGCTGGAGCGAACGCTGGGCGACATGCAGGACTTCGAATTCACGGTCGAGGAGGGGCGGCTGTACCTGCTCCAAACGCGCAATGGCCGCCGCACGCCGCTGGCAGCGGCGCGCATCGCGCTCGACTTGCACGAGGCCGGCATCATCGACCGCGCGCAAGCGATCGAACGCACCCACGGCCTGGGTGTCGAGCAGTTGTCGGTCAGCCGCATCGCCGGGGACGATGGCCGCATGCCCGAACCGCTGGCGCGGGCGCAGAGCGCGTGCACGGGAGTGGCCAGCGGTCGCATCGCGCTGGACGAAGCCGCCGCGCGGCGCATGGCCGAGTCGGGCGAGCCGGTGGTGCTGGTGCGCGCCGATGCCCAGACCGACGACATCGCAGCCCTGGAACTGGCCAGCGGCCTGCTCACCGCGCGGGGCGCGCGCACCTCGCATGCCGCGGTGGTGGCACGCGAGCTGGGCAAGGTTTGCCTCGTGGGCTGCGAGGCACTGCAGATCGATCTGCCGGCGCGCCGACTGCAACTGGCAGGCCGTGCCTTTGCCGAGGGCGACACGCTCAGCCTCGACGGCAACGACGGCGGCGTGTACGCCGGCCGCCTGGGCACCGTGGACGAGGTGCCCGACGCCCTGCTGGCGCGACTGGCCGCGCTGCGCGCGGCACAGGCCGGCGACCCGCACGCGCCATAGGTCGCGGCGCGCCGGGCCACGGCTTCAACATGCCGTCACACGCGCCGCGCACACTGGCTTTCGTCGACCACCGCAACCCGGAACACGTCCATGCGTACCGACGAAGTCAAGCAGCGCATGCGCGCACTGCGCCAGTTCTATGTCTCGAGCGCCATGCTCGATGTGGCCGTGCTGGCGCTGTGCGCGCTGGCCTGGTTGCGGCTGGCGCCGGGCCCGGCGGGACTGGCGGTGCTGGCCGCCTTGCTGGTGCCGCTGACCTTGTGGCACCAGCGATGGGTGAACACGCGCATGCGCTGCCCGGCCTGCGATGGCCAGCTCCAGGAGTGGGACGGCTTCGAGTCGCGCGCCCGCACCTGCCGACACTGCGGCATCGCGCTGCGCTGACCCGGTCGTTGCTGCGGGCAGCCGCAGCGGTCAGGCCAGCGCGTTGCGCAGGGCCTCGAACAGCCGGCGCGGCTGCACCGGCTTGAACAGCACCGGGTAGCCGGATGCCGTTACCCTCTGGATCTCGGCCTGTGCGGTGTCACCCGTCACCAGCACTGCCGGTACGTCGCGGCCGCACAGGCGCCGCACCTCGGCAATCGCCTCCAGCCCATCGGGGCCGTCTCCCAGGTGCAGGTCGGACAGCACGAGATCGACACGGCCCTCCAGCGCGGTGGCCGCATGTTCGGCCTGCGCGGCATCGGCCGCTGTCACCACGTGGTAGCCCCATTCCTCGAGCAGCAGGCGCAGGCCTTCGCGGATGGGCTCCTCGTCGTCGATCACCAGCACCATCTGCGAGCCATGCACCTCCATGGGTACTGTGTCGGCCGGGGCCATGTCTTCCTGGATGCCCGGCAGCTGGCCCAGCGCGATGCCGATGCGAAACATGGTGCCGCGCCCCGGTCGCGAGGCCACCACCAGCCGGTGATCGAGTAGCCCGGCCAGCCGCTTGACGATCGCCAGGCCCATGCCCAGTCCGTGCGAGCGGTCGCGCTCGCCGCGGCCCACCTGGTAGAACTCCTCGAAGATGCGCGGCAGCACGTCGGGCGCAATGCCCGAGCCGGTGTCCCAGATCTCGACATTGACGTGGGTGCGCGTGGACCGCGCCAGCACCACGATGCCGCCACGCTCGGTGTACTTGATGGCGTTCTGGATCAGGTTGCCCACGATGCGCTCGAGCAGCTGCGGGTCGCTGGTGACGGACTTGCCGCCCGGCGAGAACCGCAGCCCCAGCCCGGCCAGCTCGGCCTGGCCGGCATAGTGCATGTGCAGGCGGCGGAACATGTCGCGCAGCGGGAAGGTCTGCAGACGCGGCGTCATCACCCCGGCATCGAGCCGGGAGATGTCGAGCATGGCGTTGAACGAGCGCTCCAGGCCATCGATGGCCCGCATCATGTTGCGCGCCAGCGGCTCGTCCGGTGTGTGGGCCAGGCGCTTGTGCAGCGTGGCGGCAAACAGGCCCAGCGCGTGCACGGGCTGGCGCAGGTCATGGCTGGCGATGGCCAGGAAGCGGCTCTTGTCCTGGTCGGCACGCCAGGCGGCGTCGCGCTCGGACTCCAGGTCGCGCAGGCGTGCACCCTGCTCGATCAGCGCGCGCGTGTTCTGGTGCCAGGCGTGGTGGCGATGGCGGGCCACGGCCACCAGGCCCGCCGCCGCGGCCATGGCCGCACCACCCACCAACGAGCGCAGGGGCCACTCGGCCAACCCCCACGCCAAGGCTGCGCCGGCAGACAGCGGCAGCACCGCGAGCCCGAGCACCACCTGGCGCAGCGGGCCCAGCAGCACCACGCCCGCGAAGGCCAGGGCCGTGCACAGCACAGCCGCCACCGCATGTGCGGCACCGGCGGCGGCCAACCAAGGGCCGACAGCGGCCAGTGCGCCGGCCACTGCGGCCACCGCCAGCACGCGGTGGCGTGTGCGGCGCGGGTCAGGGGTACCCGCCGGCGCATGGCGCGCGCGCCGCGGCATGCGCCACATCGTTGCCGCGCACGCTGCGGCGAGTGCGGCCCAAGCCAACCCCGCAGCCGGCCGCTGCAGGCCGATGGCCAGTGCCATCGGGGTGGCCGCCAGCGCCAGCGCCAGTGCCCAGATCGGCATGGCCACCAGGCTCGCCCGCAGAGCGGCATCGTCCATGCGGCGGTCGAGCGCGCGCCGTTCGGCCCAGCGCCGCTCCTGCGGGTCGGCCTGCGCGGCGCTGCTGCCGTCGACGGCGACGAACACACCCAGCGGCATTTCCCGGGGATCTGGCTGCGCGTGAACTGCGGGCGACCCGTCGACCGCAGCCCACCCCATGCCCGGTGGCGCCAGCGGAGCCGGCGACGTGGCGTCGTTGTCGGGCCCCGTGTCGCTGGCCGGGTCGTCGCCGCGCGGCTCCACGATCAGCGGAACAAGCTGATCAGGTGCGAGCGCGAACGCACATCCAGCGCCAGCAGCAGCGATGACACATAGTTCTTCACCGTGCCCAGCGACAGATGGGTGGAGTTGCTGATCTCCTGGTTGGTGCAGCCCGACAGCACCAGTTCCAGGATCTCGAGGTGGCGCGGCCCGAGCTCGGCCACCCGGTCGTACATCGCCGACGAGGGAAAGCGCGGGAACAGCGCACTGGCCGGCGCCGCGGGGCCGCGTTGCTCGGGGTTGCCGTTGGGAAACAGCAGCGCAGTCAGCGTGTCTCGCATCTGCGCCAGGTCGGTGCTCTTGCCCACGTAGCCCACAGCGCCCAGCGCGCGCGCCTGGCGCACCACGAACTCGTCCTGAGTGCCGCTGAACACCGCCACTCGCGCCTTCGGGTGCGCCTGCAGGAACTGCCGAAGGCCCTGCAGGCCCTTGCAGTCGGCCAGATTGAGGTCGAGCAGCACGGCATCCACCGGCGCCTGCGCCGTGTAGGTGTCGATCGCCTCCTGCAGCGTGCCGGCTTCCAGCCACTGGATCGGGCAGCCCATCAGCTCGGCGTACATCGACTTCACGCCGAAGCGCACGAGCTCGTGGTCATCGACGAGAAGGATCTTGCGGGTCTCGGGCATGGCGTCACCGGTCGTGCCTGCGAAGCGCGCATCTTAGTGCGCCTGCGCGCCCGGCGTCACCGGGCCCGGCTGCAGGCCGATGCAGACCCAGGCGCATGCTATACTGCCAGCTTCAGTCGCGGGGTGGAGCAGTCTGGTAGCTCGTTGGGCTCATAACCCAAAGGTCGCAAGTTCAAATCTTGCCCCCGCAACCAAGAAATATGTGTGCTGACAAGCACCTACGAAGCCCGCCACGTGCGGGCTTCGTCGTTGTGCGCCCAGCATGGGCGCGATTTTCGGGGTGCAAGTCCCCGGCTGACGCGAATGTCGACCTTCTGCTCCAGCAGGTGCGTGGCAAAGGCATGGCGCAGGCCATGCGGCGTGATGCGCTCGCCGTCGATGTCGCCGACCTCGAGCGAGACCACCTCGCTGACGCGCAGGCCTGCACCGTAGGCCACCGACATGGCGGCCTGGTGCTTGAGGTTGGGCGCGGCGGCGATCAGGCGGCCGACCTCCTCTGGGCTCAGGATCACTGGCAGCTTGCGCGGTACGGCTACGTGCGTCATCTCGAGCATGAGTTCGGGCCGGCCCAACGTGACGTCGAAGAAGAACTTCAACCCGGTGATGTTGGCGTTGATGGTCACAGGGCCGGTGCCGGTGTCCATCAGGCGCAATTGGAAGCGGCGCACGTCGTCGGCAGTGGCGGTGTGCGGCGAGCGGCCGAGGAAGGTGGCGCGCTTGCGCACGGCGCGGATGCAGCCCTCCTGCGTGTACTCGGCGAACTGGCGCATGCGCATGTCGTCGAGCATGCGCTGGCGCAGCGGCGAGACGGCCGCGGATGGGGTCGGGATGGAAACGTCCATGATCCTGCTCCTGTCGGTGACCGAGGCGGATTGCCTCGATCGCCAACATCGCAGAGTCACGGGCGCAACAACCCGCCACCAACCTTGCCGGAGCGCCTGCCGCGCAAGCGGTCTAGTCCTTCGCTGCGAAGCAGGCCCTCCTCGACGCGAAGGCCAGCGCTGCAGACCGTCTGGACATCCTCCACTGGGATAGACGCATTGACCCATTCGCGCTGACCGCGCTGATTCCTGCATATCGCGGAAGGGGGGAGGGCTGCCGCGGCGCGCTTCATCTGGGCAACGCAGGAAGTTCAGCTCTGCAGGCGAACGTATCGCGAGGCAGGCGGGGAACGCCATAGGGCGGCGTCGATCCTCACGCGTCAGCGGCCGGCTGTACCCTGGGTCTCGCTGGTGACCGCCGACAATCGGCGAAAACTGTGTGGGCCATGCCCCTAGAGGTCAGCGGCTCGCCGCCGATGTCATGGGCCACGGTGTCACGGTCGGTCGGGGTGGCGTGGGGTCTAGCGACGTGAGTCGTGACACGGCAAAAGGCTTGCAGAGACGCCGCGCTACGAGGGCGAATGGCTTGGGGGGCAGGTTTTCATAGGTGGTGCAGTGGGAGCCGCCGAGTGATTGAGTCAAACGGGTCCAGGGGCTCATAACCCAAAGTGCCCCCGCAACCAACAAACATGAGTGCTGGCAAGCACTTGCGAAGCCCGCTGAAGGTGTCGAGCCTGGCGCGCTTCGTCGACTCTGGGCCGCTTGGGCGCCTTTACCCAGCGTTCACATCGGGCGGTCAACGCGGGCTTCGGCGCACCCGTTGGGCAGCCATGAAGCGTAGCGACTTCACTCGATGCGAGAGGGCTGCCATGAATTCGATCCGGATCACGCTCATCGCGGCACTGCCGCTGATCTTGGGTGCATGTGTCGTCGCGCCGGTGGGCCCGCATCACGGGGCGCCGGCCGGGGTGGTGTACGTGTCTCCCACCTATGCGCAGCCGGGCACTGGTTTCGTGTGGTCGTACCACGCGACGTTCGGTTGGGGCTGGCGCCACCCCCGCCACGGCTGGCATCGCGGCTGGCGCTAAGCGCTTGCGCGGCCGCGGGTCAGGGCGCAGCCGCCACCACCTCGTGCACCAGCCGCCGCAACCACACCAGACCGGGGTCGTGTGACTTGTAGCGGTGCCACTGCATCACGCACTCGAAGTCGGGGAACTCCACCGGCGGGCGCACCAGGCGCACCGGCAGGGCATGTGCGAGCAGTTGGGCCAGGCGGGTATGCACGGTGGCGATGCGCTGGGTGCCCACCACCAGGCGCATGGGCGAGGTGAGGTTGTAGGTGAGCACCTCGATGCGGCGCTCGATGCCGTAGCGCTTCATGAACCAGTCTTCGAAAGTGGGCGCGCGCTCGGGCCCGAGCCAGGTGCTCACGTGCCCGGCTTCCAGGTACTGCGCCATGGTCAGGCGGCGCCCGACGTGGGTGTTGCCGTTCCAGACGACGCAGGTGTAGGTGTCGCGGATGGCCACTTCCGAGGGATGTGAATCGGCACCGAAGCGCGGCGGAATGATCAGCAGGTCGATCTCGCCCTGGTCGAGCAGGGCCGGGCCCTTGTCCAGCGGCTCGAGCGCGAAGGTCACTCCGGGTGCCTCGGTGCAGGCGCGGGCGAGCACGCGGTCGAGCAGCACGGCCATGATGTAGTCGGAGGCGGCGATCACGAAGCGCCGCTTGGACTCGGCCGGCGCGAACTGCGGGCGGATGTCCAGCGCCGAGTCGATGCGCAGCAGGATGTCGCGCACCGCGGCCTCCAGGCCATCGGCCAGCGGCGTGCGCACCATCTTGCGGCCCACCTGCACGAACAGCGGATCGTCGAAGTGCTCGCGCAGCCGCGCCAGCGCGCCGCTCATGGCCGATTGCGTCAGGTGCACCCGGTGCGCGGCACGGGTGATGCTGCCTTCGGCCAGCAGCGCATCCAGCGCCACCAGCAAGTTGAGATCGAGGCCGTTGAACCGCATGGCGCGCGACGCATCGGTGCTATCGATGCGAAGGATCGGAACAACCCATTTTACAGATGTGTGTCCGCTTCCTATCCTGCCGATCAATGGGGCGGGTGCAGGCATTGCCAGCACGGGCAACAGCCGTACCGCGCCCGGTACCACCACACCACGCCGCGAGGGAATTTCATGGACATCGGACTGGCCATCGCCGTACGCAACCTGCCGGGCAAGCCCCAGCACCTGCCCTCGCTGTATCGCGAGTTCCTCGCCGAGGCCGAGCTGGCCGAGCAGCTGGGCTTCGATGCCGTGTGGGTGTCGGAGCACCACTTCGCCGAGGACAACTGGAACAGCGCCACGCTGCCCATGCTGGCCGCAGTGGCCGCGCGCACCGAACGCGTGCGCCTGGGCACCTATGTGCTGCTGCTGGCGCTGCACGATCCGCTGCGCGTGGCCGAAGACCTCACCGGCATCGATCTCATCTCCAACGGCCGGCTGGAAATCGCCGTCGGCGCCGGTCCGATGGAAGTCGAGTGCAAGGTGTTCGGCATCGACAAGAACGAGACCTTCGGCCGCACCTACGAGGCGCTGGAGTTCATGCAGCGCTGTTTCAGCGAGGACGGCCCGTTCACCCACGAGGGCAAGTACTACCACTACCCCAACGTGTGCATGCGGCCGCGGCCGGTGCAACAGCCCCATCCGCCGATCTGGATGGCGGCCATGGGTCCGCAGAGCATCCAGCGCGCCGCCCAGCGCGGCTACCACCTGGCCTCGGCGCTGCACTCGCCGCTGTGGAAAACCTACGCCGGTCAGCTGGAGGCGGCCGGTCGAAAGCGCAGCGACCACCGGGTGATGTCCGGGCCGCTGCTGGTGCACCTGGCGCCCACGCGTGAGCAGGCCTGGGACGAGGCCGAGCAGGGCATGCATTGGTGCGTCGATTTCTACAACCGGCGCGGCTGGACCGCCCCGCTGCCGCCGGTGGGCGAACTGCGTCGCACGCCAGACGCCGGCATCTACGGCATCCCCTTCGCCGTGGGCACGCCGCAGGACGTGGTGCGCATCCTGGGCCGCTACCGCGAGGAGCCGCTGAACCAGATCTGCCTGCAGTTTCGCGCCCCGGGCATGGACTACGCCTGCGTCGAGCGCTCGCTGCGCATGTTCGCGGCCGAGGTCATGCCCGAGATGCGGCGCTGGGGCGCCCAGGCCTGACCGGGCCCGAACCCCCTTGGGCGATGGCGCGCAGCACCGGCGCACGGCGATGACGACCTCCCACGCCGCGCCGCGCCTGGAACTGGTCGCCCTGCCCGGCGTGCCCGAGGTCGGGGCCGGCACCGACCTGGCTGCGCTCGTCGTCGATGGCCTGGCGGCGGCCGGGCTGGACCTGCGCGACGGCGACGCGCTGGTGCTGGCGCAGAAGATCGTCTCCAAGGCCGAGGGCCGGCGCGTGGCGCTTGACAGCGTGCAGCCCTCGCCGCGCGCGCTCGAGGTGGCGGCCGCCGTGCGCAAGGACGCGCGCCTGGTGGAACTCATCCTGTCGGAGTCGCGCCGCATCGTGCGGCAGCGGCCCGACGTGCTCATCGTCGAGCATCGCCTTGGATTCGTCATGGCCAACGCCGGGGTCGACCAGTCCAACGTCGCGGGACCGGCTGGCTCCGAGGTGGCCCTGCTGCTGCCGCAGGATCCGGATGCCAGCGCCGCGCGCCTGCGCGAGGCACTCGCGCAGCGCCTGGGCGTGCGCGTGGCCGTCATCGTCAACGACAGCTTCGGGCGCCCGTGGCGCCGTGGCAGCGTCGGCGTGGCCATCGGTTGCGCCGGGTTGCCGGCGCTGCGCGACATGCGCGGGCTGCCCGACCGCCAGGGCCGGCGGTTGCGCGTGACCGAGGTGGCATTGGCCGACGAATTGGCAGCGGCCGCCTCGCTGCTGATGGGCCAGGCCGCCGAAGGGCTGCCCATCGTGCGCGTGCGCGGTGCGGTGCTCGAAGGCGCGGAAGTGGGCGCCGCCGCGCTCGTGCGCGCCGCGACGCAGGATCTGTTCCGATGACCTCGGTGCTGGCGCTCACCGGTGGCGTGGGCGGTGCCAAGCTCGCGCTCGGCCTGGCGCGGGTCCTGCCGCCGGGCGAGCTGACGTGCGTGGTGAACACCGGGGACGACTTCCGTCACCTCGGCCTGGACATCTCGCCGGACATCGACACGCTGCTGTATACCCTGGCCGGTCTGGCCGACCCGGTGCACGGCTGGGGCCGGCGCGACGACACGGCCACCTTCATGCAGGCGCTCACGGCACTGGGTGGTGCCACCTGGTTCCACCTGGGCGATGCCGACCTGGCAATGCATGTCGAGCGCACGCACCGGCTGGCAGCCGGCCACTCGCTGGTGGCCATCAGCGACGACATGCGCCGCCGCCTGGGCATTGCCCAACGTGTGGTGCCGATGTGCAACGAAGCGGTGCGCACGCGGGTGCGCACCGCTGAGGGCTGGCTGGCCTTCCAGGACTACTTCGTGCGGCGCCGCTGCGAGCCGGCGGTGCGCGAGCTCGAGTACCTGGGGGCCGACGCGGCCACGCCGGTACGCGAACTGCAGACCCTGGCCACGCAGCCGGGGCTGCGCGCGGTGGTGATCTGCCCGTCCAACCCGTTCCTGAGCATCGGGCCCGTGCTCGCGTTGCGCGGGGTGCGCGAGGCGCTGGCGCGCTGCACCGCTCCGGTGATCGCGGTCTCGCCCATCGTCGCCGGCGGGGCGGTGAAAGGACCGACGGCCAAGCTGATGGGTGAACTCGGCTTCGAGGTTGGTCATGCCGCGGTCGCCGCCCACTATGCCGGCCTGGTCGATGCCCTGCTCGTCGACGACGACAGCGGCTGCGCGCCCGGGCAGGCACCGTGGATCACCGCGCCTACGCTGATGCAGACCCTGGAAGACCGCGAGCGTCTGGCGCGCTGCGTGCTCGACATCGCCGACCGCCTGGCAGCGGCGCCACGGCCATGACGGTGCACGCGCTTGTTCCCGTCAAGAGCCTGGCGCAGGCCAAGCAGCGCCTGCGCGGCTGCCTCACGCCGGCTCAGCGCCACGCCCTGGCCGCGCACATGCTGCTCGACGTGCTGCAGGTGCTGGCGCAGGTGCGTGGCCTGGGCCGCCTGGGCGGTGTGTGGGTGGTGACGGCCGATGCCGAGGTGGCCACGCTCGCCGGGCGCTGCGGCGCCACGGTGCTGGCCGAGCGTGGCGCCGACGGGCTCAATGCCGCGGTGGGCCAGGGTGCGCGCTGGCTGCAGGCGCAAGGCGCTGCCGGGATGCTGGTGCTGCCGTCCGATGTCCCCGGAGTCACCGCGGGCGAGCTGGATGCCGTGCTGCGCATGCATCGGTGCGGGCGCGCCATGACCCTGGTGCCTTCGCGCGATGGCGACGGCACCAATGCCCTGCTGCTTACGCCCGCCACCGCGCTGCGCCCGGCCTACGGGCCCGGCAGCTGCGCCCGGCACCGGCTCGCGGGCCATGCCGTCGGGCTGGCGCCGCGCGTGGTCGAGCTGCCCGGGCTGGGGCTCGATCTCGATCATCCACACGACCTGCACGCGTTCGTGGCGCGCTATCCCACCACGCGCACCGGTCGCATTCTCGGCGCTCTCGGCGCGCATCTGCCGCCGCGTTGCGTCACCTCGAAAGGAACCGAACACCATGACGTCCCATAGGCACGCCGCACCGGTCGGCCAGATGCTGCAGGCGCTGGCCGAGCGCGCCATCGCCGGCGCTGAGCCTGGCGACGAGGAGGCCCTGGCGCTGGCCGAGGTCAGCGACCTGCCGGCGCTGATGGCCGCCGCGGCGGCGGTGCGCGATCACGGCCGCGGGCGGGTTGTCACGTTCTCGCGCAAGGTCTTCATCCCGCTGACGCGGCTGTGCCGCGACCAGTGCCACTACTGCACGTTTGCGCAAGGGCCTGTGCCTGGCCATGCCGCCTATCTCAGCCCCGACGAGGTGCTGGCCATCGCGCGCGCCGGGCAGGCCGCCGGTTGCGACGAGGCGCTCTTCACGCTCGGGGATCAGCCCGAGCGCCGCTGGCCCCAGGCGCGCCGGGCGCTCGCCGAGCTTGGGCATGCGAGCACGCTGGACTATCTGCACGCCATGGCCCACCGCGTGCTCGAGGAAACCGGCCTGCTGCCGCACCTCAACCCGGGCGTGATGGGCGCCGAGGACATCGCCCGGCTGCGTCCGGCGTCGGCCTCGATGGGGCTGATGCTGGAGTCGGCCAGCGAGCGGCTGTGCGGACGCGGCGGTCCGCATCTGGGTTCGCCTGACAAGCAACCCGCGCTGCGCCTGGCCACGATCGAAGCCGCGGGTCGCGCGGCGGTGCCCTTCACCAGCGGCATCCTGATCGGCATCGGCGAGACGCGGCGTGAGCGCATCGAGTCGTTGCTGGCGCTGCGCGCACTGCACCGGCGCTACGGTCACCTGCAGGAGGTGATCGTGCAGAACTTCGTGCCCCATCCGGGCACCCGCATGGCCGAGCACTCCGAGGCATCGCTGGCCGATCACCTGTGGAGCATTGCCGTGGCGCGGCTGGTGTTCGGCATGCGCACCGCGATCCAGGCACCGCCCAACCTGCGGGGCGATCACCTCGGCCAGTTGCTGGCTGCCGGCGTCGACGACTGGGGCGGGGTGTCGCCGGTCACACCCGACCATGTGAATCCGGACCAGCCATGGCCGACGCTGCAGCGCCTGGCCGTGCTCACTGCCGATGCCGGGCACCGGCTGGTGCCGCGGCTGGCCGCCCACGCCCACCATGTGCGCGATGCGCAAACCTGGTTCGACCCCGCATTGCGGCCGCATGTGTGGCGGCGCAGCGATGCCCAGGGCCTGGCACGGCCCGACGACTGGACACCCGGCGGTGCCGTGGCGCCGCAATGGCCACCGCAGCTGGAGTCGCCCCCGGCTGCGCAACCGATCGCGGCCCCCGCCCTGGTGCTGCCCACGGCGGCACAGCAGGCCCTGGCGCGCTGCCTGCAGACGGGCGAGCCGGCGGCCGCGGACATTGCCACCCTGTTCGCGGCCCGAGGCGCGGATGCCCTGCAGGTGTGCGCGGCGGCCGATGCCCTGCGGCGCGAGGCCAACGGCGACGTCGTCGGCTATGTCGTCAACCGCAACATCACCTACACGAATGTGTGCGGCCACCGCTGCCAGTTCTGTGCCTTTGCGCGTGGGCGCCGGCATGAATCGCTGCGTGGCCCGTCCTACGAGTTCGACCTGGCCGAGATCGTGCGGCGCGCGGTCGAGGCCCAGGGGCGCGGCGCCACCGAGGTCTGCATCCAGGGTGGCATCCACCCGGGCTATGACGGCGGGCACTACCTGGACATCGTGCGCGCCGTGAAGGCCGCGGCGCCCGGCCTGCATGTGCATGCCTTCTCGCCGCAGGAGATCACACAGGGCGCGCGCACGCTGGGCCTGCCGGTGGTGGAGTTCCTGCGGTCGTTGCGCGCAGCCGGGCTGGGCAGCCTGCCGGGCACGGCGGCGGAGATCCTGCACGACGATGTACGCAGGCAGATCTGCCCCGACAAGATCGACACGGCGCAATGGCTGGCGGTGGTGGAAGCCGCGCACGACGCCGGCCTGCCGACCACGGCCACCATCATGTTCGGCCACGTCGAGCACGCCGGCCACTGGGCTGCACACCTGCTGGCCTTGCGCCGTCTGCAGGCCCGTACCGGGGGCTTCACCGAGTTCGTGCCGCTGCCGTTCGTCGCCGCCGAAACGCCGATGTTCCGCCAAGGTCGCTCGCGCAGCGGCCCCACGCTGCGCGAGGCGGTGCTCATGCATGCGGTGGCGCGCATCGTGCTGCACCGGTACATCGACCACATCCAGGCCTCGTGGGTGAAGATGGGGCCGCAGGGCATGCGCATCTGCCTGGGTGCCGGCGCCGACGACTACGGCGGCACCCTGATGGACGAGTCGATCAGCCGCGCCGCGGGCGCCGGACACGGCCAGTGGCTGCAGCCCCAGGCCATCGAATCGTTGATCGTCGACGCCGGGCGCATTCCGGTGCAGCGCAGCACGCTGTACCAGCCGGCGCGCACGGTGCCCGCCTCGGTGACGGCGCCGCAGATCGTCTCGCTGGTCGCGCATGCTTAGGGTCGGATACAAGGCTTCGGCCGAGCAGTTCGCGCCGGCAGACCTGCTGCGCTTTGCCGTGCAGGCCGAGCGCGGCGGGCTCGACTCGGTCTTCATCAGCGACCACTTCCAGCCATTCCGGCACACCGGCGGCCATGCCCCGTTCTCGATGGCCTGGCTGGGCGCGCTGGGCGCATGCACCGAGCGCGTGGTGATGGGCACCAGCGCGCTCACGCCCACGCTGCGCTACCACCCGTCGGTGGTGGCGCATGCTTTCGCGACGCTGGGCGCGATGTTTCCCGGGCGGGTGGTGCTCGGCGTGGGCACCGGTGAGTCGCTCAACGAAGTGGCGCCCACCGGCATCGACTGGCCGGCACCGGGCGAGCGCACCGCCCGGCTGCGCGAGTCGGTCGACCTGATCCACCGGCTGTGGAGCGGCGAGCGCGTGAGCTTCGAGGGCCAGCACTACCGCACGGTCGACGCCATGCTCTACGACCTGCCGCCGCGGCCGGTGCCGATCTACATTGCCGCGGCCGGACCGGTGGTGGCGCGCATGGCCGGCGCGCGCGGCGAGGGTTTCATCTGCACCAGCGGCAAGCCGCCCGAGCTGTACCGGCAGACGCTGCTGCCTGCGCTGACGCAGGGGCTGGAGTCAGCCGGCCGCACGTTGCAGTCGATCGACCGCATGATCGAGGTGAAGCTGTCCTACCACCGCGACCGCCAGCAGGCGCTGCATCACACGCGCTTCTGGGGTGCGCTGGCACTGGGCAAGGAAGAGAAACTGGACGTGCAGGATGCGCGCGAGATGGAACGCCGCGCCGATGCGTTGCCGATCGAACGCGCCGCCAGTCGCTTCATCGTGACGAACGACGCCGACGAAGTCATCGAGCGCGTGCGGCCGTATGTCGAACTCGGCTTCGGGCACCTGGTGTTTCACTCGCCGCAGCCCAATCAGGCGCGCTTTGTCGAGGACTTCTGCGCGCAGGTGCTGCCGCGGCTGCGGCGCGCCTTCTAACGCACGTGGATGTGTCAGGGGCCGGCGCCCCTCATCCTCAGAGCGGTCGCGGCACGTTCCAGCCGCCCAGTCCCTGGGCGTAGATGCGGCCTTCGAGGGTCTCGGGGTCGAGCACCGCCGCCTTCGGGCTGCTGCGTCCGCCCAGGGTGTAGTCGTAGATCACGCGTTCGGTGGTGACCATCGAGAAGCTGCCGGCGGAGTCGACGAACCCGGCCTCGCTGTCGGTGATGGCGTGGTGCCACTCGGGGTCGCGCCGCAGGGCGGCCAGGTCGTCGAGGTTGCGGAACCAGAACTCCTCGATGCCGGAGACGGCCGACGTGTCACCGCGCTCGAACAGCGAACCCGCGAAGTTGGCGGCGTCTATGGCCACCGGGTGGTTGCGGATGGCCTTGCGAAGCAGCGGCCGCCGGGCGTTGAGCTGGCGGTAGGTGTCGGCGTGCGGACCGCGCCACGCGGCCTCGAACTGCGCCTGGGTGAGCCCGGGCTTGCGCTTGAGGAAGTGGATGAGCTTGACGCCGCCGCAACCGCCCTCGAAGCCAGGCTCCTCGAGCACGGTCTCGTCAGTGGCCAGCGTGATGACGAAGTTCGAATCGCCGAACTTGTGCGGCTGCATGCGCACCACGTAGTCGCGCACGCGGGTCGAGGCCAGCACGTCGTCGTAGCTGTCCACCACATGCTCGGCGTAGTTGTCCCACTGCATGTCCGACAGCGGGTGGATGAGCATGCCGGGATCGATGTCGCTGACCGAGTAGTGCTGCACGTAGCGGCGGAACAGCCGCATCACGTCAGGCGTGCTGATCATCAGGGCGACGTGAATGATGCCCCACTCGTAGAAGTACCGCTCCTGGGTGTCCTCGCGCTTGCGCCGCGCGGCGAGTAGGAACTTGATCAAGGTAACGCCTCCTGGCCATGCGTTGTCGGTGTGCACGCATGGTAGGCAGCGCCCTGCCCGCGGAGAAATCGAATCTGGCGATGGCCAGGATCGGTTTCGACGGTGGCTGATCAGCGCTGCGTGCGCACACCGGCGATGGATTGCTGCAGCCGGTCGCAGTGGGCGACGAGCAGGCGCTCGAGGTGGGCGCGGGCATCGGCGAAGCGCGGCGTGGGCACGGGCACCGACACCGCCGCGAGTTCGCCGTTGGGCAGGACGATGGCGCGCGATACGGCGCAGATGCCCAGCGAGTTTTCTTCGAGGTCGCTGGCCACGCCGCTGGCGCGCACCCGGTCGAGCTCGGCGGCCAGCACATCCCACGAGGTGATGGTGCGCGCCGTCAGGCGCAGCAGCCGCAGGCGCGAGCGCAGGTTGTGCAGAGTCTGCAGCGGCAGGGCGGCCAGCATCGCCTTGCCCGGCGCCGTGGAGTGCAGCGCGAAGGACACGCCGATGGCCGACTCGGCGCGCAGCCGGTGCACGCCCGCGGCGATCTGGTCGACGAACACCAGCTTGTCGCCATCGAGCACCGAGAGGTCCACGGTTTCACCGCACTCGCGCGAGATCTCCTGCAGCGTCGGCCGCGCGAGCTCGGCGATCTCGAAGCGGGTGGCGGCGGCCAGCGCGAGCAGGGCCGGGCCCAGGCGCACGCCTCGCGTGGGCGACGCGGCGATGACGAGGTTCTCGGCGTCCAGCGCGTCGACGATGCGTTGGATGGTCGAGCGCGGCAGCGCCAGCAGCTTGGCCAGCTCTCCCAGCGACAGGCCATCCGGGTGGTCTTTCAGTGCACGCAGCACCGCCGCGGCGCGGGCGATCACCTGCACGCCGTGGCGTGGCTCCGGCGGCTCGCTGGCTTTGCCGGTGGTGAGTGGTGGGTCGGAAGGTCGGGCCATGGGATGCGGGGCATTGTGCCGGCAGCCCGCAGTCTAGGGTTAACCCCGGTGTGCAGCGGCCGCGTTGTCGTCCAAAGTTCATCTCACAGAACCGAGTAGCGATACAGCTGTACCGCAATATGGTTCAGTATAACCCCCTGACCCGCGCGGCGAGCTGCCGCGCACAAGGAGCACCGATGGTCCGTATCCGCGGCGTGAAATTCCAGGAGAACCTCAAGAACGACATGGGGCTCGAGTTCTACGACCTGAGCCACCCCTGGGGCCTGGGGCAACCGTGCTGGCCCTACTTCGAGGATGTGAAGATCGAGCGGCTGCACAACATGGCCAAGTCCGGCGTGCTCACGCAGCGCATCACCACCGTGATGCACTCGGGCACGCACATCGACGCACCGGCGCACGTGGTCGAGGGCACGCCCTTCATGGACGAAGTGCCGCTGCCGCACTTCTTCGGCACGGGCGTGGTGGTGTCGATCCCGAAGAAGAAGTGGGAAGTCATCACCGCGGCCGACCTCGAGGCCGCCAGCCCGCAGATCCGCGAGGGCGACATCGTCATCGTCAACACCGGCTGGCACAAGTACTACGCCGACAGCCGCATGTACTACGCCTACTCGCCGGGCTTCTACAAGGAAGCCGGCGAGTGGTTCGCCAAGAAGAAGGTCAAGATGATCGGCACCGACACCCAGGCGCTCGACCATCCGCTGGGCACGGCCATCGGCCCGCACGGCCCCGGCTGGCCCAACGGCCTGCTGCCGCAGGTCAACCAGGAATACGAGAAGCTCACCGGCCGCAAGGTCATCGAGGACTTCCCCGAGTGGGAGCCCTGCCACCAGGCGATCTTGAAGCACGGCATCTGCGGTATCGAGAACGTCGGCGGCGAGATCGACAAGGTCACCGGCATGCGCGTCACCTTCGCCGCGTTCCCGTGGCGCTGGGTGGGTGGCGACGGCTGCATCGTGCGCCTGGTGGCCATCGTCGACCGCAGCGGCAAGTACCGCTTCGAGAACGGCAAGGGCTGAGCTTCATGCGCGTCACCCGCTTCGGCGAGGCGCCGCCGTACGAGGCGCCCAACCACTTCGATGTGCGTTCGCTGCGACTGCAGGGCTTTGCGCCGGGCGGACCCGAGAAGTTCTGGGTCGGCCTGTCGCACTACCTGCCCGGTGCCTCGGCCGGCCCCGACAGCTCGCCGCTGGAGAAGGTCTACGTCGTGCTCGCCGGCGCCCTCACGGTGCAGTCCGGCGACCAGGAGGTGGTGCTAGGCCCGATGGACAGCTGCTGCATTCCGCCCAACGAGACGCGCACGGTGAAGAACCACGGCAACGAGGTGGCCACCATGCTGGTGGCGATGCCCTACCCGGAGAAGAAGTGATGGTGGGCAACCCCGACTGGCTGACCCACCCCGCATCGTTGTTCGATGTGCGCGGCAAGGTCGCGGTGGTCACCGGCGCCTCGGGCGCCTTCGGCAGCCTGGCGGCCAAGGTGCTGGCCGGTGCCGGCGCCCGGCTGGTGCTGGCCGCGGGCAACGAGAAGTCAATGGCCGAAACGGCGCAGGCCTGCCGCGCACTGGGCGCCGAGGTCCACACCGTGGCGCGCCGCCCCGGCACCGAGGCCGACTGCGATGCCATCATGGATGCCGCCATCCAGGCCTACGACGCCCTGGACATCCTCGTCGTCGGCTCGGGGCTGAACGATCCGTGCCCCGTCACCGAGCAGTCGCTCGAGCGCTTCGAGAACGTGATGGACGGCAACCTGACCAGCGCCTGGTTGCTGTGCCGCGCCTTCGGCCAGCGGGTGATTCCGCGCGGCATCAAGGCCAAGGTGGTGCTGATGAGCTCGGCGCGGGGCAAGCTGGGCCACCCGGCG
Source organism: Aquabacterium sp. (assembly GCA_023150345.1). GTDB lineage: Bacteria > Pseudomonadota > Gammaproteobacteria > Burkholderiales > Burkholderiaceae_C > Pseudaquabacterium. The sequence goes on from JAKLLB010000021.1 coordinate 32,915, forward strand.
GGATACACCGCGTATTGCGCGTCCAAGGCCGCCACCGACGGCCTGACGCGCGCGCTGGGCTGCGAGTGGGGCAAGCACGGCATCACCGTCAACGCCATCGCACCCACGGTCTTCCGATCGCCATTGACGGCCTGGATGTTCGAGGACAACGAGCGGGCCAACGCGGTGCGCGCCGGCTTCCTCGCGCGCGTGCCGATGGGCCGCCTGGGCGAGCCCGAAGACCTGGCTGGCCCCCTGCTGTTCCTGTGCTCGCGGGCCAGCGACTTCCACACCGGCCACACGGTTTACGCCGATGGTGGCTACACCGCAGGATGAGCGCCGCCGTGTTCACGCCACCCAGCAAGCGCATTGCCGTCATCGGTGCCGGACTGATGGGCCACGGCATCGCCCAGGTCTTCGCTGCCGCCGGCCACCGGGTGCAGGTGCACGACGTCGACGAGCGCGCACTGGCCACGCTGCGCGAGCGCGTCGCCCGCAACCTGGCCGACCTGGGCCAGGACGTGAACGCCGCCCAACGCGTGCAGCCCGAGGGTGAACTGGCAGAGGCAGTGGCGCAGGCCGATGTCGTCTTCGAGGCGGGCCCCGAGAACCTCGGCTGGAAGCGCGAACTGTTCCAGCGCCTGGAAAAGCTCGCACCGGCCTCGGCGCTGCTGGCCAGCAACACCTCGGTCATCCCCATCACGCAGATCATGGACGGTCTGCGCACCGGCCGCCGGGCCATGGGCACACATTGGTGGAACCCGCCCTACCTGGTCCCGCTGGTGGAGGTGATCAAGACTCCGCACACCGACCCGGCCCTGGCTCAAGGCATGGCCGACCTGCTGGCCGCTGTTGGCAAGACACCGGCCATGGTGGAAAAGGACGTGCCCGGCTTCATCGGCAACCGCCTGCAGCATGCGCTGTGGCGCGAGGCCATTGCGCTGGTGGAAGCCGGCGTGTGCGACGCACGCACGGTCGACACGGTGGTCAAGGCCAGCTTCGGCCGCCGCCTGCCGGTGCTGGGCCCGCTGGAGAACGCCGACCTCGTGGGCACCGACCTCACGCTGGCCATCCACGGCACCGTGCTGCCGGCCATCGACAGCCGCCCCGCGCCATCGCCTTACCTGGCGCAGCTCGTGGAGCAAGGGCGCCTGGGCATGAAAAGCGGCGAAGGCTTCATGCGCTGGACACCGCAGGAGCAGGCGGCGCTGCGCGCGCGCGTGCTGGCCCACCTGAAGGCCATGAACGCCGCCGACGAGCGCTGACCCCGACCCCAAGCCCCGCGTGGCCGCAAGGAGCATACCCATGGCAAAGAAGCCCAACAAGGTGATCATCACCTGCGCCGTCACCGGTGCGATCCACACGCCGACGATGTCGGAGTACCTTCCGCTCACCCCGGCGCAGATCGCCGAGCAGGCGATCGACGCCGCCCAGGCCGGCGCGGCCATCCTGCACCTGCATGCACGCGACCCGAACGACGGCCGCCCGAGCGCAGACCCCGAGGTGTTCGCGCAGTTCCTCGGGCCGATCAAGCGCGCCACCGACGCGGTCATCAACATCACCAGCGGCGGCTCGACCAAGATGACGTTGGCCGAGCGGCTGGCGCCGCCGCTGCGCTTCAAGCCCGAGATGGCCTCGCTGAACATGGGCTCGATGAACTTCTCGATCCACCCCGCGGCGCAGAAGATCAAGACCTGGAAGTACCCCTGGGAGCAGGCCTACGTGGAAGGCACCGAGGACATCATCTTCCGCAACACCTTCCGCGACATCCGCCACATCCTGGCCGACCTGGGCGAAGGTTGCGGCACCCGCTTCGAGTTCGAGTGCTACGACGTCGGCCACCTGTACAACCTGGCGCACTTCGTCGACGCCGGGCTGGTCAGGCCGCCGTTCTTCATCCAGACCATCTTCGGCATCCTCGGCGGCATCGGCCCCGATCCGCAGTGCGTGACCTTCATGCGAGACACCGCCAACCGGCTGTTCGGCGACGCCTACCACTGGTCGGTGCTGGCCGCCGGCCGCCACCAGATGGGGCTGCTGACGTACGCCGCCATCATGGGCGCCAATGTACGCGTCGGTCTGGAAGACAGCCTCTACCTCGGTCGTGGCCAGATGGCCACCAGCAACGCCGCGCAGGTGCGCAAGATCCGTCACCTGCTCGAGGAACTCGGCTACGAGATCGCAACGCCCGAGGAGGCGCGCGCGATGCTGGCGCTCAAGGGCGCGGCGAACGTGGCGTTCTGATCGCGCATCACCGCTACCACAGCGCAGGAGCAGGCCATGACGACGAACACGATGATGACCGCGCGATGCCGCTTGCTGGCCGCTGCGGCATTCGGGCTGGCTGCCGGCAGCGCGGCGCTGGCAGCCGATGAGGTGCTGATCGGCGCGTCCTTGCCGCTGTCGGGGCCGCTGGCGGGATTCGGTGCCTACCAGAAGTGGGGCTACGAAACCGCGGTCAAGGACGTCAACAAGGACGGCGGCCTCACCGTGGACGGCAAGAAGCGGCCGGTTCGCCTGGTCGTGCGCGACGACAAGACCGACCCGAACGTCACGGCGAGCAATACCGAGTCGCTGCTCTCGCGCGACAAGGTCGTCGCCATGCTCGGCTCGTGCACCCCGGCACTGGTGAATGCCGGCGCGTTGGTGGCCGAACGCCGCAAGGTGCCGCTGGTCACCGGCTGCAACCCGCTGCAGGCGTTCAAGGCGGTGCGCAAGTGGCACTACGCCTGGAGCATCTTCTTCGACGAGCCCGATCTTGCCTTGGCACCGTTTCGCATGATGGCCGACCTGGGCCTGGCGACGAACAAGAAGATCGCCATCCTGGCCGACAACGGCCCCGACGGCGCGGTGGTCGGCGGCAAGCTCTGGCCCGAGGCAGCCAAGGCCGGCGGCTACGAGGTGGTGCAGAACACCGCGTTCCCGGTCGACACCCAGCAGTTCACGGCCATGGTGGCGCAGGCCAAGGCATCGGGGGCCGAGATCGCGTTGGTCGATGCCATCCCGCCGCAGGCCATCGCGATGCGCAAGCAGATAGCTGCGGCCGGCTTCATGCCCAAGCTGCTGGTGATGGAGAAAGGCGCGGAGCCCGAGTACTTTGCGCAGGCCACGGGCAAGCTGGCCGACGGTGTGCTGGTTGGTGGCTACTGGGACCCGAGCTTCCCGTACCCCGGCGCGGCCGAGCTGGCCAAGCGCTTCGAGACCGAGATGCGGCAGTCGCAGAGCCAGCACATCGCCGATTCGCATGCCGCAGCGCAGGTGCTGCTCGATGCGATCGCCGCGGCCGGCTCGCTCGACCGCGAGAAAATCAACGCCGCCATTGCGAGGACCCAGAAAACCTACGTCGTCGGTCCGGTGAAGTTCGACGCTGCGAACGCGTCGGCGATCCCGATCACGCTGATGCAGTGGCAGGGCGGGAAGTCGGTCGTCGTCTGGCCCAAGGACCGCGCCAACGGCAAGCTGATCTTCCCGCTGCCGGCATCCAAGTGAGCCCTGGTTCCCCGCCTGCCGACCCATGCTGAGCGTCGATGTCATCGCCAGCAGCCTGGCCAGCGGCTTCCTGCTGGGCGGCATCCTCGCGCTGATTGCGCTGGGGTTGTCGGTGGCGCTGGGCGTGATGCGCCTGGTCAACCTGGCCCATGGCGAGTTGCTGATCTGCGGGGCCTACCTCAGTTCGTTCCTGATGGCGACCACCGGCGTCGATCCACTGGCGGGCCTGCTCGTGGTCGGCGCGGTCATGGCGCTGCTGGCGCTGCCACTGCAGCGGCTGCTGATCGCGCCGCTGGCCGGCAAGGGCATGGAGGCACCGATGATGACGATGTTCGGCCTGTCCATCATCGTGCAGAACCTGCTGCAGCTGTCCTTCAGCGCCGACACTCGCACGCTCGAAGCCCCATACACGGCGCGGCCGGTGTCGCTCGGGCCGATCACGGTGCCGGAGGTCTACCTCATCGGCTTCGTGTTGTCGGTGCTGATCGTCGGCGCCGTACACCTGCTGGTGGCGCACACCGCTTTCGGGCGTGCGCTGCGTGCCAGTTCGGCCGATCCGCAGGCCGCGGCGGTGATGGGCGTGGACGTGCGCAAGGTCCACGCCTGGACCTTCGCGCTCGGCGCGGCGTGCGCGGCGATGGGCGGAGTGCTGATCGGCACCGCCTTCTCGTTCACGCCCAGCTCCGGCGGCAGCTACCTGCTGATCAGCTTCGCGATCGTGGTGCTCGGTGGCGTGGGCCACATCTTCGGCACGCTGGTGGCGGGCATCGCGATGGGGCTGCTGCAGAGCGTCGGGGCCGTGGTGTTCGGTGACGGTTACCGCGATCTGGTGGGGTTGTGGCTCTTCCTTCTCGTGCTGGCCCTGCGGCCCGAGGGCATCGCCCGGGCCGGGAGGACCCGATGACTGTGCGCAACATGGATCTCATGGTCGCGGGCGGCCCGCGCCGCCAGATGCCGCGGCTGATCGTGCCCGCGGCAATGCTGGCGCTGGTGCTGGTCACGCCGATGCTGTCGGACTACGCACTGGAGATCGGCTTTCGCCTGCTCATCCTGCTGACGCTGGCCGAGGCCTGGAACCTGCTGGCCGGCTATGGCGGCCTGGTGTCGCTGGGCACGGCCTCGTTCCTCGGCATCGGCGCGTATGCGATGACGGGCGCCGTCAACCGGCTCGGGTGGCCGTTCTGGGCGGCCATTGCCGCGGGCGGCGGCGTTGCGGCTCTGCTGGCGCTGGGGGTGTCCAAGGCGGTGTTCCGCCTGCGTGGGCTCTACTTCACGGTGGGCACGCTGGCGTTGGCCGAGGCACTGCGCCTGTTCATGGTGAACCATCAGGGCTTCGGTGGTGCTACCGGGCTGTTCCTGGCTGTCGATCCGCCCGGGCCGCGACCCTTGTTCTGGATCGCGCTGGGCCTGGTCGCGCTCACCACCGCCGTGATGACGGCGGCCACCGGCTCGCGCTTTTCCATCCTGCTGCGCGCAGTGCGCGACGACGAAGACGCCGCGGCACAGATCGGCGTGCGGCCGTTCCGCATCAAGCTCGCGGTGTTCATGCTCGCCAGCTTCCTGACGGGACTGGCCGGGGCGACACAGGGCCTGAAGCTCGGCGCGGTCGAGCCCTACGGCATGTTCGGCCTGCAGTGGACCGTCAATGTCCTGTCGGTGGTGATCATCGGTGGGCAGGGGCTGCGCGCCGGGCCCGCGGTGGGCGCGGTGTTCGTGGTTGCCCTGTCCGAAGCGCTGGCCGACACCCCGGCGCTGCACATCGCCATCACCGGACTGATCCTGATCGTCGTTATCCGCTACGCCCCGCGCGGTCTGGTCGGCCTTGCGTCCGCCCGCGGTCACCGCAGCGCGCCCGCGCCATGACACCGGCCCTGCTCGAAGCCGATGGTCTGGTCATGCGCTATGGCGGCGTCACCGCCATCGACCACGTCAGCCTGCGGCTGGACCGCGGCGAGGTGCTGGGCGTCATTGGCCCGAACGGCGCCGGCAAGTCCACCCTCATCGGACTGCTCGGCGGCGCGCTGCGCCCGCGCGAGGGTCGCATCCGCTTCGACGGCGAGGACGTGACGGCGCTGGCGGCCAGCGAACGCGCGCGCAAGGGGATCGGCCGCACCTACCAGATCCCGCGGCCCTTTCTCGACATGACGGTGCGCGAGAACCTGCTCGCTGCGCGCTTCTCACTGCATCCGTTCGGCTCGGGCGCACAGGCGCGCCAGGCCTGCGATGCCATTCTCGAGCGCAGCGGCCTGGCCGACGCTGCGCAGTGGCCCTGCCGCGAACTGCCGCTGCTGCGTCGCAAGCGACTCGAGGTGGCGCGCGCGCTGGCGCTGGAGCCCAAGGTGCTGCTGCTCGACGAGGTCGGCGCCGGACTGGTGGACCACGAGGTGAGCGAACTCATCGAACTCATCGGCTCGCTGCGCTCGCAGGTGCAGGGCATCGTCATCATCGAGCACGTGCTGCGCGTGGTGCGCGAGTGCTGCGAGCGGCTGCTGGTCATCCACTTCGGCAAGACGTTCGCCGAGGGCAGCACGCGCGAAGTGCTGGCCAGCGACGAGGTGGCCGCGGTCTACCTCGGCACGGCGCATGCCTCGCCGCGCGCCCACGATGCGGCCACCGCGTTGCCGGACGACACCACGGGACACGCCTGCGCCGCCCCTGTCGCCACTGGTGCCGTGCGGGCACCCGTGCTCGAACTGCGAGGCATCTGCGCCGGCTACGGCCAGGCACGGGTGCTCGATGGCGTCGATCTCGCGGTGTGGCCCGGCCAGGTGGTCGCCATCCTGGGCACGAACGGCGCGGGCAAGACGACGTTGTCGCAGGTGATCAGCGGCACCATCCGACCCACGGCCGGTACGCTGCTCGTCGACGGTCAGGACGTGACCGGCAGGCCCGCGCACCACATAGCCCGCCTGGGACTGGCGCAGTGCCTGGAGGGCCGGCGCATCTTCGCGCCGTTGTCGGTCGAGGAGAACCTGCTGCTACCGGCGCGCTCGGTGACCGCGGCAGTGCGCGCCGAACGGCTCGAGCGTGTGTACGCGCTGTTCCCCGACCTGAAGGAGCGTCGCTACCACGCCGGCACCTCGATGTCGGGTGGCCAGCAGCAGATGCTGGCCATCGGCCGTGCACTGATGTCGCAGCCCCGGCTGGTCGTGTTCGACGAGATCAGCCTGGGCCTGGCGCCGATCATGATGGACCGCCTGTACCTGGCACTGGCGCAGTTGCGTCAGGCCGGCATGACGATGCTCATCGTCGAGCAGGACGTGGAGCGGGCGCTGGACCTGGCGGACGAAGTCCACATCATGGAGCACGGGCGCTTCGCCCTGTCCGGCCCTGCCGCGCCCATCCGCCGCGACCCGCGCCTGCGGCACCTGTACGTCGGAACCGCGGACTGACCCGACCGTGCCGGAGTCCACCACGCCAGACAGCGATCGCTTCCACCGAAGGCCCCACATCATGCTCAAGAGCATCGTCATGCACGACATCGCGATGGAACACGTCGCGGCAATGGAGCGCTGGTACTGGCGCGAGCACGCACCCGAAATCAACCGCCGCTTCGGCCCCTGGCTGGTGCGCCACGACAGCTACCTGCCGGTCGATGCCCCACCCGACGCACGAGGCGCGGGCTACTTCAACTGGCGCGTCACCGAAGGTTGGTGGCGCGAGATGCCCGAGCCGGGGCCCCGGGGCAACCTCGCGTTCAGCGTACCGCCTCAGTGGCCACGCGTGGCCGCTGGCTTCTTCGCGGCGCAGCCGACCGACGATTTCGTCGGCGCCGACGTGCAGCCGGGCGAGCGCCAGGTGCTGCGCTGGACCACCTTGTCGGCCTATCCGGCCGGGGTGTTGCCGGCGGAGGGCGAGCGCTGGTTTCTCGAGACGCTGGTGCCGCAGCTGGTGCGCGCCGGTGGTGCCTGGCGCATCTTCAGCACCTTGGCGCACAAGCAGCCCTTGCCGCTGCCGGGTGAGTGGCCAGCGGGGCGCCGCCCACCCCCCGAGAGCGTGCTGCACCACTGGGACCGCCTGACCGAGTTGTGGTTCGAGACCTTCGCCGATTGGCGGCAGTGGATGCGCGAGGTGGCGCCCACGCTCACGCCGCCGCCTTGGGCCACCCAGACGGCATTCCCGTTCGTGCAGCCAGGGCGCGACTTCGTCGGCACCTTCTTGCTCGAGCGACCGACCGACGAGTTCGCGCGCGATGCGCGTGGCACGCTGTAGCGCCAGCTGTGGCGCCGTCTGCGCCAGCCATCGCCGCCAGGAATGCCAGCCAGCGCGATTCGCGCTTGGTCAATGACGCGCGAGCGCGCTAGGCTGAATGCCCGGCCCCTGGCCCCAACGAACCAACGCTGGAAACTGCACGAGAGGACGACCGTGGAAATCACCACCACCTACGATGCCCTGGGCACGCATTTCGACTGGCAGCTCGACGGCGTGACGCCGCGCATGATCGACTGGTTCTGGATGAACATGGAAAAGGGCTTCATCCTCTGGCACCCAGAGCAGCACGAGCCGTTGGAATGGCCCGTGCCGCCCAGGCACGGCAATCCCATCGGCGCCATCCACAACGCACCACAGACCTGGAACGACGGTCGGCGCCAGAACCTGTACATCCGCTTCGAGCGCTTGGACGATGTGCCAGCAGCGGTGCGCGATGTCATCGAATACCGCCATGTCATGATCGTGGCAGGGCTGGGGCTTACGGAGGAGGAAATGCGAGCCGGCGATCCCATGGGCTACCGGGTGCACCAATGGTCGGCCAGCGACGCCGGCGTGGTCGGGCGCAGTTCGGCCATTGGCGGCCGCAAGAAGGAAGACGAAGCCGCGGGCAAGGTATGGGCCGCCCACGCCTGCCAGGAAATCGCCAACTGGGCGGTGTTCCTGCCGCAGCTCTACAAGCTCTACCAGGTGGTGACCGATACGCGCCGCAACCCCTTTGCCGACCTCAGCGTCGAAGGCACGGGGCGCGCCGCGCGCTACCTGCACATCGTCTAGGAGCGAGATGGCCGAGCGCGGACCCGCCCCATCCGTTACCGGTGGGCCCGCTCGCCACCGCCTGGCTGCGGTGCTGTTCTGGCTGCTGCCCGCGGTCTGGTCGTCGAACTACCTGATCGCGCGCGCGGCCGGGCCCATCGTGCCGCCGCACATCCTCGCCTTCGGCCGTTGGGGCATCGTCTGCGGCGTGCTGCTGGCGATGTGCCTGCGCTCTCTGCGCGCACGCCCCGGGCGCATGCGCGCCGAGGCGGGCCAGATGCTGGTGTTGGGTGCGCTGGGCATGTGGATCTGCGGCGCCTGGGTGTACCTGGGCGGGCGCAGCACCACCGCCACCAACATCGGTCTGATCTACGCCGCCGCGCCGATCGGCATTGCCCTGGGCAGCCAGCGCCTGCTCGGCGAGCACCTGGGACGCGCGCAGCACCTGGCCATGGCGATGGCCCTGGCCGGGGTGCTGTTCGTCGTTGCGCGCGGCGACCCGGCGGTGCTGCTGGCGGTGCGGTTCACCGCGGGCGACCTGTGGATTGTCGCCGCCACCGCGTCGTGGATCGGCTACTCGCTGCTGCTGCGCCGCTGGACGACACGGCTCAACGATGTCGAACGCTTGTGCGGCATCTCGGCCGGCGGCCTCGTGATCCTGCTGCCGTTCGCCGCCTGGGAGTGGTGGGCGCTGCCCAACGGCCTCGATGGGCGCGCACTCGGTCTGATCGTGCTGGCCGGCTTGCTGCCAGGCTTGTTCTCGTATCTGGCCTATGGCTTCCTGCAGCGCGAACTGGGTGCGGCGCGGGCGGCGCTGGTGATGTACCTCGCCCCCATCTACGGTGCGCTGCTGGCCTGGTGGCTGCTGGACGAGCCGCCGCAGGGCTACCACGTCGTGGGAGCCCTGCTGATCCTGCCTGGCATGTACGTCGCGACCCGGCGCCCGCGCCGCGCGCCGCGGTAGCGCGAGCGGCCACGCCACCGGTGTCTACTGCACCAGCAGCGTGCCGCCACCGGGCAGCGCATGGCGGCCGCGCGGCGCGCCGCTGTTGCCGGCGGCGGCCTCTATCGTCACGCCGGAGCGGGCGTCCACTCGAGCGAGGTCGAATGGCGCAGCCAATGTCACCTTCGAGTCGGCGGTGGCTATCCAGCGGCTGCGCTCGTCCAGGCTCACTGTGGCCTCGTGGATGCGCCCTTCGAGCGTGCTGTCCACGAAGGCCACCGCGAGCGCACGCTCGGTGTCCAGGTTCAGCACGTTGCCCTGCAGTCGGGTTTGGCGCAAGTGCGCTCGCGTGCCGGGCACGGCCACGCCGGCGGCCGCACGCGAGCGGTGGGTGTCGTCGTTGACGACAGCCAGCAGCAGGTCGCCGTTGTCGGCGCGCAACCTGGTGCGCTTGATGGTGATGTCGGCGTTGGCGCTCTTGACCAGGATGGCGGCGTTGGTGGAGGCCAGAGCGCCACCCTCGAGCGTGAGCGTGGCCAGCTCGGTGCCGCTGCCCATCACGCTGTGAATCATCACGGTATTGCCGCGCGAGAGACTGGTGACGTCGTTCATCGCCAGCGTGGCCTGCCCGGCAATGACGCCGCCGAACGTGGCCACGTCGAGCACGGAACGGTTGAGCGTCACGCTCGCGCCGTTGTCGGCGTAGGCACCGTAACCGCTGCGGCGAACGACGATGCGGCTGTCGTTGACCACTAGGGTGGCGCCGCGCGCGGCGTCGGTGGACATCGCACCCCAGCCGTCGGCCTCGATGTGGCAGCGGTCGTACGTGGCGTGCGCGCTGCCCATCACCAGCGTGGTGCGGGCGGTGCCGACGATGCCCAGCGGCGTGGGCGGCTCCATCATGCCCGGGCCGATGCGACGAACATAGCCGCTGGGGGCGGCGCCGCCCATCGCCACGAGCCGCGCGTGCTGCACGTGCAGGGTCGAGCGGTCGGTGGCCGTCACCGCGCTGGAGACGATCCCGCGGGTGACGATCGTCACGCGCCGCAGCGTCAGCGCGGCGTCGTCCTTGGCCAGCGCGCCGGCGGCGATGCCGGCGAAGTCGTTCTTTCCCTTGCCGGCAAGGTCGATGGTGGAGTCGGCCAGCGTGAAGCGCGCGCGTCCCTGGACGACCAGACCGTTGACCTGATCCGCGGTGCCGACGATGCGCACCTGGCGCCCGCCCTCGGGCGTGACGCTGCGCGCCTGCACGCGGGCCACGGCGCCGCGGTGCACGTGGGCCTCGTCGATCGCCAGCGCGATGCGGGTCAACGGCTCGGGCGCCATCATCGGCGGCATGCCCGGCGGGCCGCCGGGTGGGCCATCGGGCGCAGCCGCGCCAGGCGGCGGCCCGGGCGGCATGCCCGCAGGTGCCGAAGCGGGCAGCGGTTGCGTCGACGCGCCGGTCGAGACGAGCGCGGCGGCCCAGAGGGTCAGGTAGGCGAGGGGGCGTTGTGCAGGCGTCATGTCGGCACGCTCACGATGAACGTTTGGAAGGCAGCCGCACCAGCGCACCGCCTTCTTCCCAGATGTGGCCGTCTATGGTCTCGATCCACCACACCAGCTCCACCAGGAAGGCACCGTCGACCACCCGCTTGCCCACCACTTCCGACTGCACCAGCGCCACGTCCTGCGTCAGGCCGTGCTCGCTGACGTAGCGGCCCTTGAGCGCGGGCACGCGCTCGAGGTAGCGCACCGCGGCCGGGTTGGCAGGCACCGGCTTGCCGCGTGCGGCATGGCCACGCGGATCCATGATCGACCAGCCGATCTGCTGCAGCCAGCCATGGTCGCCCATCCAGTTGCCCAGATGGCGGATGGCGATGTCGCGGCCCATGTAGTTGACCAGCGGGCTGCGCCGTTCGCCGTCGCGGTGGATGTCGGTGGTGGTGATGGCACCGGCGTCGGGCATCGGCGGCAGTGCGCCAGCCCCTGCCGGTTGCGGCGGCGGCGTGGCTACGTAGTCGGAACGTTTGGGCAGGCGCCAGATGCCGTCCTGGCGGCCGCGGATCAGCGTGCGGTCCTGGGCCAGGATCTCGCGCTTGAGCGTGCGGCTGCCGCCCGCGCCCATGCCCCAGGGCGGCACCGGCGACACCGAGGCGAGAATGGGGCCGTCGAGCGTGGGCGTGGGCCGCTCGCCGATCTGCACGTCCTCCCAGTAGCGCGGCATGGCGCCGCGACGCTGCTCCTGGCGCCAGACGGTCTTGATGCGCTCCCAGTCGGCGTCGGTGTAGACATGGGCCGGGCGCGACTGCCAGTCGGGGGCCTCCCACATGTCGAAGAAGCCGGGGTTGCGGGGCGCGTCGGCCGGGTCGCGGTAGAGCTTCACGCTTTCGGTGACGCGAAACACCACCTCGTTGACCTTCTCGCCCCGCTGGTTGTAGACGCTGCCGCGGGTGTTGATGGCCACGCTGCGGTAGATCGAGCCCGCGCTGGGCGTGAGGTCGATCAGCTCGCGCTCGTCGGCCACCAGGTACAGCGTGTCACCGGGGTGGATGGGGCGCAGGTTCGTGACGACGTGGTTGAGGTCGCTCACCAGCAGGGTGTCGCGCGCCGCCGGCGGGTAGGGCACCATGAAGGTGTCGTCGTGCGCACCGAAGGTCGGGTAGGCCAGGATGTCGGCGTGGCCCGCCGCGCGAGCGGCCGCGCGGTCGTGGCGCAGCGGGTTTTCGGGGTCGACGCGCGCGTTCTGGTAGCGCACCCAGTCCTCGGTCACCCGGATCACCGGTCCCAGGCCGGGGGTGTCCGGGGGCAGTTCGCCGCGCACCAGCCTGGCCACGTCGATCGGCCCGCGCGCCTTCAGCGCGGCATTGGCGGCGCGGTAGGCGCGCACGCGCTCGGCTTCGCGCGTGGAGTCGATGCCCGGGTACAGCGTCAGGAACGCCGAGGCCGCGGGCGTGGCGCGGGCGGTGGCCGGCGGCGCCGGCGGCACCTGGGCGGTGGACGCGAGCGCTGTCGCCAGCAGCAGCGCCAGGGCGGCGACCCGAACGGTGGCGCGCGCGCTGGGGTGGAGTGTGTGTTGGATGGTCATCACGGATTCAGAATCGGGTGGTCAGCACGGCGCCATAGGTGCGCGGATTGCCCACCAGGGTCCAGCCCACGAAGTTGGCCACCTTGGGCACGTAGTCGGTGGCGTTCTTCACGTAGAGGTTCAGGCCCCAGCGGTCGTCGGCGCTGCGCCATTGCGCCGACAGGTCGGCCTGGCTGTAAGCCGGCTGCAGCGTGGCGTCGGACTCGTTGAGCGACACGTACTGCCGCGCCGTGTAGCGGGCGTCGGCGCGCAGGGTGAGCGTCGAGCCGCCGGGCAGGGCGATCGGGAACTCGGTGCCCAGCTTCACCGAGGTCTTGGGCGCATGCGGCAGCGGCAGGCCGGCCAGCGAGGTGGTGCTGTTGTCGAAGTTGGTCACGCGCAGGTCGCCCAGCGTCGCGTCCAGGACGTTCAGTGCCAGCCGCAGGCTCGCGCCGTTGTCGAACACGGCGCGCACCTCGCCCTCGGCGCCCTGGATGGTCTGCTTGGGTACGTTGCGGAAGTTGGCGGCCAGGCCGGTGACGGTGAACGCGAAGTCGACCGCCTGGTAGTCGCGGTAGTCGTAGCGGAACAGCGCGCCGTTGAACTGCAGGCGGTTGCCGAGCCAGCGGCTCTTCAAGCCCAGCTCGATCGACTTGAGCTTCTCGGAGTTGAAGGTGCCACTGGCGCCCGGCAAAGAATTGAAGCCGCCGGGCCGATAGGCCGTGGCATAGGTGAGGTAGGTCATGGCGTTGGCGCCGAGGTCGAGCTCGGCACCGAGCTTGCCGTCGGTGCTGCGCCAGTGGCCGTCCAGGCCGCCGATGGCCGTCTTGTGGTCGCGGGTGTGGCGGACGCCGGCCACGGCGCGCAGGCCCGCACCCAGCGGCACGCTCCCCTGGCCGAATATCGCCTTCGAGGTGGTGGTGTCGCGCGTACCCAGGCTGCTGGTGCAGCTGATGTTGGCCAGGCAGTTCTGCACGTTGAGCATGTCGTATCCGTAGAGTCCGGCCACCCACTCGAGCGACGCGCCAGGCCGCGAGGCCAGGCGGGCCTCGATGCTGTTCTGGCGCGCCACGGCAGGATCCGCATTGAACTGCTCCTCCGAGCCCGGCGGGCGCGAGGAGTCGTACTTGCGGTAGACGATGCCCGAACCGCTCTGGTGCGCCGGGATCAAGGTGAGCGTGGCGAAACCGAGGTTCTGGTCCAGTTGCAGCCAGGTCTTGTCGGCGCTGTAGTTCTGGTAACCGACCTGCTCCAGACCGGGCGTGGGCGCCACGGCGGCCTGCAGGCGGGTGCCTGCGTTGTTCCAGTTGTCCTGTGCGATGAAGCCCGGGCCTTTGCCGCCCAGGCGGAGGTGCTCAAGCCCGGCCACCAGTCGCGTGTCCGCGCTGGGTTGGTAGAGCGCCTTGATGCGCACCGCGCTGGCCTGGGCGTCGTTGAAGCCGTCGGAGAGAAAGCCGTCGCGGCTGATCGATGCCCCCGAGATGCGCAGTGCGACGGACTTGCCCAGCTTCGCATTGGCACCGAACTCGCCGCGGAACAGGCCATGGCTGCCCAGTTCCAGCGCGGCCTGGCCATCAGTGCCGCCCTTCAGGCTGGGATCGCGGGTGATGAAGTTCACTGCGCCCGCGGCGGCGTTGCGGCCGTAGAGCGTGCCCTGCGGGCCTCGCAGCACCTCCACCCGGTCGAGATCGAACAGGCCGAGCGTGGTCATCTCGGCGCGGAAGTTGTAGATGCCGTCGTAGTTGGTCGACACCGCCGACTCGCCCATGCCCGGCGGCAGGTCCGAGCCGATGCCGCGGATGGCGATCATGCTGCCGCGCGCGGCGCCCTGGACCTCGACGTTGGCGACGTTCTTCAGGATCTCGGCACCGCTGGACAGCCCCTGCTCGGCGATGTCGGTGCCGGAAACCGCCTCCAGCGCGATCGAGGTCTTCTGGATGCTCTTGGCCTTGCGCTCGGCTGTGACGGTGACCGTCTGCAGTTCACCCTTGGGTGCGTCGCCGCGGCTGTCCGCGGCCACCGCAGCGGTCTGGGCGTGCGAGGCCGGGTGCAGCCACAGGGCGCCGCAGGCCGCGAAGGCGGCTGCGGCGATGCGACGGATGGGCGATGGATGATGGGTGTTCATGCCGTACTCCTCGGGCTGGACATGCGTTGCGTGTACCGGCCCGATGATTGGCATCCATGGCTCGCCCGTCAGCGGGGATAGACCTGTGAACTGCGTTAAGACGCGTTAAGGGCACGTCAGGGGACGGGCGAATCGCCGATCCCGCCCCAGTGGGCTGCGGATCGGCGATGAGTGGACACCGCGCCGTGGCGGTTCGGCGCAGTCCTGGGTGCGGCCAGGCCCGGCGTTGCGCGCGGGTCAGTAAGTGAAGCGCAGGCCGGCCGCCCAGGCGCGGCCGACCAGGTCCCAGAACACGAAGTTGGTGGCGCGCGGGGCGTTCAGGCTCTCCGCGATGATGGGCGGCGTCACGTCGAACAAGTTGTTCACCTTGCCGAACAGTGTGAGCGAGCCGCGGTCGCCGCCCTCCCAAAGCGTGTAGGCCACCGAGGCGTCGACATAAGTCTTGGATGGAACCTTGTTGTCATACAGGGTGCGCTGGGTCGTCGGGTTGGCGTCGATCACACCGCCCCCCACATGGCGCACCTGGGCGAAGCCGACCCATGGGCCGCGGCGGTAGGTGCCCGAGAGCGTGGCGCGGTTCTTCGGTCCGCCCTTGGCCGCGCCCTGGGTGGTGCCCACCGACATTTCACCCGCCCGATCGATGGCCGCGACACCGTCGCTGATGATGAACTCGCGCACATGGGACCCGAGCAGGCGCAGCATCATGTCGCCGCCGGCCAGCTTGAAGCGGTAGGCCAGCTCCAGGTCGGCACCCGAGGTCTTGATGCGCTGCAGGTTCACGTAGGGCACGCGGATCAGGCTGAGCGTGCCGTTCGCATCCCGCGAGATGAAGTCGCACAGCTGTTCGTTCTTCGTTGCACCCACGCCATAGCAGCCGTTGAGCACGGCCTGCGGCGTGACCTGCGCGATCGCGTCGCCCAGGTCGATCCGGTACAGGTCCAGCGACGCCCTCAGTCCTTGTACGCCCACGTTCTGCAGCGTCACGCCCAGCGTGTCCGACTTGGCGATCTCCGGGCGCAGATTCGGATTGCCGGTTTGTGCCTGCACGACGGGCACGGTGGGCGCCGTGCCATTGACCATGGAGCCGTGATCGATGACCGATGCGCTGTTGTTCTGGCCTTGCAGGAACATCTCGTTGAAGCTCGCCGCGCGGATGTCGCGCGAACGCGTGCCGCGCAACAGCACGCCGTCCGTGGGGGTGTAGCTCAGGCCGAGCTTCCACGTGTTGACTCGGCCGCTGGTGGAGTAGTCGGTGTCGCGCAACGCAGCATTCAGGTCCAGCGCCTTGGCCGCCCGGACGTTGGCCAGCAGCGGCACCACGGTCTCGGCGAAGACTTCGGTGACCGTGTAGTTGCCGTTGATGGGCTTGTTGTTGCCCTCCTGCCAGCCGCCCTGGCGATAGCTGCTGGTGCTGCGCTTGGAGGTGGCGTCGACATCGCCGTGGATGCTCTCGTGCCGGGCCTCGATACCGCCGACCAGCGACACCTTGCCGGCCCAGGTCGAGAATGGGTCGGCCTGGATCGAGGCGCCGCCGGCATCCTGCTGCATGGTGATGCCCTGCCACATGGT
>JAKLLB010000220.1 GCA_023150345.1 Aquabacterium sp.
CCGTCAGGCCTCCGGGGTTTTTGCCGATTTTCACGGTCGACCGTGAAAAAACGGCATTTTGAGAATGCTATCCGGCGTCCGACCACGGGGGGCTGACGATCAGCTCAGCCAGCGTAGCAATTGGGCGTAGAAGTCTTGCGGCTTGATCGGCTTGACCAGGAAATCGTTCATTCCGGCCGCCAGGCAGCGGGCTTTGTCGTCGGCAAAGGCGTTGGCGGTCATCGCGACAATGCGTACCCGGGTATTGCCGCTGTGCTGGCGAATTTGCCGGCAGGCTTCGATTCCATCCATGCGCGGCATCTGCATGTCCATCAGGATCAGGTCGTAATTCTGCAGCCTGGCCAAGTGGCTGGCCTCGACACCGTCGCGGGCAATATCCGGAGTCAGGCCGGCATCCTCGAGCAGGGCCTGGGCAATTTCCCGGTTGATCGGCTCGTCGTCTACCAGCAGTACCCGGCGTTGCCGGCAGTTTTCCCGCAATTGCTGGAGGACATCGGATGCCTGCAGGGAAAATTCGAGTAGCGTGCCGCTGGCTTGTGGCAGGCAAACGGTGAACCAGAAGCAGCTGCCCTGATCCGGCAGACTGCGTACTCCAACCGTTCCCCCCATCGCTTCCGCAATCCGGCGGGTAATCGTCAAGCCCAGGCCGCTGCCGCCATACAGCCGGGTCGT
>JAKLLB010000221.1:0-255 GCA_023150345.1 Aquabacterium sp.
GCGGCGCCAGCGCCGCGACGACATCGCGCCGCTGGCGCTGCACTTCCTGGACAAACACTCGAAGCGCCTGGGCAAGGCCTGCCAGGGGTTCTCGCCGGCGGCGCTGGCGGCGCTGCTGCGGCACGACTGGCCGGGCAACGTGCGCGAACTCGAGAACCTGGTGCAGCGCATGCTGATCCTGTCGGCGCGCGACATCATCGACGTCGACGCGCTGCCGGCGCACCTGGCCGCGGCGCACGGTCCCGAGGCGCGCGC